>JBEKFD010000115.1:0-15400 GCA_050013495.1 Occallatibacter sp. | reverse complement strand
AACCAGGTCATCATCAGCGCCAAACCCATCAGCGTGGGATTCGAAGGCGCGGTCTGCGTTCCCAGCGCCTGACGCAGAAAGTGAAACACCACCAGCAGCCGCACCAGCGGCGTCATACACATCAAAATCGCCGGCAGCAGCGTGATCAGCGTCAGGACAAAAAGAATCGTCCAGGGCGTCGAATCGGAACCGGTCAACCGCTGCGATAGATCGGGCAAAAGCTGCGGAGGCGCCAAGGCCGCTACCTTTGCGGCGGCCCACAAAACTACCATGAAACCCTCAAATCCCGATCAACGCCCGGTCGTTTCGCCGGCCGCACCGCAATGCGCCCTTCCGTCCGCCCAGTCCCCGCTGTTCCCTCCGCTGCCGGCCGCCGGGGAGTATCCAGTGCGTAGAAAGCCGGAGTGCCCTCTGCCGAAGTGGCCACCAAGAACCGCCGTCCATCGGCCTCCACCAGCGCCAGCGATTGCCGCGGCGCGAGCGTAATCCGTTCCAGAACGGCAAGCCTCGGCGCGGGACGCCGCGCCACGCGCAGCTTTCCCAGCAGCCAACCGGCAAGCCCTCCAATGGGTGGCCTTGCCTTGCCCGACCCGTCAGCTTCCTGCTTCATCGCCCGCCTTCCTCCTGCATTTGCTTCTTCCATCCCGGAAATCCTCATGCCAGCCGCGTCACGCGCACCGAAAGCTGCGTATCGATCACTTCAAACTCGCTCCAGGCCAATTGCACCGCGCCCGCTGCCAGCGGCAGGTCTTCCCCATGCCCCCAGCCGGACTCGATAAGCTGGCTCGGCTCCAGCGCCAGCAGATTGCGCACCCTGAAACCCCTTACCGGCACAGAAACATCCAGCTCCACCGGCAACCGCGCCACCGCGGCGCTGAGCACCGTACCTTCTCCCTCATGGGCACGGATTTGCTGAGGAATCAGCGCATGTTCGAGCGCAGCCGTGTCCGCGGAGGAGTTCTGCGGACTGTTCGTTGGTTCGGTTCCAGGAGGAGACAGAGGGTGCGCAGCCATGTACAGAAAGCAGGCAGTAGCGTGACCAGAAGAGGAACATCAGGATTGGAAAAGACTTAGAAACTGTCCAACAACTTGGAATCGCCCGCCTCCAACACGGAACAAACGCTCCGCGCCCCATCCATTCACGCTCTTTTGCGAATAGGTGGGAGATCAGAAGCCTCATCCGGCCCCCTTGAACTTGGTCCTTGGACAGGTTCTTAGGAAGTCTCTGAATCCGCCGGATCCATCGCCGCCATGCCCCTGGATGCCCTACCTTCGCAACGTTCTTGTTTTTGTGGCCGGGGTGGGTATCAGCGAACTCAGTCCCCGCTCCCCCCCACCGAATACCCGCAAATCGCATCGCTGCTACACTGAAATAGAACGGCATCTCGCGGTTTTCGCCGCAAACGCGGCACGCGAGCTGCCCGGGAATCGAGGTCAAGAACTATGTCCGAACAGAACGGAAACAAGAGCTTCACTGGAACCACCCTGCGCCTCAAAATCGGACTCGCTGAAATGCTCAAGGGCGGCGTAATCATGGATGTGATGAACGTCGAGCAGGCGCGCATCGCCGAAGAAGCCGGCGCCACCTCGGTCATGGCCCTCGAGCGTGTCCCCGCCATGATCCGCGCCGAGGGCGGCGTGGCCCGCATGGCCAAGCCCAGCCTCATCAAGCAGATCATCCAGGCCGTGTCCATCCCGGTCATGGCCAAAGCCCGCATCGGCCACTTCGCCGAAGCGCAGATTCTCCAGGAACTCGGCGTCGACTTCATCGACGAAAGCGAAGTCCTCACCCCCGCCGACGAAGCCCACCACATCGACAAGCACGCCTTCACCACGCCCTTCGTCTGCGGAGCGCGCAACCTGGGCGAGGCCCTCAGGCGCATCGCCGAAGGCGCGGCCATGATCCGCACCAAGGGCGAAGCAGGCACCGGCGACGTGGTCCACGCCGTCCGGCACATGCGCCAAATCACCAGCGAGATGCGCGCCCTGACCGTCCTCTCCGAGCAGGAACTTTACAAGGCCGCCAAGGACCACCAGGCCCCCTACGAACTGATCCGCATGGTCGCGCAGACCGGCAAGCTGCCGGTTCCCAACTTCTCCGCCGGCGGCATCGCCACCCCCGCCGACGCCGCACTCATGATGCAGCTAGGCGCCGAAGCTATTTTCGTCGGCTCAGGAATCTTCATGAAGGAGCGCGCCACGCCCCTCGACGTAGAAAACGACCCAAAGGAGCGCGAAGAAGCCGTCAGCCGCGCCCGCGCCATCGTCCAGGCCACCACCCAATTCAACGACCCCAAGATCCTCGCCGAAGTCAGCGAGCAAGTGACCGGCACGATGAAAGGCCTCGCCGCCGCCGGCCTGGAAGAATCGCAACTGTTGCAGACGCGGGGTTGGTAGGTTCCCTACACACAGGAGAAGCGTGGTTTGACCGGAAAGCTCGCCTCACCCCGCATCGGCGTCCTCGCCATCCAGGGCGACTATGCCGCCCACGCCGGCGCCCTCGCTGAAACCGGTGCCGATCCCGTCGAAGTCCGCAAGCCCGACCAGCTTGCCGCCCTCGACGGCCTCATCCTCCCCGGCGGCGAATCTACCACCGTTCTCCGCTTCCTCGACAAGCACAACTTCTTTGAGACACTAAAGGACTTCTGCACCGCCAAGCCGGTCTTCGGCACCTGCGCCGGAGCCATCCTGCTGGCCCGCGAGGTCCGCAACCCCACCCAGCGCAGCCTCGGCGCTCTCGATGCCGTTGTTGAGCGCAACGCCTACGGACGCCAGATCGACTCCGCCATCCTCACTGCCCCCACCGAGCTAGCCGGCGGCCCATTGGAGATGGTCTTCATCCGCGCCCCACGCATTCTCGAAACAGGTCCTGGCGTCCAGGTCCTGGCCCGCCGCGAGGGCTTTCCCGTCCTGGTGCGCCAAGGCACGCTCATGGCAGCCACCTTTCATCCCGAACTCGCCGCAGATCGCCGTGTCCACCGACTCTTCGTCCAGACCGTGGCCTCTACGCTGGCCAAGTAGCTCGTCGCACCCCGAGAAAAGTAGCCCACTTTCTCCCAGGATGAGACGATGCGAAAAAAATCAATCCATCCTCTTCGATTCAGGATGCGTCCAAGCCTGAGTGAGTGTAATCTCACCTCACAGAGGCCTGCGCATGCCCTCCATCTTTACGCCCGCCCCCGCGGAGATCGAACGCAAAGAGCCCGGAATCGGCGGCAAACCGCCAGTCGACCGGCGCCCCACCGGCGGTGGTGGCGGCGGAGGCGACGACGAATGGAACAATGAGCGGCGCGGTCCGCGTGAACTCCTGCACCGCGTCCGATTCTTCGTTCTCTCCGCCCTGGCCGCGGATATGATCTTCTTCGCGGTGCTGGTCCTGTTCTTCTTTGCCCGCCAGGCTGGCTTCCACATGGATCCCCGCACCCACGAATTTATCGGTGACTGGCGTCCCGTGCTTCTGCCGAAAATCCTCTACCTCAACACGCTGATTCTGCTGCTGAGCAGCCTTACCATGGAGCGCTCGCGGCAAAACATCTACCGCGAAATCGATGAGCTGGAAGAAAGGCTCGCCCAGGGCCGCCCGGCTCTGCGCCGCACCCTGCCCTGGATCGGCGCCACGCTATTCCTAGGCGCGCTCTTCCTCGCCGGACAGGCCATCGCCTGGCGCAACCTCTCAGCCCAGGGTTTCGCCTTCGATCGTTGGTCCACCCCGGCAAGCTATTTCTTTTATGTGATCACCGGCCTGCACGCCGCCCACCTGCTCCTTGGCGTATTGGCGCTGATTCTGTGCCTGTCCGCGCTGGGATGGTTCAAGCGCGTCGAATACCGCCAGGTGGCCGTTGACTCAACAACCTGGTTCTGGCACGCCATGAGCGTGGCCTGGCTGGTTCTGTTTGGTGTGCTGGCGCTCGGTCAATGAGACCGGACCAGTGAAAAAGGGCTTATGATGCTGCGCCAGTGAAAAGGGCCGTCGCAGTGACGGCCCTTTCCGGAATCCAAAAAATTAACTTCTCCGACGCAGCGGGAGGAGCGTTGCCGTCGCGGGTACGCGCAGCCCTACGCCGCGCGAAAGTGCAGCATCGCCCGCACCCGATCGCCCACAGTCGCCACTTCCGGGCATGCGTAGTAAATCTCGCGGTTGCGCGCCATGAGCAGTTGCACGGCCTCCAGTGGACCGTTCCGAGGAGACATGTCGCCGCCCTGGTGCACATACTCATCGGTAAGATACTCGATCGCGTGGCCCAGAATCTCCAGCGCGTGCCCCGCCTGCGGCGTGATGCGGCGAAGCCGGTTGGAACGTACACACGCATTCGAGCCTGCCTGCGTGGAAACGCGCATCGAGAAGTCGGTGGTCATGGATGCCGCCATGGTGTTTATCCTCGTCCAGTTCTTCGGCTACTTTCGTTTCCAATTCAGATAACCGAGGTACCGTGTCCCAAATCAGACCAGTACAGGATCGCGTTCCCCATCCGAAATCGATGTGATGTCGCTCACCGTTGCTCTTGCTCAACGCTGGTATACCAAAACCATCTAAACCAGAGTTTAGGACCAGGTTAAAAACAGCTACAGAAACCGGGGAGAATCATCTGAGTGAACATAAACCCAGTCGATATACGCATGTCGATGCCTCTTTTGCCCCCGCACGTCCCACATTCTGGGCAGTCGATTGCTTTCGTGCCCTTCACTGTCGCAGTTCTCAGCCCGAACAACGGGCGCCAAACCGGCATCCGTTCCATAGCCGCGCACTTTTACGCCTGCGTTCATCTCCCACAGCAGCTTTGCCACCGTCCGCTTTGCCTTGACGGGATGAGGCTGAAAACCTAAGCTCAAACCAGCATCCTGTTCGATGAAATCTGGGCGGCTCCAGTGGCTGGATGCAATCTTCACGGATTCTTCTCGAGATTGGGCAACGATGACCCCTTACGTGATCCCGTACACCTGGCAATACATCCCGCTGTTCATGCAGATTGTGGCTGTCATCCTGCTGGGTGTGGGCATGGTGGTCGCGTCCTGGTTTGTCGGGCGTCATCGCAACACCACCACCAAGCTGGCCGCCTATGAATGCGGCATCGTGGCCGTGGGTGACGCCCGCTCGCGCTTCAGCGTGCGCTTTTACCTGGTCGCGGTTTTGTTCATCCTCTTCGACGTGGAAGCGGTCTTCATGATGCCCTGGGCGGTGGTCTACCGCAAACTGCCCGCCCTCACCGGCGTCGGGCGTCTCTTCGGCTTCTGGGAGATGGTAGTCTATCTCGGCTTTGTCGCCGTCGGCCTCTACTACATTGTGCGCAAGGGCATCCTCAACTGGAGCCAGGACAAGGCGGATCTCTAAGATGGCCGACGCAGCGACACTTCTGGGCAAGGCCGCGGTCCTCGAAGGGCTGCCCGATCATCACGCCGTAAAGGCCGTTCTCGCCTGGAACGCCGAAGCGCTCATCGACGCAAAATTCGACTTCAACGAACTGACCCTGACCATCGCGCCTGAACAAATCCGCGCCGCGTGCTTCACCCTGCAATCCGCCGGTTACAACTTTTTTGAAGACCTGACCGCCGTCGACTGGTTCCCTGCCGCGTCCCGCTTTCAGTTGAGCTATCACATAACGTCCTTCGCCATGAAGCAGCGCATCCGTCTCCGCGTCATGCTAGAAGATGCAGATCCGGCAGTCGAATCCATCACCCAGGTCTGGGCCGGCGCCAACTTCTACGAGCGCGAAGTCTTCGACCTGTTCGGCATCCGTTTCGAAGAGCATCCCAACCTGCGTCGCATCATGATGCCCGAAGAGTGGAAAGGCCATCCGCTACGCAAGGACTACCCGGTGGAGGGCTACCGTTGATGAGCAACCTTGCAGGCATGCCCGTCCTTGAACCGGCGGAAGGCGCTAAAGACCAGCACATGGTCATCAACATGGGCCCGCAGCACCCGGCCACCCATGGCGTGCTGCGCCTGGTGCTTGAGATCGACGGCGAAATCATCGTTCGCATCTATCCCGAAATCGGCTATCTGCACACCGGCATCGAGAAGACCTGCGAGGCCAAGTTCTATCACCAGGTCGTCCCTCTCACGGATCGCATCAACTACCTCGATCCCCTCTCCAACAATCTCTGCTACGCCCTTGCCGTTGAAAAGCTGCTTGGCCTGGAAATTCCCCCCAAAGCGCAGTGGATGCGCGTGCTGCTCGCTGAATTGAGCCGCCTTAATTCGCACCTTATCTGGCTGGGCACACACGCCATGGACATCGGCGCCCTCACCGTTTTTCTCTACACCTTCCGCGAACGCGAAGACATCCTGCGCCTCTTTGAAGCCGTAGCCGGCCAGCGCATGATGCTCAGCTACATCCGCATTGGCGGCCTGTCCATGGAGCCGCCGCTCGACTTCCTCGACCGCGTGCAGGCCTTCATTCGAATCTTCCCGGAAAAGATCGACGAGTACGCCAACCTGCTCACCGGCAACCCCATCTTCCGCAACCGCCTGGTGGGCGTAGGCCATCTCTCCGCTGACGATGCCGTCGCCCTCGGTGTCACCGGCCCTCCGCTGCGCGCCTCCGGTGTTGACTTCGATCTCCGCCGCGACATGCCGTACTCGAGCTACGAGAAGTTTCAGTTCAACGTGCCCACATCCACCGCCTGCGACTGCTGGGCGCGTTACGAAGTGCGCCTGGTCGAGATGCGCGAGAGCGTCAAGATCATTCAACAGGCCCTCGACGGCATGCCGGAAGGCCCGGTCAAAGCCGACGCGCCAAAAGTCGTGCTGCCCGATCGCGAGAAAATGAAGACGCAGATGGAAGCGCTGATCCATCACTTCAAAATTGTTACCGAAGGCTTCACCGTACCGGCCGGCGAGGTTTACCAGGGCATTGAAGCCGGCCACGGCATGACCGGCTACTATATTGTTTCCGATGGCACGGCAAAGCCGTATCGAGTGCACATGCGGTATCCGTCGTTTCCGACGTTGCAGGCATTGGAGGTCATGTGCAAAGGCCGCATGTTAGCCGACGTAGTCGCCGTAATCGGGTCAATCGATATTGTGCTGGGGGAGATTGACCGATAGTGCACCTCGGAGCGTACCGACGATGGGCAGTTTAGTTGCATCAATGACTCAGGAGTTTTACGGATTCGGACGATGGGATGCACCCTACTGGTTCATTGGGCCAGAGCCGGGCGGCGAAGGAAACGAAATGCGGGCCGAGGCATTCAAGAAGCTAGGCAAGGATGGTTTGTGCGACTGCAAGGAGTTTCACGAGGAAATCGGAGAAATGCGATGGCACCGCGAAGCTCCAGAGGCGGCCGTGCTTCAGCGGACGTGGAGACGATTGATACTACTCTTGATGGCGTCTCTCCATGAGCCGTCAGACCAAGAGAGCCTTCGTTCCTATCAACGCGATCATTGGGGTAGGAGCGCTGGCAACACTTGCGTAGTCGAATTGTCAGGGCTGTCGGCCAGAAATTCTCAAGAGTCCAAGAAAAACAAGGGGTACCTTGACAAGAAGGCTGAGATCGTAGAGGCGAGAATCAAGACCATTCGCGAAAGAATGTCTCTGGACAAGCTGAAACCGAGACTCGTGGTCATGTACGGTTTTAGCGAAGAGAAAAATTGGAGTCGGATCGCCGGATGCGATCTGACTCGTGGCGGGGCAGAGAAACACGAGTCTACGATCTTCGTCCTCGCGCCGCATCCCAATGCCCGTGGTCCAAAGGACGACAATTGGAAACAGTTGGCTGAAAAGGTTGCGAACAAACTCGATTCAATGAAGGGTACGGGCTTTAGCCCGTACATCAAGACAGCCAAAGGAACTGGGCTTTAGCCCCCGAGGGAATGCGGATTGGAAGCCATCGAAATCATCGAGAATAATCCCACCACAAACCCCGCGCAGTTATACGTCGAGTTATGGGTTTCCCTCGCTTCCCTGCTCCGCAGTTACACTGCCGCCCACGGCCTCAACGGCAACCGCCAGGCCACAGTCGAGTTAGGCGAGGAGAGAATCCTGGTCCGCCACGGCGACGACTGGCTTGACCTCAACCGCAAGGGTCCAGAAGTAACATGGCGGCGCGAAGATGGAAGACAGGGAAAACTCGAGTTCACTGAGCACGGAAGATTACGCAAAGAAGGACTAGGCGAGGAAGAAATGGATATGGCCGCCGAACGATGGGCGCGGGAACTGATGACAAGGGAGAAGCAGCAATGAGTCCGGAAACCATGTCCATCTTCTCTCCCCAGCTCGCCGCCCGCTTCGACGCGCTGGTCGAGAAGTACCCCGTGCGCCGCTCCGCGCTGGTGCCCATGCTGCTCTACGCGCAGGACGAGATCGGCTACCTCTCTGATGCCGTCATCGCCGAGATCGCCGAGCGCATCGGCATTACAGAACTCGACGTCCGCAACGTGGCCACTTATTACTCCATGCTCCGCTTCAAGCCCGCCGGCAGATATAACGTTCAGGTCTGCACCAACATCAGTTGCATGCTGCGCGGCGCGTATGACGTGTACGAGCGCTTTCAGGAAGAACTCGGCATTGGCCACAAGGGCGTAACCGCCGACGGCCTCTTTTCTCTCGAAGAAGTCGAATGCATCGGCGCATGTTGCTGGGCGCCGGCCATCCAGGTCAACTACGACTTCCACGACGAGCTCACCGCCGACCACGTCACCGGCATTCTCGAATCGTATCGCGGCCGCGCAAGGTCCGGGGTCCCCGGCGACAGGTCTTCGTCGCAGGGGTGGGGAGAAGAAATGAGCGCACCTCATGCCTAGGCTCGTCTCCCATCCCGATGAAGTCAAAGTCGTCAGCCGCCGCTTCGGCATGGGCGCAGCCAACATCGACCGCTACATCGAACTCGGCGGCTACGTCTCCGCGAAAAAATGCCTTGACCAGGGCCCTGAATGGATTATCGAAGAGATGAAGGCGTCGAGCCTTCGCGGCCGTGGCGGCGCTGGCTTCCCCACCGGCCTCAAGTGGTCCTTCGTTCCCAAGCAATCCGCAAAGCCGAAGTACGTGTTGGTCAACGGCG
Organism: Occallatibacter sp.; assembly: GCA_050013495.1. Lineage (GTDB taxonomy): Bacteria > Acidobacteriota > Terriglobia > Terriglobales > Acidobacteriaceae > Telmatobacter. The sequence continues at coordinate 6,403 of JBEKFD010000115.1, read as the reverse complement.
ACGAGAGCGAGCCCGGAACCTGCAAGGATCACCTGATCTTCCTGCACGATCCGCATTCCGTCATTGAAGGCACCATCATCGCCGGCCTGGCCATCGGCGCAAAGGTCGGCTTCATCTACCTGCGCGGCGAGTACCGCTATCTGCTCGAAATCGTGGAGAAGGCCGTCGCCGATGCCTATGCCAAGGGCTTCCTCGGCAAAAAGATCTTCGGCTCCGATACCGAGTTCCAGGTCATCACTCAGTCGGGTGCAGGCGCGTACGAAGTAGGCGAAGAATCCGCGCTTATGGAATCGCTCGAAGGCAAGCGCGGCATCCCGCGCATCAAGCCGCCTTTCCCAGCGGTCGTCGGCCTCTATGGCGGCCCCACCGTCATCAACAATGCCGAGACCATTGCCAGCGTGCCCTTCGTCATCGAGATGGGCGGCCCGGCCTTCGCGGCCATCGGCTCTCCGCGCAACGGAGGCACGCGCCTCTTCTCGCTCAGCGGCCACGTGCAGCGCCCCGGCGTGTACGAACTGCCCATGGGCTACAACCTCAAGAAGTTGATCTACGAAGTGGGCGGCGGCATCCGCGGCGGACGCAAGCTGAAGGCCGTTGTTCCCGGCGGTTCCTCGACGCCGGTTCTCTTGCCCGAAGAAATCGAAAACCTCGGCATGGATTTCGACCAGGTGGGCAAAGCCGGATCCATGCTTGGCTCCGGCGGCGTCGTCGTCATCGACGACCAGACCTGCATCGTCGAGTTCGCCCTGCGCACCATAAGCTTTTATCAGCACGAGTCCTGCGGCTGGTGCATTCCCTGCCGCGAAGGGACAGACTGGTTGAAGAAATCGCTGACCCGCTTCCACGCCGGCTACGGAGTAGCCAAGGACATCGACAATATTCAGTATTTAGCCGAAAACATGATGGGCCGGACGTTTTGCCCGCTCGGCGACGCCGCCGCCATGCCCACGCTGGGCTTTGTGAAAAAGTTCCGCAAGGAGTTTGAAGACCACCTGAACGGCAAGCCCTGCCCGTTCGCAAAGCACGTCGAATTGGCCGTGATTTAAGAATGAGAGTCGAATGACCAACAACGCTGCGATTCTTTCTGTCATTGGCGGAACCGTCGCTATCGTTGCCGGAATATCTATCAAACAGTTCTATGCAAGCGATATGCACGGCCAGCTTGGACGACCGATCGCAAGATGGAAAGGGCAGTTGATGTTCGTGGGTATCGGCATTCTATTTCTTGTCGTCGGGATCGCTCACTTATTTACCGATCACTGAGACCGAGATTACTTGCCGACGTTGAAAGGATCGTTTGACTGAGCACGAATTGCAAATTTGAGGTTAGAAATGGAACTTGATGCGCGTGGCACAGCAGCCCTACCAGAGGTTGAGATTCGGCACTGGCGACATCCGGTTAAGAACGGTTTGATCACCGTTGCAGGGAATGAAGATTGCGATATTCCAGAACTGACTGCAAACTTTCTTCTTGGAGGCGCACAGATTGAGCAGCCAAATGTTCTTGACCGTAATTGAGACCGGCCCCGTGAGTTTCGGCGCATTTGCCCCCGACATTCAGGGGTGTGCCGCCTTCTCCGTCTCGAAAGATGAAGTGAAATTGCTTTTCAAGGCGGCTGCCGATGCGCATCTGCGTGAGCTTTTGAGGGCTGGCGAGCAAATGCCAGTTGCTGAGACAACGGAGATTCCCGGGCTGATGATCGGCGTCCCATCCGGAGCGATTACCCTTGAATGGACAGCCGTTGAACTTCCCGTAGCAGCGTAGCAAAAGCCTAAGGACTCGAATGCCAGACGTAACCTTCACCGTCGATGGAAAAAAGCTCACCGCACCCGCGGGCATGCTGCTCATTGAAGCCTGCCGCAAAGCCGGCATCGAAATCCCTGCCTTCTGTTACTACCCCGGCCTCAGCCTGCAAGCCGCCTGCCGCATGTGCCTGGTCCGCCAGGAAAAAGTGCCCAAGCTGCAAACCGCCTGCACCACTACGGTCGCCGAGGGTCAGGTCTTCGTCACCGAGTCGCCTGAAATCATCCAGGCGCGCAAAGCCACCATCGAGCTCCTGCTCGGCAACCACCCCCTCGACTGCCCCGTCTGCGATGCCGGCGGCGAGTGCGAACTGCAGGACATGACCTTCAAGTACGGCGCCGGCGAAAGCCTCTACGCCGAGGCCAAGGCGCACCGCGATGAGCAGCAGTGGTCCCCCGCCGTCTATTACGACCGCCCCCGCTGCATCCTCTGTTACCGCTGCGTCCGCATGTGCGGCGAGGGCATGGACGTCTGGGCTCTCGGCGTGCAAAACCGCGGCGTCGTCTCAGTCATCGCCCCCAATGACTTCTCCCCCGACGGCCAGACCGGACAGCTCGACTGCGAGCAGTGCGGCATGTGCATTGACGTCTGCCCCGTCGGCGCGCTCACCAGCGGCAGCTACCGTTACAAAACGCGCCCCTGGGAGATGAAGCACGTTTCCACCGTCTGCACGCACTGCGCTGACGGCTGCAAGGTCACCCTCGGCGTCCGCCAGGTCGACAACGGCTCCGAAATCGTCCGCGCCGACAACCGCGACAAGAGCGGCATCAACAACGACTTTCTCTGTGCCAAAGGCCGCTTCGGCTTCGACTTTGTTGAGAACCCCGAGCGGCTTTCCAAGCCCTTGATCCGCAACGCCGCCGGAAAGTTGGAGCCCGCCACCTGGGAGCAAGCCCTGCGCCTGGCCGGCAGCAAGCTCAAGGAAATCCGCGACAGCCGCGGAGGCTCTTCGATCGGCGTCATCGGATCAAACACGACCACCAACGAAGAGAATTATCTCCTGCAAAAATTCGCCCGCACCGTTCTCCACACCAACAACATCGATCACGAGCGCACCACCGACTACGCCGCCTTCGCCCGCGCCCTCGCCGGTCACACGGGCAAGGCCGCCAGCCTGCGCGACATCGCCTCCGCCCCCGCTATCCTTTTAGTCGGCAGCGATCCCACTGAAGAGCATCCGCTGCTCGCCTGGGAACTCCGCACCAATGTCCGCCTCAATCGCGCCCGCCTCTACATCGCCAATTCAAAGTCCATCAAGCTTGAACGTCAGGCCCGCGCCGTGCAGGGCCTTCCGCCCAACGGCTACAAGGACCTCACCACCATACTCGACCGCAATGCGTCCGATTTCGCCAAGGCCGTCATGGCCGAGGAGTCGCTCGTCATCGTCTTCGGCCAGGAGTTCCGCAGCGCAGCCCTCGAAGCCTTCGTCGCCTGGGGCCTGGCGCGAGGCAACGTCCGCTTCGCCTATCTCGGCGACCACTCCAACTCCCGCGGCGCAGCCGACATGGGCCTCTTCCCCAACCTGCTCCCCGGCTACGTTCCCGTATCCGACCCCGGCGCATTCGCCGAGTATCCGAACCTGCCGCAAGAACCTGGCAAGGCTCTCAATGAGATGTATAAAGCCGCCGGAAGCGGCGACCTCGGCGCTCTTCTCGTTGTCGGCGCCAATCCGGTCGGCACGCTCGGCCTCGATCCGGAAAACCTGCGGAACACATTCCTCATCGTGCAGGACATCTTCCTCACTGAGACCGCAGCCCTCGCAGACGTCGTGCTCCCCGCCGCCAGCCTCTACGAAAAATCCGGCACCGTCACCAACACCTTCGGCGATGTCCAACTTGTCAAGAAGGCCGCCGACCACGCCGGCGTCAAGCCCGACTTCGAAATCCTCGTCCGCCTCGCCGGCAGCATGGCCGTCGATGTCAAATCCCTCGTCCCTTTCGGAAAAGGCTCCGTCACCGCCGATCTCGGCCAGTCCCGCGGCGCGCAATCTGGAGAGGCCGACCGCCACGCCGTCTGGCTCGCCTCCAACAATCTTGAACCCAAGCTCAGCCCCTTCGATCCGCTCGCCACGCTCGACGAAATCGCCCGCCTCGTTCCCGGCTACAATCTCGATCGCATCAATCTCTTCACCGGCAACGATGTGCATACCGATCCCGGCTTCGTTCCCGTAACCACCCTCGCCGCGCCCGTCGCCGATGCAATCCATCCGGCGCACGATACCCTGTTCACCTCGTCAACGCTTGGCAGTTTCAGCCCCGCGCTCAACCAACTCCAACAGCACCAGGCAAAAGAACTAGCCGAAACCGCCGCCGACTAGAACGCGCATCAAGAACACGCTTCGTATCCGGGATAGGTCCTGCAACACGGCACGACACACCGGGCTGCTATGAATCGCGTTGTTTTGAAAGGCCACGACTTTAGTCGTGCCGCAAATGATCAAGGAAGCGGTGGGCTTTAGCCCCCGAGGGAATGCGATAGGAAAATCGAAATTGCGAAGCATCATTCAAAAGCAGGACTGTAACAGGGCACGACTTCAGTCGTGCCGCAACGCTCCAAAATGAACGTGGGCTTTAGCCCATGAGGCAACGCACCATCGAACCAAGCGGTCTCAGAAAGACAGAAACACATGCCCACGCAACACCAAAGTTAAGAGGCTGAACGCAAGTGACGATTCTCCAATTTTTCCTGTGGAGCCTGCTCAAAGTAGCCGTAGTCACGGTGGTCATGCTCATGGCCGTCGCCTACACCGTGCTGCTCGAGCGCAAGCTCGTGGGCCGCATCCAGAACCGCTGGGGACCCAGCCGCGTCGGCCCATTCGGCCTGCTGCAGCCGCTGGTCGACGGCGCAAAATCCTTCCTCAAAGAGGACATCGTCCCCACCGGCGTCTATCGCCCGCTCTACATCCTCGCGCCCATCATCTCGCTCGGCTGCGCGCTGCTCTCCATCGCCGTGGTGCCCTTCGGCGAGCCGCACATCGGCCCCGGCGGACTCGACCTCTTTGAAATCGCCGACATCAACATCGGCCTGCTGGTCATCCTCGGCGTCACCTCCGTCGGCGTCTACGGCATCGCCTTGGCCGGGTGGTCTTCCAACAACAAGTACTCTCTGCTCGGCTCGCTGCGTTCTTCAGCACAGTTGATCAGCTACGAACTCGCCCTCGGCCTCTCGCTCGTCGGCGTCGTCCTCCGCGCCGGCTCGCTCAACCTGCGCGTCATCGTCGATCAGCAAGCGGAGAAAGGAATGGTCACCTGGAACATCTTCGGCGGATTCCAGTTCGTCGCGTTCTTCATCTACCTCACCGCCGCTTACGCCGAGACCAACCGCTCGCCCTTCGATCTGCCTGAAGCCGAAAGCGAACTTACCGGCGGCTATCACACCGAGTACAGCTCCATGAAGTTCGCCATGTTCTTCATGGCCGAATACGCCAACATGATCACCGTCGGCTGCGTGGCAACGCTGCTCTTTTTCGGCGGATGGACCAGCCCCTTCGGCAAATACCTTGACCCTCCGCAAAACATCTTTGTTCACGCCCTGTTTCCCATCTTCTGGTTCGTGCTCAAGGTCTTCTGCTTCCTGTTTTTGTACGTCTGGGTGCGCGGCACGCTGCCCCGCTTCCGCTATGACCAGTTGATGAATTTCGGTTGGCGCTACCTTATGCCTCTGGCCATGTTGAACATTGTGGCCACCAGCCTCTGGCTCGCCTACCGCTGATTTACAATCGGGGGTGGATTCAAACCGAGCCGGCAACCTGGGCTCCATCGTCCTTCCCCTCAACCCTCCGGACCCTTTTCGCCGGATCAAGTTCGCTCTTCAAGGTACGATGCACCTGATCTTGTTTTTCCTCTTTGCCGGATTTTGCCTGGCCGGGGCCATCAACCTCCTGCTCCAGAGCCATCCCATCAACAGCGCCCTGTCGCTGATTGTGGTCATGACCTCGCTGGCCGTCCTCTACCTGCTTCTCGGCGCTGAATTTCTCGCCGCCGCGCAGGTCATCGTCTACGCCGGCGCAATCATGGTCCTGTTCGTCTTCACGGTCATGCTGCTCAACGCCGGCCGCGAAGAGCGCACCATGGGCAGCCGCGTCGCTCGCGCCGTCGGTTTCCCTGCCGTCGTCGTTGTCCTGGGCATCGTCGCCACCGTCGTGCTCACCGCCCACGGCATTGGCGACGCCAGCCTGCGCGACGGCATAACCACCACGGAAGACTTGAGCCGCGTCCTCTTCCACGAGCTGCTGCTGCCCTTTGAAGTCACCTCGGTCCTCATCCTCATCGCCATCCTCGGTGCAGTCGCCCTGGCCCGTCACGGCCATGGAGACCCCGAACACACTCCCCGCAAAGCTACAGACCGCAATGAAATAGAAAGGATGGCAGCCAAGTGAGCTCTTTCCTTTCACAGGATGTCCCGCTCCAGTTCTACCTGCTGCTCAGCGCCATCCTCTTCGCGCTCGGCATCCTTGGATTCATCGTCAAGCGCAATCTCATTACCGTCTTCATGTCCATTGAGCTCATGCTCAACGCCGTCAATCTCTCCTTTGTCACCTTCGCCCACCAGTGGCACGCGGTGAAGGGCCAGATCTTTGTCTTCTTTGTGATGATGGTG
>JBEKFD010000114.1:0-17094 GCA_050013495.1 Occallatibacter sp. | reverse complement strand
GGCTGGATGTGGACAAGGAAAGCAAGTCTGCCACCTCGGATCTATACACGACCATGGCGGGGGTTCTCGACGACTCAAAACGAATCTACCTGCACAGTGTCGACGTCAATCTTTCAACGGTGGTGCATGAAATGCTCCACTTCTTTTGCCACAAGAATTTCTACAACGCTTTCGCCGACCCCGGCGTCGGCAAGGAGTGGAAGGCGCTGAATGAGGGCATGACCGAGTTCCTTACCAGGGAGGCTTATTCAGGCGACAGCCATGGTTCTTACCAGACGGAATACATGCAAGTCCGGGACCTGCTCAAATCCGACATTTCGAAGCTGGAAATCGAAAAGGCCTATTTCGAAGGCAAGATCGACGTTCTGGTCGAAAAGCTGAAATCCGGCGCAATGTCGATGGATAAGCTGGGAGAGATGAAAGTCGACCCGCGCATGGCCTCCGCGTTCGGCGGACCCGGCGGACGGCGCGGCGGCGGAGCCAAGGGCGGAAACAACAACAACAACAACAATCTCTGAATCCGGCGGCCCGGCTGGCTGGAAGGCGGGGCAGGCGAAGGGATGTTTGAGTATTCGCAGCTGCCGGCAGGCTGGGGTGGCGCAATCGCCGCGCTGGTCTTCGCGTTCACCCCTGCATTCCGCAACTGGCCGCGTCATCGCCTGCGGCGGCCTGGTGCAATGTGCAATGCGGAACACTACGCTTGAGAGCTATACTGTAATGTCAAGAACAGGAGCAGGTTGGCGGGCTTTGCCGCAGGTGGTTGCAACTCCAGCCCTCGAATCTGCGTCCAATGCGTTGGGTCGTCGCGATGGTTTTCTCATACTGAGCGTGCGCCGATCTTCAAAGCCGCAGCGGCAATCGGTTTCCATTTGCCGCTAACTTAGGAATTTGCTACGCTCAGGCAATCTTCAGGCTGGGCAAAAGGAGAGTTTTCATCATGGCAGAAGACAGCAACATTCATCATCTGGGATGGTTTCTTGCGGGATTGGGTGTAGGCGCGGTTGTGGGGATTCTGTATGCCCCCAAGAGCGGCCGCGAGACGCGTGAAAGCCTGGCCAACAGCGCTCGCGAAGGCACGGAATTTGTGCGTGTCAAAAGCCAACAGGCCGCCGAGCAGGTCAGCGCAATGGTGGATAAGGGCAAGGAGCAGGTGAGCGCGTATGTGGACAAAGGCAAGGAGCAGGTGAGCACCATGGTCGCCCAGGGCAAAGAGCAGATTGGCGAGTACGTGGATCGCAGCCGCGAAGTAGTGGATCGCGGCCGGGCGCAGTGGGAAGAATTTGTAGAGCGAGGCAAGAGCCTGGTCGCCGACCAGACGACGCGCGTGAGCGCTGCTGTCGACGCGGGACGCAATGCCTACCGTACGACCACCGTCGATCCGACGGAGCTGTAGGCATTGGTTTGCCTGGGCCCTCCCCAGTCCGGTCAAGTCCGGTTGGGGCTGCGCCTACTGGATAGAATCATCCGCTCCGGAGCGGGCGCGCAAGCGGCTGCAAATGGCTTGAGCGTAGGCTCCGGAACAGGACGCTGCCTTTTGGCCGCAGGTGCGTTGAACGACTTGATGTAGACTCGCATTTGGGTTGCGCGAGAACCTTTCTGAGGCCAAGTATGAACAATGAAACCATCCAACTGGCTTGTATTGCGCTGATTGCCCTGTGCGTGCTGGCCCAGACGATTTTTTTGCTGGCGATGAGCTTGGGGCTGAAAAAAGGTCTCAGTTCATTGAAGGATCAAGTTGAAGACTTGAAGTCCTCGGTGATGCCGAAGGTGGAAAATGCACAGGCGTTGCTGGAAAAGACCAGCCAGTTCATCGATGAGGCCAACGAATTTGTAGCGCGGGTGAGCCCTAAGGTTGAATCGGTGGCAACAGACGCGGCTGCATTTGTGAGCGGCGTGCGGAAGCAGGCGGCGGACGTGGAAATCGCGGTCAGCGAGATCCTTCAGAAGGTTGAGAAGCAGAGCGATCGCATCGACAACATGTTTTCGGGCACACTGGACGCAGTGGACAAGGCCAGCTCCTTTGTGACCCAGACCGTGGGCAAGCCGGTGCGGCAGCTTTCCGGACTTGTCGCCGGGGTCAAGGCCGCTGTGGAGTCGCTCCGCACCAACGGACGCCCGATGCGCGATCATGGCGCCCCGGAAGACAAGGACCTGTTCGTCTAGAGCACCGGATTCATTCGTCCAAATACCCTTCCCAATCGTCTTGGAATTATGTCGACGCGAATGAAGGTCCGGCTTTTCGGGCTGTGGGTGAGTTCCGCGGCCATGCTTACCGTTGCGGCTGCAGCACAACCCACTCCCAAAGATTCACTTCTGGCGCTATCCAAACAGGATCACACCCTTTCCATCGTCGATCCAGCCGATCTGCACGTGGTGGCGCGGATTCCAGTGGGCGACGATCCGCACGAGGTGATTGCCTCCGCCGACGGCAAGACGGCGTATGTGTCGAACTACGGTTTTGGGGCATTCCACACGCTGGCGATGATCGACCTGGTGGGGCAAACGCGGCAGGCATCCATCGATCTGGGTGCGCTGCGCGGGCCACACGGGCTGGACTTCAAGCTGGGCAAGGTGTGGTTCACGGCTGAGGCCGCGAAGGCCATTGGCAGCTACGACCCTGCCACGGGCAAGATTGACTGGATCATGGGCACCGGCCAGGACCGGACGCATATGATTTATGTCTTCCCGGACGGCAAGCGGATCGTGGCGTCCAATGTGAATGCGGCGACGGTTACGATTCTGGACAAGACGGAGGGGCGAGCGGGTGGGCCTCCGCCGGGGATGCCGACAGGTCCACCTCCAGGTGCTGGTGGGCCACCGCCCGGAATGCCGCCCGGCCCGATGCCAACTCCGCCGGGCGGCGACTGGAAGCTGACTGTGATTCCTGTGGGTGGCGGTTCGGAAGGGTTCGATATTTCCCCTGATGGCAAAGAAGCCTGGGTGGCCAACGCGCACGACGGCACGGTCTCGATCATCGATCTTGCGCAGGAGAAAGTGACTGCTACGCTGGCGGCGAATGTGCCGGGCGCCAATCGGCTGAAGTTCACGCCGGATGGGAAGCTGGTTCTGATTTCGTCCGGGCCGGCGCTGGTGGTGCTGGATGCGGGCACGCACCAGGAAATCAAGCGGCTGTCCAATGTGCATGCGTCCGGCGGCATCCAGATGCAGCCGGACGGCGCGCGCGCCTACGTGGCTTGCGGCAGGGATGGCTATGTGGCCGCCATCGACCTGAAGAAGCTGGAGATGGTGGGGAAGGCCGATGTGGCCGGGCCGGATGGGCTGGCCTGGGCGGTGCGCGAGTAAGCCAGTCCGAAGGTGAACTGCAAATGGATAGGTGAAATCACGGTTCCTGCCCATTTTTGTTTCCCAATGCAGCCATTCATTGTTCGTCGAGCTGCAGCACCTGAATTGCGTATCCTGGAACGGTGTGATGCAGGTGGTTGGTCACGCTTTGCAAAGGCGTTTCCACCGGGACAATCTGCGTCGGCTGCTGCAGCGTATTGGTTGCCTGCGTGTCGTGCGCGCTCAGGCTGATGAGCTTGCCCGTCGCGGCCAGCGTCACGCCGGGAAAATCGAGCTCCAGGCTCCGCGGCGCAGATGATGCGTTGACCAGCTTCAGGTAAAGCCGCTTCTTCGCCGAGTCGCGTGTGATGGAGTAAAAAAACTTCGGATTGGCCGCATCGAGCCCTGCGCCCTCCAGCTTAGACGCCAGCGTCTGGTCCCCGAGGTATTTCGAAAACATCACCTGGGCGTAGTAACTGGGCGAGCCGTAGCTGTGCATTGCGTCGTAGCCGATGAGGTTGGTATCCCACTGCATGCCGCCGGGGTCGACGTTCACGAATAGGGGCGCATACGAGGCCATGACGACGATGTCGCTGTTGCGCTCCATGCCGGTCATCCAGGCGGCGTCGCCGAGCGCACCGCCCATGTTGGGCGTGGGGCCGCCCTGGAGCGTGGCCCACTCGCCCACAAAAATTTTAGGCCCGCTGCGATCGGTCTTGTCGTAGTGCGTGGTGTCGTGGAAGAACTGCGCGGCGCGCAGGTAATAGTGGTCGTCCACGACGTCGGGGCGCAGGCTCTTCACGGGCGTGGTGGCGATGAGCTGAAGGTCAGGATATTTGGCCTTGATGGCTTTGTAGAACTGCGCGTAGCGGCCGTCGTAGCTTCCTGACTTGTCGAACTGGTCTTCGTTGCCTATCTCAACATAGGTGAGCTTGAAGGGCGCGGGGTGGCCGTCGCTGGCGCGGATGGCGCCCCACTTGGTATCCGTGCTGCCGGTCACGTACTCGATTTCGTCGAGAGCGTCCTGCACATAGGGATCGAGATCGGGGCCGGGATTCACGTGCTCCTGGGCCATGGAGTAGCCTGCATAGACGGCCAGCAACGGATTCATGTGCAGGTCTTCGCACCAATCCAGAAATTCAAGAAGGCCAAGGCCGTCCGACGAGTGGTAGCTCCACGGGCTGGGGTGCGTGGGCCGGTCAACCAGCGGGCCGATGGTCTTCTTCCACTCGTAGCGATCAGGGATGTGATTGCCCTCAAGATAATTGCCGCCGGGGAAGCGTAGAAACGCTGGGTGCATGGCGGCCAGCTTTTCCATCAGGTCAACGCGGTTGCCGTTGACGCGGTCGTGGTAAGTGGGTGGAAAAAGCGAGACCAGGTCGAGCCAGAGAGTGCCGGCGTGGCCCACGGTGAAGACCAGGTGGTTGGCCGAACTGGCCTCAAGGTTGCCGGTCTTGAGGGTGAATTGGTACTGCTTCCAGTCTGTGCCGATGGCGGAGACCTGAGCGGTGGCCACGGCCTTGCCGCTGGTGTTGTTGACCAGGCTCACGGAGACGGGGCCGAGGTCTGCGGAGCCAGCTTTGGCGAAGAAGGAGCCCTTGTAGATCGTGTCCGCGCGCAGCGTCATCCCCCACCAGCCCACATTGAGCACGCCAGCCTGATTGTGCGCGTCGGCTTGCTTCACTTCAATTTTGAGGCTGGATTTCAGGGCGTCACTGGGGCCGGTCTGCCTGTCCACAGAGATGGCGGCGATTGCGTTACCGTCTTCCACCAGGAACCAGTTGTGGACGCCGTCCCACTCGGTGCGGAAGGTGCGGTTGCGCACCATCTCGGCATACAGGCCGCCGTCGTAGGAGTAGTTGATCTCCTCGGTCATCAGGCCGTAGAGGGTGGGGCTGACCTTGGAGATGGGTTGATCGGCGTGGATGGTGAGTAAGGCGGACGGAGCCCGTGCACGGAGTAAGACAGCAGTTAGGAGAGCGGCGAATGCGGCAGCGCGAGCAAACGTTTTCTTCATTATCAAGATTTTTCCCCTTGAAATCGATGCCGCGCCAGTATAACGCGGCGGGATGCCTGTTGGGGTTGCCGCTCCCAACCCTTGCAAAGAACGCGAAAGGACGGGGCACGGAGGCTGGACGGGCTACTTGTGCGCCAGGATCTTGCCACAATTCATGATGACGCGCGTCTGAAACTGCCACTGCGGCTGGGCATTCAGATCGAGCTGCGCAGTTTCAAGCTCGACTTGCCCGTTGCGAAAGGGAATAACCAGCCCCTCTTCCGCCCCCACCGTCTGCTGGCCGGCGGTGATCTCGTGAGCAAGCCCGAGAAAGAAGGCGGTCCCGCGGTGATCGAGGGTACGGAAGTAGTCTGCGAAGCCCTGGTAGTCCGACGTGGGGTTGGCGGAGGACGTACCGATTCCGCCCGTCCAGGTAATGTTGGCGGCAATGAGGTTATTGCCCTTGGAGTATTGTGGGCCAGCGGTAGCGCCGGCGCGGCCTCCGCCGCCGCGAGTGAACAAGGCGCCTCGCGGGGCGAGCGAGAGCAGAAAGCCGCCCTTTTGCAGAACCTGCTGGCGGATGACGAAGTCGAATCGGTTGCCAAATTGGGTGGTTCGGTCGCCGGCAGCCGATTCCGAGTCGAGCAGATTGACCAGGATGCTGATGTCGGTGTTGGTCTTGAAGGGCGCGAATGAAATCACGGTGGGAATCTCCCGGCTGCCGCCGCTGACCGATTCAAAGCCCAGTTCGGTTTCTACGCATTTTGGGCAAATGGGCGGGGGGCTGAAGATGAAGGTGGCGCCGTAGTCGGAGACTAAGGCGTTCAGGGGCTGGGGGCTTGGCGGCGGCTGTGTTGAGGTCTGCGCGGATGCGGCGATGGCGAGGCTCACCAGCGCCTGGACCGCAACAAATCGAGACAGCAGGTTCATCTCCCTTCGTACCCCCGTTCGAGTTTAGATCAGGCCGGATTAATAATCAGCCAAATGTCTATACTCAAGCCATGCCGGACTCCCTCCTTCTAGCCGAGGCAATTCCCGGGCTTGCTCTTGAGCTTGAGCGATTGCTGTCGAACCAAGGCGAATCCGAACTGTCGTCGCAGGTAAACAACTTGAGGATTGTTGATCGCTGCCGGTGCGGTGACGATTTTTGCGCCACCTTCTACACAGAGCCGAAACCGAAGGGCAGCTATGGAAAGAATCACAAGTGCGTCGAGGTAGCTCCCGAACGAGGAATGATCATCTTGGACGTTGTTGACGGTCACATTATGAAGGTTGAGGTCCTATACCGGGACGAGATTCGCGATCATCTTTATTCGATCCTGCCCTGAAGAGCAATAATCGAAGGTTGCTAAACGATCCAACCGCCGCCCACGACCTCGTCGCCATCGTAGAAGACGGCAGACTGTCCCGGAGTGACGGCGCGCTGGGGTTCGTCGAAGGTGGCGACGACTTCGCCCGGCTCGGCTGAGGGCTCAAGCGTGGCCCAGGCTGGCTCGTGGCGATGACGAATCTTGGCTCGGACGCGCATCGGGGCGGTCAGCGCTGGAATGCTGATCCAGTTCAGTTGGCGGGCGCGCAGCGTTCGGGTGGCAAGCTCGGCGTCTGCGCCGACGGTCACACGGTGGCTGTCGGGATGGATGCTGAGCACGTAGAGCGGCGAGGGCGAACTGACGCCCAGGCCCTTGCGCTGGCCGACGGTGAAGTTGGAAATGCCCTCGTGGCGGCCGATGACTTCGCCGCTCGAAGCTACCAGTTCGCCGGCGGTCTCCGGCATCTGCTCGCCCTGCTCTTCGAGATACGCCGTCAGGAACTGTTTGTAGTCGCCGCCGGGGATGAAGCAGATCTCCTGCGAGTCAGGCTTTTCGGCCAGTGCCAAGCCGCGCGCCCGCGCCACTTCGCGGACTTCGGGCTTGGTGAGCCTGCCTAGTGGGAAGAGGGTGCGGGAAAGCTGCTCCTGGGTGAGGCCGAAGAGGAAGTAGGTCTGGTCCTTGGCGGTATCCGCGGGGCGCTTGAGAATCCAGCGGGCGCGGGTCGGGTCAAATTCGTTGACGGCGTAGTGGCCGGTGGCGATGCGCTCCGCGCCGATGGAGCGCGCGGTCTGGAGCAGGGCATCGAACTTGAGGTGGTTATTGCAAAGCGAGCAGGGGATGGGCGTGCGTCCGGCGAGATACTCGTCAACGAAGGGGCGGACGACATCACGCTCGAAGCGGTCTTGCTGGTTGACGACGTAATACGGGATGCCGAGGTGCTCGGCGACGCGGCGGGCGTCGTACACATCATCCAGCGAACAGCAGCGGCCGGCCTTGGGTGCGTCGGGAAGGCCGTGCTTGCCGGCCAGGCGCGTCTGGTCCCAGAGCTGCAGGGTGAGGCCGACGACCGAATCGCCCTCGTGGGCGAGCATGGCCGCAACCGTCGAGGAGTCGACTCCTCCGGACATGGCGACGGCGATTGTTTTGTGCTCGGTCATGATACTTTTCCGTTTCTTTCAGCTGTGGTTACTCGTCTTTCTCTTCCGCCACGATTTGATTTCCTTTGAGAGTTCCGGGTCGTCCGCCAACTCGGCGATGGCTTGGCCCGCTTCGGGCAGCTTTGAACGTTTTATACCTCTCAGTAACATAATCCTGCTTTTCCCTAAGCTCCTATCCTTCGCGAGAGCGATAAGCTCCCCAATTACCGAATTGTCTGCTGCACCCGAAAGGGCTGCACCCAGGCTGTCCTTGACATGTTCGTGGTCGTACCCAGTGTTGCGGAACTCCTCTACAAGAATGCGCCACCCGATCTTCCGCGTCGCCCGTACAGCCAAGCGTTGCGCAATCCCGGCCCGAATGATATCCGGATAGGGCCTTCTCAAATGATCCAAAAGTACCGGTATGGCCTTCCGGAATTCGGGGTTGTTATTCTTCAGGAACCATACAGATTCGACCTCGAATCCTAATCGAGCCAAATCCTCCACAAGCGGGGCCTCAGCAACGCGTAGCATCGCCTTATGCTCTGCAAGCGCCTTCTCTTGTTCAGCTTTGCGGCGCATAAACTCGGGATCAGCTTGAAGTTGCTTCGCGTGTTCTTCGGCAGTAACGCCTCCGCGCGCCTTATTCTTGGTTAAAAATCCCAACAAACGACTCGTGAGCAAAATGCATACCCCGATTACCGGCACGATGCAGCGGGAACCGTTCGCCGTATCTACACAGCTATCCCAGCGTCCCGGCGGCCACCGGCGAAAGCGCGCGCAAATGTTCGACGGCGGCGGGGACGACTTGCAGCACATGATCCACGTCGGCGTCGGTGACGGTTTTAAGCAGGCTGAAACGCAGGCTGGCGCGGGCTCGATTCTTGTCCAGGCCCATGGCCATCAGCACATGGCTTGGCTCGGTGGCCCCGGAATGGCATGCCGAACCACCGGAGACGGAAACGCCCTTCAGATCGAGCGCAATTACCAGCGCCTCGCCTTCCAGATTGTCGAACCAGATGTTGGTAGTGTTGGCGGCGCGGGCGACGGGCATGCCGTCAGCCGCGACGCCGTTGACGCCCGTTCCATCCAGGGCAAGAATCCCTGCTTCAAGGCGGTCGCGCATCTGGGCAAGGCGATAGATGGTTCCGTCGTCGAGCGAGTGCATGGCCAGCTCGGCGGCCTTGGCAAAGCCTACGATGCCGGCTACATTTTCCGTGCCCGCGCGCTGGCGTCGCTCGTGGCTTCCGCCCACCAGCAGCGGCTCAATGGGGGTTCCGCGGCGCACAAACATGGCGCCAATGCCCTTGGGGCCGTGCATCTTGTGGGCGCTGATGGAGAGCAGATGACATCCAATGCGGCGGACGTCGAATTCGACCTTGCCCGCGCCCTGCACCGCGTCAATATGAAAGAAGATGCCCGTCTCGTTGGCGATTCTGCCGATTTCTTCCACTGGCTGCAGGACCCCGGTCTCGTTATTGGCCAACATTACGCTGATCAGGCGAGTCTCCGGACGGATGGCGCGGCGGATGTCCACCGGGTCGATGAGGCCGCAGGGCTGGGGCGCGACGAAGGTGGTCTCCACGCCATGGCGCGCCAGACGCTTGGCTGCCTCCAAGATGGCCGAGTGCTCGATCGAAGTCGTAATGAAGTGGTCGCCGGGATGCAGAAGGCCGAAAATGGCCGTGTTGTCGCCCTCAGTGCCGCCGGAGTTGAACACCACCTCGGCGTCATGGCAGTTAAAAAAGCGCGCCATGGTCTCCCGGCCCTGGTCCACGGCGGTGCGGGCCTGCTGGCCGTGGCGGTGAATCGAGGAGGCATTACCGAAGTGCTCCATCCAGTAGGGGCGCATGGCCTCCATCACCTCCGGAAGCAGAGGGGTGGTGGCATTGGCGTCCATATAGACTCGGCGCATAGGTGAGATTCTCCTGGACTTCCATTGTAAGTGCAATCTGGATTTCATGCTCGGCTCCCGCGTCGAACGGGCGAATCGCGCGGCTGTGTGGTGCGGAAAGGCGGTTGACGCGTACAGCGAGCGCTGGTCAAGCGACCTGGTTGCGATTCCCGTCCGAAGTTACTTTAGTGTAAGTTGCCGCAAAGAAGGTTGTTACTTGCACCCGGATTCCCCATTACAAGGGTTTTAGTTGTCGAGGGAGAATGCTGGGGAAACTGTTCGTTTTTGCACAGTCAACAGCCATAAGGTAATGATAAAAATCCTCTTAGCCGCAAGAAATGTTGCTTCAGCGTCCAACATTTTTGATATATTTGGGCTACTGGGTCCTCGCGGGTGCAATGAGAAATCACAGATGCATGAAAGCGAGTGCTTTCATCCAGGCAAGCTGAACACTTTTGATCGGTCTCTTTGCTTTGGTCGATGTATATCGGTATGAATCCACCCGAACGAGGACAACGCGACCATGGGCAGCTTTGAGCAAAGAGGCATCGGATCGGAAGCCGGCTTTCTGCCGAATTGTTCCCCTGACCTGCAATTCGAACCAAAGTGGTTTGCTGTTTACACCATCTCCCGCCACGAAAAGCGTGTTGCTCAGCACCTGACACAGAGAGAGATTGAGTATTACCTGCCGCTCTATCGCTCGCAGCGCAAATGGAGCGATGGTTCGCGCGTGACCCTGGATCTTCCCTTGTTTCCCGGCTACCTGTTCGTCCGCATCAAGAGAACCGAGCGGGTGCGTGTTCTGGATGTTCCGGGTGCGTTGGCGGTTGTGGGCGGTACGGGCCGGGAGCCTGTCGCCTTGCCCGATGATGCGATTGAGGCTCTGCGAACCGGACTGCACCTGCGTCGCGCCGAGCCCCATCCGTTGCTGATCGTAGGACAGCGGGCGCGTATTCGGTCCGGCGCTCTGGCGGGAATGGAAGGCGTGGTGGTGCGGATGAAGAACAGTTTTCGCGTCATCCTAACTCTCGAACACATCCAGCGGAGCATCGCCGTGGAAGTGAGCGGGGACGATCTGGAACCGGTCGGAAGCGGCAATCTTTCCGGCGTCCATGTCTCCAAGTTCTGAGCCAGACCGCTCCCGAGGAGGAGCGATTCTCTCTTCAGTCCTACGCGCCGCAATCGCATGCGGGCCCTTGCAAATCGGGGCTTTTGAATAGGAAACCTGCGCGCCGTCTGAATCAAATTGCGGATGGTCCAAGTAACCCGCGAGGGAAAGCAGGCGTCTAAAAATGGATGAGGAAATCCTTGCTTTTGGACAGCCTTTACCGGTTGACAATATCAAGGCCACGCGGCGATTCTGCGAAGGAGCACCTCCTCAAATGTGTTCCATGCGGAGTCCCGAGTGCCTGAATTCGAAGACAAGCCAGGTGGCCAGCACATTGGCCCTGAGCGGCAGCTAAGCCCGCCCCCCCACAAATCCGGCAGTGCGTGGATACTCTGGGTCACCTTGCTGGTGATCGTTGCGGTGGTTGCCTATTACATCCTGCATAACCGCGGCGCCGCCAATTCCGCGGCGAGCAAAGCCGGCAGTGGCGCGGGTGGTGGAAGGCAGCGCATGACCGGGCCGGTTCCGGTGACCGTGGCCACTGCCAGCAAGGGCAACATCGGCGTCTATCAGGACGCCATCGGCACGGTGACCCCGGTCTACACAGATACCATAACGGCGCAAGCCAGCGGCGTGATCACGCAAGTGAGTTACCGCGAGGGGCAGTTCGTGCACAAGGGGGATGCGTTGATCGAAATCGATCCGCGGCCCTACCAGGCAACCTTGATGCAGGCACAGGGCACTCTGGAACGCGATACCAATATCCTGGCGCAGGCGCAGATGGACGTGGAACGCTATCGCGCAGCTTGGGCGCGCAACAGCATTAACAAGCAGTTGCTGGACGACCAGGAAAAGATTGTTCTGCAAGACCAGGGCACGGTGAAGAACGACCAGGGCACGGTGGACTACGACCAGGTGCAACTGGGTTATTGCCACATTACCGCGCCGATATCCGGTCAGGTTGGTTTACGCCTGGTGGATCCCGGCAACGTGGTGCAGGCGGGCAGCACCGACGCGCTAGTGGTGATTACGCAGATGCAGCCCACTACGGTGATCTTCACGCTGGCCGAAGACAGCCTGGGCGCGGTTGAGACGCGCATGCGCAAGATGCGCACGCTACCGGTGGAGGCGTGGGATCGCAACTCGACCAACAAATTAGCCACCGGCAAGCTGCTCACCATAAATAACCAGATCGACACGACCACCGGAACGGTGAAGCTGCGCGCCACCTTCGACAATAAGAACAATGCCCTGTTCCCCAACCAGTTTGTGAACACCCGGCTTCTGGTGAACACGCAGGAGGGGGTCACGCTTGTTCCCACCGGGGCCGTTCAACACAACGGGCAGGTTGCCTTCGTGTATGTCATTGCGAACGGCGCGGCCAAGGTGCAAAACGTCAAGTCCGGTGTTTCCGATGCAGGCATCGTCGCCGTATCGGGAATCAACCCCGGCGTTCAAGTGGCCACCAGCAGTTTCGAGAAGCTCCAGGACGGGAGCAAGATCGTTGTGTCGAAGCAGCCCATCGCTGCCAACCCATCGGAGGACAATACTCCGTGAGTCCATCCGGGCCTTTCATCCAGCGTCCCGTTGCTACCTCGCTGCTGATGGCCGCAATCCTGCTGGTGGGTATCGTTGCGTACTTCCAGCTGCCGGTTTCTGCCCTGCCGGAGGTCGACTATCCCACCATCCAGGTGGTCACGTTCTATCCCGGCGCAAATCCTGACGTAATGGCCACCACGGTAACGGCTCCGCTGGAGCGCCAGTTCGGCCAGTTGCAGGGCCTTAGCCAAATGACGTCGACCAGTTCCGGCGGCTCGTCGGTGATTGTGCTGCAATTCGCGCTCAGCCTGAATATCGATATCGCCGAAGAAGAAGTGCAGTCGGCCATCAATGCTTCGCAGAGTTATCTTCCTTCCAACCTGCCTGCGCCGCCGGTATACAACAAGACCAACCCCGCCGATGCTCCGGTTCTCACGCTGGCAATCACTTCCAAGTCCATGCCGCTTTCGCAGGTTGAGGATCTGGTGGACACGCGCCTCGCGCCCAAGCTCTCGCAGTTGAGCGGAGTGGGCCTGGTGAGTATCAGCGGCGGGCAAAAGCCGGCGGTGCGCATTCAGGCCAATCCAACCGCGCTGGCTTCGTACGGGCTCAACCTGGAAAGCTTGCGCACGGCGCTGGTCAACTCCAGCGTGAACCAGGCCAAGGGCAACTTCGACGGGCCGCACCAGGATTACCAGATCAATGCCAACGACCAACTGGTGACCAGCGACGATTATCGCAAGGTGGTAGTCGCCTACAGCAACGGCGCGCCCGTAATGCTTACCGATGTCGCCAAAGTGACCGACAGTATCGAGAACAAGAACCAGGCCGCCTGGATGAACGAGACACCGGCGGTGATTCTCAATATCCAGAGGCAGCCGGGCGCCAACACCATCAGCGTGGTCAAGGCCATCAAGGCGATTCTTCCGCAATTGGAAGTGAACCTGCCTGCTTCGATCAAGGTAACGCCGCTCACCGATCTCACCACAGCCATAAACGCTTCGGTCGACGACGTCGAATTTGAGCTGATGCTGACCATTGCGCTGGTGGTGATGGTCATCTTCCTGTTTCTGCGCAACGTGTATGCCACCATTATTCCCAGCGTGGCCGTACCACTTTCGTTGGTGGGCACATTCGGCGCCATGTATGCGCTGGGCTACAGCCTGGACAATCTTTCCCTAATGGCTCTGACCATCTCGACGGGATTCGTGGTCGACGACGCCATCGTGATGATCGAGAATATCTCCCGCTATCTGGAAGCTGGAGACACGCCCATGCAGGCGGCCATCAAAGGCGCGGAGCAGATCGGTTTTACCATTATTTCTTTGACGGTATCGCTGATCGCGGTGCTCATACCTCTGCTATTCATGGGCGGCGTAATCGGACGGCTGTTCCGCGAGTTCGCCGTCACGTTGGCCGTCACCATCATTCTCTCCGCGGTGGTTTCGCTGACCCTTACGCCCATGATGTGTTCGCGGATTCTGCGTCACACGGCGGAGGAGAAGCAGGGCCGCTTCTTCAGGGCCTCAGAGCGCGTATTCGAGAACATCATCTCGTTTTACGGCCGTACGCTCAAGTTTGTGCTTCGCTTCCAGGGCGTCACGCTGCTGGTGGCCCTGGCCACGCTGGCCCTGACCGTGGTGCTCTACATCGTCATCCCCAAGGGATTTTTCCCCATCCAGGATACGGGCGTGATTCAAGGCATCTCGCAGGCGCCGGCCAGTATCTCGCTTGCGGCGATGGAGCAGAAGCAGCAGCAACTGGCGCACATCGTGTTGCAGGACCCGGCCGTTGAAAGTCTGTCCTCGTTCATCGGGGCGGACGGCACCAATACCACGCTGAACAGCGGACGCTTGTCCATCAACCTGAAGCCGATCGGCGACAGAAACTTGAGCGCCGCCGACGTGATTCGCCGCTTGCAGACGAATCTGAAAGACGTGCAGGGCATTGAGTTGTTCATGAGCCCGGTGCAGAACATCACCGTGGACGACCGCGTGAGCCGCACCCAGTATCAATACACGCTGGAAGATCCTGACGTGAACGAGCTGAACCTGTGGACCGGCAAGCTGGTGGACAAGATGAAGCAGTTGCCGCAGCTTGCCGATGTGGCCACCGATCAGCAGACCGGTGGCCTGGCGGTATCGCTGGTGATCGATCGGGTGACCGCATCGCGGCTGGGCATTGCTCCCAACACCATCGACAACACGCTCTACGATGCATTCGGGCAGCGCCAGATCAGCACCATGTACACGCAGTTGAACCAGTATCACGTGATTTTGGAATCGGATCCTTCGGCGCAGACCAGCCCTGCCCGGTTGCAGGACTTGTATATTCAGACCAACGCGTCTTCGGGAACATCCGGCCCTGGCGCGTCTTCGTCGTTTGCGGCCTCGGGTTCTTCTTCCGCGGGTTCGAGTGCGACCACAACCGCGGCAGCTTACACGCCATCTTCGGGTGTGCTCAGCACACCTGCAAATGCTCTGAGTTCCGGCGTGGGAACAACGAGCAGTTCTTCGTCTTCCTCCCCCAACACCACCACAAGTACGACGCCGTCCGGTTCCATTCCGCTCAGTGCGTTCACACATCTGCAGAACGTAACCGAGTCGCTCTCCATCAACCACCAGGGCCAGTTCCCGGCGGTGACCGTATCGTTCAACCTGTCTCCCGCCGCAGCACTGGGCGGCGCAATCACGGCCATCAACAAGGCGCAGAAAGACCTCAACATGCCGGCCAGCGTGCAGTATGGATTCCAAGGCACCGCGGCCGCATTCGAGGGCTCGCTCTCCAATGAAGGTTTGTTGATTCTGGCAGCGCTGGCCGCGGTGTATATCGTGCTCGGCGTTCTCTACGAAAGCTTCATTCATCCCATCACCATTCTTTCCACCCTGCCCTCGGCGGGCGTGGGCGCATTGCTGGCCCTCATCGTTTTCAAGCAGGACCTGAACGTGGTGGCCATCATCGGCATCATCCTGCTCATCGGCATTGTGAAAAAGAACGGCATCATGATGGTGGACTTTGCGCTGGAGGCGGAGCGCGAGCGCAACATGACTTCGACCGACGCCATTTACGAGGCCTGCCTGCTGCGTTTCCGTCCCATCATGATGACCACCATGGCGGCGTTGCTGGCGGGTATTCCGCTGGCGGTGGGTGGGCTCCGAATTGCGGCGCCCTCTGGGCATCGCCATGGTCGGCGGCTTGTTGCTGAGCCAGGTGCTCACCCTCTACACCACGCCTGTCATCTACATCTTTTTCGATCGCATCGGGCATCGCGCCAATAATGCGCGCAAGCCGATCGAGAACGGCAGCGAGCCGCAACCGGCGGAGGGCTCATGAACATCTCCGCCCCCTTCATCCGGCGTCCGGTAGCCACCACGCTGCTTACCGCGGGCGTTACGCTTGCGGGGGCGATCGCGTTCAACGTGCTGCCGGTTTCTCCTTTGCCGCAGGTGGATTTTCCCACCATCTCCGTGTCTGCAGGTTTGCCCGGCGGCAGCCCGGAGATCACAGCGTCCTCGATTGCCGCTCCGCTGGAGCGCCAGTTCAGCCACATCGCCGGCGTGACGGAGATGACTTCTTCAAGCTCGCTCGGCAGCACTTCCATTACGCTGCAGTTCGACCTGAGCCGCAACATCGACGGCGCGGCGCGCGATGTTGAAGCGGCCATCAACTCCGCCCGCACCTATTTGCCCGCGGACCTGCCCGGCAATCCGACCTATCGCAAGGTGAACCCGGCCGACTCTCCAATCATGATTCTGGGGCTCACATCGGACAAGTACGACAAGCCGACGCTTTACGACTACGCCTCGTCTGTAGTTGCGCAGAAGCTCTCGCAGTTGCAGGGGGTGGGCCAAGTGAGCGTGGGCGGCGGCGCAGGCCCCTCGGTGCGCGTGGAGGTGGACCCGACCAAGCTGAACAGCTACGGGCTCACCATGTCGTCGGTGCAGGCGATATTGAGCCAGCAAAACGCTCACGAAGCTACGGGGCAGATCGCGGATGGCACCAGGACCGCGGATATTATTACCAACGACCAGATGCACCAGGCCGATGAGTACAAGCCGCTGATCATCGGCTACCACAATGGGGCCGCGGTGCGTTTGTCCGATGTAGCGGACGTTGCCAATGGCGCACAGAATATCCGCAACGCCGGATATACGGATGGCGTTCCTTCAATCTCGATCCAGATTTTTCGCCAGCCCGGCGCCAACATCATCGAGACCAACGATCGGATCAAAGCTGAGCTTCCGTCGGTCGAGGCTTCTATCCCGCAAGGCATCAAGGTCACCTTGGTTCTGGACCGCACCACAACCATTCGCGCGTCGGTCAGCGACGTGGAGCGTTCGCTCATCGGGTCCGTCATCCTGGTGATCCTGGTGGTTTTCGTCTTCCTGCGCAGTTGGCGGGCGACGCTCATCCCCACGGTCGCTGTTCCCGCTTCGCTGATTGGCACATTCGCCGTGATGTACCTGCTTAACTTCAGCCTCGACAATCTCTCCCTGATGGCGCTTACCATCTCGACCGGGTTCGTGGTAGACGATGCGATCGTGGTGATGGAGAACATATCCCGGCTGCGCGAAGAGGGCATGGATACGATGAAGGCCGCGTTCGAGGGATCAAGGGAGATCGGATTCACCATTCTCTCCATCAGCATGTCGCTGATCGCCGTCTTCATCCCCATTCTTCTCATGGCTGGAATTGTGGGACGCCTGTTCCGGGAGTTCGCCATCGTGCTGTCGACGGCCATCGTGATGTCGATGCTGGTGTCGCTGACCACCACGCCCATGATGTGCGCCTACCTCCTCAAGGATGAAAACAAGGTGAAGCACGGGCGC
>JBEKFD010000113.1:0-25108 GCA_050013495.1 Occallatibacter sp. | reverse complement strand
CGATCCATGGATTCGCGCTCAGCAAGGAAGGGTTGCTGGTGGCGGCAAATTGCCAAAGCTGTCATGGATCGCATCACATTCTGAGCCGCAACGATCCGCTGAGCCCGACGAACAAGAAGAACGTGCCAGCCACATGCGGAAAGTGCCACGCTGGGATTACGCAAGACTACCTTGGCGGCGTGCACGGCAAGGCCGTGACTGCGGGAAAAATGGATGCGCCGGTTTGCTCGGACTGCCACACGGCACACGCGATCGAGCAGCCCACGGCGGATGCATTCCGCATGCAATCGACGCCGATCTGCGGAAATTGCCACAAGGAAAAGTTCTCGACGTACCGCGACACGTTCCACTCGCAATTGGGAGCGCTGGGCGGCTATGTGGAGACGGCGCGCTGCTGGGATTGCCACGGAGCGCACGACGTGTTGCCGGCAT
The DNA here is from genome assembly GCA_050013495.1 of Occallatibacter sp. Lineage (GTDB taxonomy): Bacteria > Acidobacteriota > Terriglobia > Terriglobales > Acidobacteriaceae > Telmatobacter. The sequence continues at coordinate 24,676 of JBEKFD010000113.1, read as the reverse complement.
CGGATCCGCGCAGCCCGGTAAACCAGGCGAACCTGGTGGTCACCTGCGGACGCTGCCATGCGGGCGCCAATGCGAGCTTCGTGAAGTATCAGCCGCATGCCAACGCGCGCAACCGGAAGCTGAATCCGGCTCTCTACTTTATTCGCTTGTTCATGAACCTGCTGCTGGCCAGCGTGCTTACGTTCTTCGTGATTCACACTGTGCTGTGGCTGATCCGTGCGCGCTATGACCAGGTCAAGCGCAAGGCGGCAGAAGGAGGAAAGAATGCCTGACCTTGACAACACTGAAATGGTCAAAGCAGTTGAAGGAAAAGAGCACGCGGAAAGATTCTTCCAACGCTTCACGCGGGCGCAGCGGTACATGCATGCAGTGCTGTTCAGCACGTTTCTGGGGCTGGCGGGAACGGGGTTGCCGCTGCGCTTCAGCCAGAGCTACTGGGCGCGGAAGTTCGCTAGCGGCGTAGGTGGATTCGGGGCGATCCTGTTCTTCCACAAACTTTGCGCGCTGGTGCTGACGGTCGCATTCCTCATCCACGTGAAGGACATTTTTCAGCGTGGACTTGTTAATCGCGAGAAGGGAATCTTCTGGGGCTCGACCTCGATGGTGGGCAACTGGAAGGACGTGAAAGACCTGTTTGGCCATCTCCGCTGGTTTGTGGGGATGGGGCCGAAGCCGCAGTTCGAGCGCTACGCGTATTGGGAGAAGTTCGATTACTGGGCAGTTTTCTGGGGAATGATCGTGATCGGCTTCTCAGGCTACGCCATGTGGTTCGCGCCGTTCTTCGCGCACTTTCTACCGGGGTGGGCATTGAATGCGGTGTTGGTGATCCACAGCGAAGAAGGACTGCTGGCCATCCTATTCATCTTCTCCATTCACTTCGTCAACACGCATCTGCGGCCGGATAGTTTTCCGATGGACATGGTGATTTTTACCGGCGTTGAGAGCGAGGAAGAGTTCAAGACCAAGCGGCCGCTGGAGTATGCGCGGATGGTGCGCGAGGGAAAACTCGAGAAGCGCATTGGCGAAAAGCCGGCGACGTGGCAATTGAATTTCAGCAAGGTGATCGGGTTCACCGCGATCTCGATCGGGCTGATTCTTCTGGTGCTGACATTGACTGCTTACTTCGGGGAGTAGGATGTGGTTTTCCAGGTCTCAAAATCGAGATCTGGGGCACCCAGATTGAGTGCGGAGATAAACGAGGTCCTGAGTCGAGCTAGCTTCCCCAGAGCAAGAGGCGAGCATGTCCGGGCTGTGCAGGTTGTGGAAGCGCGATAGCAGAAGATTGTTCGTTGGGATTGTTGCAGTAACGCTGATGGGCTGGAGCTGTCTGGCGAAGGCTGAGCACAAGCTGAAGGACGACGATTGCCTTCAGTGCCACTCCGACAAGACGTTGACGAAGGATGTAAATGGCAAGCAGATAAGCCTGTTTGTCGATGGCGCAAAGCTCAAGCATTCGATCCACGGCGGAATGTTTGCTTGCGTCGACTGCCACACGGATGTGAAGAGCCTGGCGCACGATGCGCCGCCAAAAAAGATGACCTGCGCGCAATGCCATGCGGATGCGCAGGAGGCCTATTCGCACAGCTTCCACGCGAAGCTTGTGAAAGCAGGGAACGCCCCTGCCGCGAACTGCCAGGATTGCCACGGAGGCGAGCATGAAATCCTGGCCGCGGACGATGCGAAGTCGCCGGTAAATCACTCGAACATTCCCGTCACATGCGGGCGATGCCACGGACAGAAGTTCCTGATGGAGTCAAACGGGGAAAGCGCGCAGGCGTTTCTTTCCTATCAGGACAGCGTGCATGGGAGGGCGGTGGAGAAGGGTTCGCTGAAGGCGGCGGTCTGCACGGATTGCCACGGCGCGCACTCGATTCTTCCCGCCAGCGATACAAAATCGCCGATCTCGAAGGCAAGCATTCCGGGCACATGCGGGAAGTGCCACTCGGAGATCGAAAACACATTCAACCAGAGCATTCACGGGCAAGCGATTGCGCGCGGCAATCAACTGGCGCCGGTGTGTACGGATTGCCACGGCATTCACTCCATCAAGTCTCCGGTTAATCCCAACTCGCCTGTTTCGGAGCAAAACCTTTCCCGAGATACATGTGCACGCTGCCACGAGGGGGTGCGGCTGTCACAGGAGTTCGGCGTGCCGGGGAACCGCGTCAACAGCTACTTTGACAGCTACCACGGGCTGGCCGCGGAGGGCGGGTCAGTTGTGGCGGCGAACTGCTCGAGCTGCCACGGGGTGCACGACATTCTGCCATCGAGCGATCCGCGTTCCACCATCAACAAAGCCAACCTGGATGCGACCTGCGGCAAGTGCCATAAAGGCGTGACGCAAAAGTTTACGCTGACTCGCGTACACATGGAAGACGGTATCCATCCGCGCGACATTGGTTCGATCGTGGTGCGGTGGGTGCGTTGGTTTTACATATTGCTGATCGTTGCCGTGATCGGCGCCATGTTCTTGCACAACGCAATCATTTGGCGTAGCAAGGCCGTGGCGCGGCGCAAGATTCAGAACCCGTTCATGACGCGGATGACGACGAACCAGCGCTGGCAGCATCTGATTCTGCTCACCAGTTTCATTGTGCTTGTGATTACGGGATTCGCGCTTAAGTTCCCCAACTCATGGCTTGCCGAGGTATTGGCGATGGGCGAGAAGTTGCGCAGTGTCACGCATCGCGTGGCGGGCGTGGTGCTGATTGCAGCAGGAATTTATCACGTCTTTTATCTTGCGGCAACGCGGGAAGGGCGGCGGTTGATTTGGGATTTTGCGCCGCGGCCGAAGGATGCGTTCGACGCGCTGGGCACGATGCGCTACTACCTGGGTCTGAGCACGGAGCGGCCGAAGTTCGGGCGCTTCAGTTATGCGGAGAAGGCGGAGTACTGGGCGCTGGTGTGGGGCACGGCGCTGATGGGCGTGACCGGCGTAATGATGTGGGCCAAAGTGTGGGTGGGCAATCTGCTGGCGCGCTGGTGGGTGGATGTGGCCACGGCGATCCACTTCTACGAGGCGATTCTGGCTACGCTGGCGATTGTGGTGTGGCACTTCTACCAGGTGTTCTTCGATCCCGATGTGTATCCGATGAACTGGGCGTGGTGGGATGGGAAGATGCCGGTGGAGCATTACCGGCATGAGCATGGGTTGGATGCGGAGGGGCTGGCGGAGGGCCAAGAGAAAGCCGCGCCGGGGAAGGCTGGCGAACCCGGCGAGGATATTCCTGCAAAATGAAGAACTGACTGTTTATTAAAAGATATATACAAAACGAGGGTAACTCCCCGTCGATTGCTGTGTTTGCGTCGATAAGTGATTGCTATGTTTCTGCTTTTCTTCGGATGGCTTGACACGCCAAGAGTCCGGAAGTATCTTTGCTTATCATTTGGGCCCTCCCCCCACAACCCATGAAAGGTAAGACCTATGAAACAGGTTCGGCGGTTTCGTGCTTTGGGGTTGGCTGCAATCACATTGATGGTTAGTCTGACGCTGGCGGCGCAGGACGATCTGGCGGCGATTCAACAGAAACTCCAGCAGAGCATCATTTTGGCCACCCTGGATGCGAATGGCGAGATTGTTACCGCCGGATCCGTAGTTACCTTGCAGAAGAGCTCGTTGCAAATGTGCGGCACTGTTGCTCCGGCTGGCGCAGGATCTCCGACTAACACTTATAAGAACGGGAAGCTTTCGGCGGGAATGTTCTCATGGAATTTGGGCTTGGGTCTGCTGAAGATAGACCCAAACTCGATCCCAATGCACACGTCCGTGGCCGGAGAAAAGTTCTGGATCGTCCACTACAACGTCACGAAGAACCACGTTGAATTCAAAATATGGACCGATGCTGACGCCAACAATGTCCGCTATTGGACGTGGTTGGTTATTCCATTTGACAAGAAGCAAGTCCCATCGCCCGGCGAATTCATGAATACCCTCGCCGAGGTCATCACGCTGGACAATCAGGGTGTACAGCAGGCTGCGGAGCCAGCCACCCCCGCAAAAACTTCGGCGCAAGATAGCGGACTGGCCGCATCCTCTGAAACCTACCTCTCGAGAGTCTCCAGCTCGCAACTCACTCTTTCTCCAGATGGTTCGAGCATGTTGGTCGGCGGGGACGGTCGGCGAGCCCCAGGTCACTACAGTTTCTTGTACGGCGCGAAAGAGGAGGGAAGTTTGTTGTCGGTGACGCCTAGTGGGATTGGACGCTCCGCAGTTCTCAAGGTTCAAGGCGACAAGCTGATTGATCGCGATACTCGTGAGGAGTGGGTTCGGATGGAGGATGCGCACGCAGGTGCTCCCGAAGCCGTTCCCCCTCCTCCTCCTCCGGCCCCGATGCCGGACATTGCGCCCCCGCCGCCACCGGCCGATGCTACACCGCCGACGATCGAGGTTGGCCAGACCATGGACCAGGTAACCGCAGGATTCGGGCAACCGTTGAAGGTGGCTAAGCTGGGAGTGAAGACGATCTTCTACTACAAGGACATGAAGGTGACCTTCACCAACGGAAAAGTCAGCAATGTTGAGTAGGGAATCCGCGTAATGGGGAAGCCGCGCGCCCCAGAGATCGAAAGAGAGATGAGGACCTGATGAGAATGCCATATCTTCGCAGCGCACTGAGAATTGGTTCAGCAGCCCTGATTGTCGCCGTGCTCCTGGGCGCGGCCAGCCAGGCCGGCGCAGACGACAAAAAAAAACCCGCCCCTGCGCCCGTGCCTGCACCCGCGGCCAGGCCTGCGCCAGCGCCAGCAGCCAGGCCTGCCGCACAGCCAAGCTACGGCGGCGGGGCTGTCCAGAGGCCAAGCACCAGCAGTCCCTCTGTCTATCGCCCGACGACTACTGGGCCTTCCGCCAACCGTCCAACCACCAGCAGCCCCTCTGTCTATCGCCCGACGACCACTGGGCCTACCACCAACCACCCAACCACGAGTAGCCCCTCTGTCAACCGTCCTGCCACCGGCATTCCAGCCGCGCGCGGGCCGGCAATGGATGCCAGGGGCGGAACGAACTCAACCTTTCACAGCCCCGCGCCCAGTGGCGCCATTGAGCACACTACCCGGAGCGGCGGCGCGGTTCGCATCGGCCCCGAAGGCAACGTGCGCGACGTGCATGACGCCAAGAGGGGGATGGACGTTCATCACGGGCTGAACGGGAACCGGAGTATCTCGGTGGAGCGCGCCGACCACAGCCGCCTAGAGGTGGAGCGGGGCCGTCCTGGATACGTGCAGCGCGGGTATAGTTACCGCGGCCACGATTTTGGCCGGCGGGCTTACTACTACCATGGCCGGGAATATAGCCGCTTTTACCGCGGTTTCGGGTACCGCGGGCTGATGCTGAACGTTTATGCGCCGGGCTTCTACTACGGCCCCGGTTTTTATGGATGGGCCTATAACCCATGGGCCATGCCCATCGCCTTCGGGTGGGGGTGGGGAGGCAGTCCCTGGTTCGGGTACTATGGCGGCTACTTTGCGCCTTACCCTGTGTATCCCAGCGCGTCGTATTGGCTGACGGACTACATGATCTCTCAGGATTTGCAGACCGCCTATGCAGCGCATCAGGAGGCCGGCGAAGTGGATGGCGCTTCGGCTGCGGCGGGCGGACCTCAAGAGCTGACGCCCGACGTGAAGCAGCAGATCGCAGACGAGGTGAGAAACCAGTTGGCCCTGGAAAACGATGAGGCACAGCGGACCGCGCACCAGATCGACGTGGACCCCGGTTCCAGCGGGATTGCGCGGATGCTGGCCGACGGTCATCCGCATGTGTTTGTGGCCGGAAGCGCTTTGGACCTGATGGACGCCAACGGACAGGAATGCGCGATCAGCGATGGAGATGCGCTGGCGCTGAGAACTCCGCCTCCTGCCGACGCGACGGCCGCGAATCTGGTGGTTCTAGCCAGCAAGGGCGGACAGGAATGCCAGAAGAATAGTACGGTTACGGTGCAATTGACCGACCTGCAGGAGATGCAGAACCAGATGCGGGCGACCATCGACCAGGGACTCCAGGAGCTCCAGGCCAAGCAGGGCCAGGGTGGGTTGCCGCAAGCGCCTCCTTCGGCTCAGGCGAAGCCGACAGCGCCGGAGTATGCCGCGATTGCGCCGCCACCCGATCCGAACGATGCTGCCGACCTTCAGGGGCAGGGTCAGCAGGCCGACCAGGCGGAGAAGGAAGTGACAGCGGAGGCGACGCAGCCGAGTTCAAATCAGTAACCACACTGGCTGGCGCGGGGGAGGGATCGATGATTCTCTCTCGCGCTTCGGCCGATGGGCGAGCATCGCCGTTAGCCACATACTCAGGCCATCCGTTAGGCGTAGTCGCTGCAACATATGAGGCAGCGGCAGTCTCGGTGGGTCAATGCGCTGGGGTGAGATCAGATGCGCCAGTCGTCGGGGCGCCATGTCTTGATCCGCTCCTTGATCTGCTTGCGGGTGAGGTTTAGTTCCAGCGCCTCTTTGGCCAGCGCGACCACCTCGTCGTCCGATGCGAAGCGCAGGCCGATCAACTGGTCCTCGGTAAGGTGGTAGATTTGGGCATGCCACTCGGCAGGCGCCAGGGCCTGCAGGCGAATGCGTTCTTCCAGGCGGATGACGCGGTCCTGCACCTTGAGCGGATACGTACGCAGTTTGCCCAGCGGAATGAATGCGGCGATGGAGAGAATCACCAGCCACTCGTGGAAGTAATCCAGGTCGTGCCATGCAAAGCTGAGCATGACAAAAAGGTTGACGGCAAGAACTGTAACCAGGACAAAGTGGTAGGGCGGATCGAGACGTCCGTGGTTTTTGAAACTCTGCGGAGTGGAAGCGCTCATGCGTACCTTCATTCTTTCTGGCCGCAAGATTCTGCCTTGTCGGCCGGGAGCTCTCAGGGGCGAACAACAGCGGCGTCGGGGGCCTGATTCCCACGCTGCTAGGGATTCTGCGGTGCGGGTGGCGCAAGCTGCGGGCCAGGTGGGCGCTGAAGAGCTTGCTGGAGGAATCGGATTTTGCCGCCCAACTTCAAAGCGGTGGTTGAAGTGGCGAGAGGCAGCTGCCTCTGATAACGTTCTATTTCCGGCGAGATTGGCTGCTGCTTAGAGCTGAATCTTTGCCGGACATTCTGGTTTTGTGTGAGGGTCCAAGTGAACCTGCGATCGCTTCATTGCTCTGCCTTTTTTCTTGCTGCTTGTGTGTCAACGATTCTGCCTTTTTCTACGTCCGCGCAAGTGACGCTGCCACGAGTTCTTTCCAACCACATGGTGGTGCAGCGGGATTTGCCGGTGCATGTGTGGGGCAATGCAACGCCGGGTGAAGGCGTGATGGTGAGCTTCCGGGGTGAATCGCGCGGCGCGAACTGCGATGGGCGCGGCCATTGGAGCGTTTACCTCAAGCCGGGCGAGGCGGGCGGGCCGTTTGAGTTGACGGTGAAGGGAACTCCGCCGCTGGGCGGGGCTGCGGCGGACGTGCAGACGATCACCCTTACCGACGTGCTGGTGGGCGATGTGTGGGTGGCGTCGGGGCAATCGAATATGGAGTTCGCGATGCGCCAGGCGGCTACGGCCGATGCCGACCTGCCGCTCGCTGCGAATGACCAAATTCGGTTGATGTTGGTCAAGACGAAGGCTTCCGAATTTCCGTTGGCCGATGTGGAGACGGAGGGTTGGGTGGCGTCGACGCCGGAGACGGCGAAGAACTTTTCGGCGGTCGGGTGGTACTTTGCGCGGGAGATATCGCAGCGGGAACATGTGCCGGTGGGTGTGATCGACTCGACCTGGGGCGGGACGGTGGCCGAGGCGTGGACTCGGTTGGCCGCGCTGGGGCAGGATGCAGCACTGGCGCCGATTTTTGTGCAGTGGGCGGACATGACTGCGGGTGAGACCGATGCACTGGCGCGGCAGAGAGACGAGCAAAAGCAGATTGCCGATGCCAAGGCCGCAGGCAAGCCGGCGCCCGAGTTTCCCTGGCATCCCATGCTGCTGAGCTGGGGGCCGGGGATGCTGTGGAACGGGATGATTGCGCCGCTCACGCCTTTTCCGATTCGCGGCGTGATCTGGTACCAGGGCGAGAGCAACAGCAAGCTGGAGCGCGCTCCGTATTATGGCCGCGTGTTCAGCACCCTGATTTCCGATTGGCGGCACGAGTGGGGCATCGGGGATTTTCCGTTTTTGTATGTGCAGATTTCGAATTTCAAATCCGGCCCCGCTGAGAACTGGGTCGAGGTGCGCGAGCAGCAGTCGAAGACGCTGGCGCTGCGCAACACGGCGATGGCGGTGACCATCGACATTGGCAACCCGGACAACGTGCATCCCACGGACAAAGTCGATGTGGGGTTGCGGCTGGCGCTGGCGGCGCGGGCGCTGAGTTATGGCGAGGACATCAGTTACTCGGGGCCGATCTACCGGCAGGCTACGCCGGAGGGCGGCGCGATGCGGGTGTGGTTCGATCATCATGCGAAGGGTCTGATGGCCAGGGGCGGGGAACTGACTGGATTTGAAGTGGCCGGTGCGGATGGTCGATTTGTCGCGGCAACGGCGAAGATCGACGGGAACACGGTGGTGGTCGAGAGCGATGCGGTGATGGAGCCGAAGTTTGTGCGGTACGGGTGGGCGAATAGTCCGCTGTGCAATTTGTTCAACGGAGAAGGGCTGCCGGCTTCGCCGTTTACTTCGGCGGAGTAAGTTGGGTGGGACGACCGCTAAAGATAAAAACACATGACAGTAAGAGCAGCGGGAAGAAAGGCCGCGTATTTCACCCAGCGCATGCGCGGCGGGTTATCCGGGTTTGCGCTGGTCATCAGGAAACCGCCGATCCCGACAAGGATTGCCACGACCAGGTTAGCAATAAGAATCTGCCGGTTTTGAGTCACCATATCGCATATCAACGTTCCGCAGAACAAAAAGGAAAAGGCAAACTCCTCCCAATTGGTCGGAATGACTTTCCGCGTGAAAGGGACTCCCATCGTTTTCAGTTCGTCTTTGATCTGGCTATACCCGTCCAGGCTGCGCGGAATCTGGAGATAACGGTAGCGGCTGGGGGTCCTGAGATATAAGGCGCCGCCCCACGAAGGCTCCTCAACGCGAAGAATCTCTTGCCGTGTGAACTGCCGCTGCGGCCTGAGATCGCTTTGGACTCTCACGCTGTAGGGCGAGACGTCGACTGAATAGGACCGCATATATGCTTCCATGCGCTCAGGGATGCGCTTCCGACCATTGAAGGTCGTTGACAACACAACAAACGGAATGATGAAAGCAAAATTGACCCACCTCGAAGGTAGATCGATGCGAATCCGAGGCCAATAAAATTGGCCAAGCACCACAGCCAGATCGACAAGCAGCCATGCTGCAGCCACGGCGCGCAACCACATTCGGACGCGCGGAGCCCGGAGAGCAATTCGGGTTATCGTTTCCTCGCTGAAGGTGTATACCGCCATGGGCTAGATGGTAGCACTTTGCAGCGTTTTTGAATCGGCAAGTGTGTGGTCGGCTGAGGATTATGACCCCCAGCGGCTAAAGCCGGATTTAGTTTGCGGCCTTTTTGGCCCGAATGAAGTCGTGCCCTGACACTTCTTGCATTCCCTGACGTCTATGAGCCTGTCCAAAAGCCGAATTCAAAGACGGCCGGGTTAGGTTTGTGGTCTACCAACCATTCGCATAGAACGCAAATGGATGGGGCACGGATCATTCGTGTCGCTATTTCTTGCAAGGGATTACGACGGTGGTCTCCTCAATGGAGATGATGCCGGAGCCGGTGCGCTTTTCTAGCTCGGGTAACAGCGCGTCCACTTTCTCACGGGTCTCGATGAATTCGATCTTGATGGGGAGATGGTCGGAGATTTCGAGGATGTGGGCGGAGTGGATGCGATGCGTTGACCCGAAACCGGCGACGCCTTTGAAGACCGAGGCCCCGTAGACGCCGCTGTGGAAGAGGAAGTCGAGAAGGCTGGTGTAAACGGGGATGCCGTGGTGCTTGGCGCCGTCGCTGAGGTAGATGGAGACTTTGACAGCTTTACCTGAGGTGAGCATGGTGAATCCTCCCTTGCGGGCACTCGTGGCGGCCTTGACCGTAGACCAGGGATCAGGGATCAGGGATCAGAGATCAGAGATCAGGCACCGCGCAACGATGGATTGAAGCACCGTTGAGAGAGAATTGGCAAGCCTGTCCGTCACATTGGCTGAGTCCCATTGGTTACAGGGCTTCGCCGGCCACGGAACCAGCCCAGACGGCGATGAGGCCCAGGATGAGGCTGCCTCCGGCGTAAAGCGCGGCCAGCACAAATGCGCCGGAGCGCATGGTAGAAAGCGTCTCCCACTCGTATGTGGAGAAGGTGGAATAAGCGCCGATGAAGCCAATGGGGATCAAGAATCGCCACGCAGGATTCAGGTCGGCGCGCTTGCCCATGTAGGTGAGCGTGAAGCCGATAACCAGGCAGGCGGTGAGGTTGACGATGAGTGTGCCATAGGGGAAGCGGAAGCCCATGCGGCTGCCGACGGTGGAACCGACCCAGTAGCGGGCGATGGACCCGAGCGCGCCCCCGATGGCGATGAGCAGGTATTTCTGCACGACGATCTCTCCTCGCGGTTTCCCACCCTAACCGCAAAAACAAGGACGCGGCGAGGATGAGGCACCCAATGATCTAGTTTTTCAGGGATCGCGTTGGGATATGACTCCGCAACAGGATACCCTGTCAGGAGTCATCATCTGTCCGGCCTATGGGGCAGGACAGCGGTTAAGGGTGAACTCCTTCACCACAACCAACTTCTTAATTACACGCCGAGCTCGGTTCTCTGTCAAATGATCTGCTCGACTCGACAAGCCAGAGCCGATTCTCGAGGAGGGACTCGCAAGCGCAGTTTCTACAATCAGTGCCCATAGAAGGCCAGGTAAAGAATCGCACCCACGCCAGCGCCGGCCAGCAGGAAGAGCAACAGTGTGCCGATGAATCCGAGCTTGACTGGCTCCTGAATCTTGGGCTGTTCTTTTGCTTCGAGCATTTCGGGCCCCTTGACCGGTTTTTGAACCTCGACCGGCGCCTGCACCTTGAGCGGTTCCTCCGCTTTGATCGGTTCTTCCACACTGACCGGCTGTTGCGCCTTGAGTGGCTCTTCAACCTGCAGAGGCTCTTTCACAATAGGTGGCTCCGGAATGGCGGCTTTCTGATGCACAACTTCCAGAACGGGCGCAGGAGGCAAACCAACCCGCACCAGTTCAATGCCGATGTTGTCGTGTCCCCCGGCGGCCAGGGCCATTTCAAGCAGGGTTTTGGCCGTCGCTTCAATGGGGAGATGGACGTCGGCCATGACTGTCTCAAGCTCCTTCTCGGGGACAAAGCCCCACAAGCCGTCGGAACAGAGCAACAGGCTGTCGCCGGGAACCAGGGGAACCGTGTCAACGTCAATTTCCACCTCGATATAGTGGCCGAGGCTGCGGGTCAGCACCGAGGCGTCCGGATGGTTCCCGGCCTCCTCAGGAGAGAGAAGGTTCTGGTCGATCAGATCCTGCACAGCAGAGTGGTCTTTGGTGAGGCGGCTGATGCGGCCGTTACGCAAGAGGTAAGCGCGGCTGTCGCCAATGTGGCCGATCCAGGCACGGGCCTCGACGGCATCCTGCCGGGCCGGCTGCTGAGACTCTTGCCGCACGTGGGCTGTCTGGATGAGAGCCAGCACCACCGTCGAGCCCATGCGGTGGAAGGGCGATTCCGGATCGGCTGCCGAGGCAAGGATGTTGGCATTGGCGAGCGCGGATGCCTCGCGGATCGCGGTGTCGGCCGGGTAGTCCTGCGGCAGGCTGCGCAGGTGCTCATAGAAAGTCTCCGTCACGATGCGCGAAGCGGTGGCTCCTCCTTCCAACCCGCCGATGCCGTCCGCAACCACCGACAGTTCGCCTAATGCTATGCGGAAATGGAGTACGGAGTCCTGGTTCTCTTCGCGCACCTTGCCCCGGTTACATTCCTCGGCAAAGCTGAGGATCGGCAGACCGGAGGGGGCGAGGTCATTCATGGTTGAGCCTCATCGAAGTGTGAGAGAGCCGGGGTCATTGTGGATCGTTGTCGCGTTTGCGAAGAATCAGGATCACGGTTGCCACCAGGAGAACGAACATCCCGCACAACACCGCCATGGAGTCGCGAAAGCGGTGACGGTAGACGATGGCCTGGTTTTCCGTGCTGGCAGCCGGTCGGGTGACGTCGGCGCCGGCGCTGTCCTTTACCGTCACCACGTAGCTGGGAATGTGGTGCTGCGCGAAGTCGACCGGGATGGGTTCCATTAATTCCGGCGATCCGGGCTTGCTGAATGGGTTGGGCGGCTTGAGCGGCTGGGGGTGGGCCAAAGCGTCGGGGGACGGCATCGGCGGCTTCCACTTTTTCGCCTTGGCTTCCTGCAGCAGCGTGGCTTCAAAGGCCCAGCGCGAGGGAATCGCCCGGCTGAGAATCTGGCCAAGCTCAGGCATCTGGTAAATCGGGCGCATGCCTCCGCCGAGGGCGATGATAGGCAGCAGAATCACGGGCAAGAGCGCGATGGCGGCTTCGTTGGTGCGCGCAACGGCGGAGATGCTCAGGCCCATGCCGGCGCCGATCATGGAAGCGACCAGCAGGACGACAAAGTCGAGAAGGAAATTGCTGTGCAGCCCCAGAACCAGGTAGACAATCCCCAGCATGGTGCCGCACTGGAAGATGCAGAGCGCCAAAAGGACGGCGAGCTTGGAGAAGACGTAGGGAAGGAGTTTGAGCGTGACCATGCGCTCGCGCTTGTAGATGGTCCACTCGCCCACAATGTCGCGCGCGGCGTTGTTGCAGCCGAACCAGATCGCCGCAACCACCATGAGGAAGTGGACGATGGGGAGTTTTTCCATCAGGCCGAGAAAGTCGTTGGCGGAGAGCGGGTAAGTGACGAGGGAGACAAGAATGGCGAAAAGAGGGGCCTGCAAAAGAAGAATTGCGGTCTGCGTGCGGTCCTGCATTTTGACCATCATGTTGCGCTTGACCAGGGCGAACCATTGGCCCAGGCCGAATTGGCGGCGTGGCTTCTCTTCGCCGGTCTTGTCTGTGACGGCATCGCCGCGGCCAGAGCGGTTGGTGACGAACTCCTGCTGATAGTGGGAACGCAGAAACCGCTGCCGCCAGATTTCGGTGCGGTTGTGGCCGGCCACGGCATTCATCCCGCTGAACAGCATTTCGGGGTTCAAATCGGGGCCCGGCTTCTCCGGCGTGGCGGCGGTTTGGGCGTTGGGCGGCAGAGGGTTGAAGAACTGGATCGAATCCGGGTACGCGGGGCCGAAGTAGACCATGGCGCCGGGATTGTTCCCCATGTCGCGCGAAATCATGATCAGGTTGTCGAACTGCTTATAGACCTTGAGGCTGGGCTGGTGGATGGTGGTGACGATGGCTTTGCCGGTCTTCGACAGGTTCTTCAGCAGGTCCACGACTGACTCGGCGTCGTAGGAAGACAGACCGGATGTGGGCTCGTCGAGAAACAAAACCGGCGTGTCGGTGATCAGTTCGAGCGCAATGTTGACGCGCTTGCGCTGGCCTCCGCTCAGGGTCTTGCGCTCGGGCGAGCCGATGATGGTGTCGACGATGTCGGGAATGCCCAGGTCGGTGAGCACTTTCTCGGTGCGCGCGTCGATCTCCGCGTCGGTCAGGTCGGTGCGCAGGCGGGCAGAAAAGTAGAGGGCCTGGCGCACCGTCAACTGGGGATGCACGATGTCGTCCTGCGGTACGTAGCCCATCATGTGGCGATAGAGATCGTAGTAGTCGTAGAGGCTCTGGCCGCGGAACAGCACGGTGCCCTGCGCGGGGCGGGTGTAGCCGTTCAGGGCTTTCAGGAGGGTAGTTTTTCCTGCGCCGGCCGGACCCATCAGGGCGACTAGTTCATAGGGAAAGATTGTGAGCGAGACGGAGTTGAGCAGGCGCTTGCCGTTGGGCGCGTTGACCACGATGTCCCTGGCTTCGATGGTGACTTTGCCGTTGTAATCGCGCTGCGCCAGTTCGCCGTTTTCGAGCAATTGGAAGCGAATGCTGCCCAGGCCGATCTCCTCGCCCGGCCTGACCAGCACTCTTCCACTGACGCGAATGCCGCCCACATAGGTTCCGTTGCGAGAACCGAGGTCCTCAACATACATGCCTTCCGGCGCGCGGGTGATCCGGGCGTGACGCCAGGAAACGATGGGATTGTCGACGGGAATTTCGCACTGCGGGTCGCGGCCGATATCCATCGTCTGGCCGCGAAATGAGATCTTACTGAACGAGGCCTCGCCGATCTCGACCTTGGTTTCTACGTTCAGCAGCTGCGCCGCCGAGATCTTGTACGCGCCCAGGTAGACTTCGTCGGTGGGCCTCAGGACGGCGCGCTGGATGCGATTGTCCAGTTGCCCGATGGCGGTTCCGTTGCGCGAATTCCGGTCTTCCAGGATGTACTGGCCGTTTTCAACGGTGATGATGGCGTGATTCCAGGAGACGTTGGGCAGGTCGATCTGGACGTCCGATTCCGGGGAACGTCCTATGGTGATTGGCCGTCCGGGGGCAAGACCGGGTGCGAGACCTGGTCCGGGGCCGGGTGCGGGACCGGGAATGGGGCCAGCGGGAGGGCGGGTCGCGGGCGGAGGCGCAGGCTGCGGGGATCGCGTGGCATAGGGGCTGGGCGGCGGAGCAATCTGGGCAGGAGGCAAGGAGGGAGGCCAGGGCATCTCCACCTGGAGGCCCAAGGTTACAGGGGTTCCATGCGCAATCCGGACAGGCTTGCCCGGCACGAGCCTGACACCATTGACATGCGTGCCGTTGGTCGAACCGAGGTCTTCCACCGTGAAGCCGTTGCTCACCTGGACAAGCCGGCAATGGTGGCCGGAGACGGTTTCCTTGGTCACCCGGAGGTCACAGTCCTTGGCGCTGCCGATCAACCACGATGCTTGTGGCTTTAAATCATCCTGGGGCATAAGTAGACTTTTCGGAGTGCCCACAGGGTACCACACGGAAGGCCTGGCAAACCTGAGAGCCCGTCATTCGACCCGAGCTGCCGCCTGCGTCTCTTCGTCCACAATCGGGTCTGTTCTGTTATGGTCCTTTCTGATAGACCATGGCTCGTCCTGCCAAACCAAAACCCAAGGCTCCGCACGCGTTCGTTGTGGAAGCGATGATGCCCTTGAACCCCGAGGTGCGCCGCATGTTCTCCGGTTTTGCCGTCTACCTGGGCGACCGCATCGTTTGTATGCTCCGGGATCATCCCAAATCTCCGCGGGACAATGGCGTTTGGCTTGTACTTTCGGAGGGCGCGAATCCGGCTGATCCGGAACTTCGGCGTGAATTTCCATCCATCCGTTCCATTGAACTGCTGGGAGATAAGATCGGCCATTGGCTGCTCATCCCGAGTGACAGCCCAGGGTTCGAGATGGAGGCGCTTCATGCCTGCGATCTGATGCTGCGTCATGACCCTCGCTTCGGCCGAGTTCCTAAATCGAGAAGATAATCGTCATCTCCCCACTCGGGAGCCGCAGCGTGTGCCGAGGTTTTAGAGTATATTCAGGATGCTCCCGCCTTCATTTAAAGAGCTAAAGAGACCTATGAAAATCATGTTTGGATATTCTTCGGGCTCTTTCAGCCTGCGCCGCTTCATTCACATGACCGCTCTTCTCGTTGTAGCCTCTGCGTGCATGCCGGCCGCAGCCCAGGATCCGGCGCAACTCTACGGGGAACATGGGGTGAGTCCGCTTGCCGTGCGGCAGGGGATTCTGGGCACTTGTTTCTTTCATGCCTCGATTGCGGAAGTGGCCAAGGTGGCGCCGGAGACGTTGAAGGGCGACATCCTTCCCAATCCTGGCGGCGGATACCGAGTTCACTTCTTTCAAGGGCCGGAGGAGATTGTCTTTCCCGAGGACGTTGAATACGGTCGGACGCACAGCTACGACCGCTCCGAGGGGTCGTGGGTGCTGGTGCTGATGCGGGGCTACGCGCAGCGCGTTTTGCGGCTGAGCCTGGTGAAGGCCATCAACCAATCCACGCTGATTCCAATCTTCATCAAGCCCATCGCCCTGTCGTGGCTGGATCAGTCTGGGCCTCTCCTCGTTGCATACGACCGCGCCATCCGCTCGGTGGTGAAGCAGGACGGGGAATTGGACAAGGCCGGCCTGAAGCTGAAGCTGGGCGACCAGTTGAACTTGATCGGGATTCCGGCTGAGCAGGCCAAGGAACTGGCCGGCTTTCTGGACGAGAAGGGGTTCTTTGACGCGGTCGCGCTCACCGTGCGCCAGAATGGCGAGGTTTTCGGCGCCTATAAAACGCTTGGGCAGGGGCAGATTCCGGTGCGTGTGATCGAGGCGTTCATGGGCAACGCCGATGCCGGGCTGGTGAGCGACAGGAAGGGCGTGCTGGAACAGTTGCGCCGCCTGCACGCGGGGCAGGTGGCGCTGGTGGCCGGGACCAGGCTCACGGTGGCCGATCCGGCGTTCGAAGCTCAGAACAAGAGTTGGTGGGTTCCAACTCATGCATATTCGGTCTTGGACTACGACGAGGCGGCTGCGACTGTGACGCTGCGCAATCCCTGGGGAGGACGGCCGGGCCCGGATGGAATCTTCACGCTTCCGCTGGCAGTTTTCTATCAGGGGTATGAGGGATATTCCTACTCGCGGTAGCATTGCGGGCGGCCGGCAAGGCGGTGCAGGCTTCAGGCAGGAGCCCGCTTTTCCCAAGGCTAGTTGTCTTTTCTCATTTCGCTTTGGGCCCTGGCCAGACCTTCCTTGGCTTGCGAGTTCCCCGGTTCGCACCTGACTACAGCGCTGAATTGCCGTGCCGCCTGGTCGTAATGGCCTCGCGAATAGCTGTTCTGGGCTTTCTCAAGCTCCTTGCCATATTCGCCTGGTTCCAGATCGCAACCGCGTCCGGCTTTTTCCGGAGGCGGCTCGGGAGGTTTGACGACCGTGGGGGTTTGAGCGGCCACTTTCGGCGGTTCTGGCTTGTTCTTGTTTTTCTCCTCTCTCTCCTTCTCCTTTTGCGCGCGCCTCTCGGCTGCCGTGAGAGGATGGGCGCCGGAGTCGGGAGCGACAGGAGGAGTGACATGCGTGGAGTCAACCGGAGGCGTCTGGCCGACTCCAGTTCCCGGTGAGGATTTGTTCGTTGTGGTCGAAGTGTCGGTCACAGCCGAAGTGGATTCGGTGGTTCCCGTCTTTTGCTTCGCCTGGGTGGAGTGGTAGACGAACCAGCCCCCGGCAAGAAGAACCGCGGCTGCGATGCCAATACCCAGAGGGGATTTGGCCATCGACAGGATACTGGAAGATTGGGCTCGTTCTCGGGGATCGGAATCGACCGCTTCATCCGCAACCGGGGCCGCGATGCGTTCCGGTTCTTCCGGAAGGTCGTCCTGCAGGCCCTGCTGTTCCAGCAGTTGGGTCAGCACCTGTTCGTCGAAGGAGCGCGTCGACTGGTTCTCCGGGGCCCGCCACAGCAGTTCGCGCAAGCCGGATTTTTCCAGCGGCTTGGAGGGAAAGCCGGGCAGATCGTCAAAGGCTTTGCCAATCGATTCGGTGAGGAGAATCTGGCCGGGAGTGGCCTGTTCCAGGGCGTCGCGGACGGCGGTTTCTCCAGTCTGAACCGGCAGGTCGTGCGCGTAATGAATGAGCACGGCGATCGAGGCGCCGCGCAAGTCCCGGCCTTCGGACAATCCCTGAATGGCCCACTGCAGACGCCGGGCGGTCGAAACGGCGGGCAGGACGGCGTGAAAGCTTGTGAGCAGAAGGCCGTCGCGCGTGGTGACGGGGGCGCCTTTGGAGGCCGCGATGAGGTCTGTAGTGAGGGAGACAACCGGCGAGTCGCTGTCCAATGGCAAAGGGACAGGGCCGCCAGCCCCGTTGGAACTCCAAAGTCGAACCGAAAGATAGGTTTCTTGAACTGGGAGACTACCGGTGGTTGGGTGTTTCTCTGACGCAGCCTGGGCAGAGTCCCGCGTTTGCTTTGCCGTTCCCATTTTCCCTGCTAAGGCCACTTTACAAGCTCCGGCTCGCTTCCGCCAAAGAATTGCAACCTAAGAGGAATTGCAACCTTTGGAGGGAAGTGATAGCGTAGCAGAAAACGTCGGCGGAAGGAATTTGGGGCGCAGTCTGTGAGCGTTACTCCCTCGGTACCCCTGGGACGGCTCTAAGTCACGTTCCGCTAGCAGGCTATGTGGGATATGCCGCAGGTTTCTTGCACTTATTAACTGCCTTTCTCGTGTGCATCTGGGGTTAGCATGACATCGGACATCCTGGTTGATGGATTAGCGCAACGGCGGCGGTTTTTGGCCGGGATTCTCGTATTGGTCGGACTTGGCATGGCCTGGTCGGTTCCCTCGGCCATGGCCAAGGATGTTCCCTTGATGGCCATCGAGGTATACGACGGGCCCTCCGGCGCAGCCTATGTACAACTGACCGACGTACTTATCAACGGCAAAATCGAAATGAAGGACTGCACACCCTTCCAGAATGCGGCGGTGGATAAGTCCACTTACGGCAAGATGGGAAAAGTGGTGCTGGGTGTCGGCGGCGTGCTTGAGCGCGGAGCCGATGGTGTGATGCGCTACACGCCGGGCGGAGGGGCAACGGTCTGTGTGGTGCCGGTGAATTTGAAGTTCGAGCACAATGCTGCTTATTCGCTGTCCGAGCTGGCGGATCAGGGCCCGTTGCATGGCACGCCGCTGGGGGCCGTCACCGATGCAGCCGCCGGCGCTCCGCCTATCAAGAAGACCGTGAAGCTGGTGTTCGTCTCCGCTCCCAATGTGGAGTTAGGCGAATTCATGCGCGCTGAAAGGGCGACCGACATCCCTGGCTGGCAGGCATACCTGTCGAAGTATCCAGCAGTGGCGCATTCGGCAGAGGCAAAGCTCCGGCTGGCCACGCTGTTTGTCAGCGCCGGCGAAGCAGCTTCACAGAGCTACGATAAATCTGCGGGTAGCGCATCGCCCAGGTACTCCGACCTGAAGGCGGCGAAGTCGAATTTCGATCAGGCGCACGCCGTTGCCCCCGATATCCCATCCGTCAAGAACCTGGGTGACGAACTGCACAAAAGCTTTACAGGAATTACCGACAAGGGCCGTGCTGAGCTGGACAACTACCATGTGGCTCTGAACGGCCACACCGCCGGCTTTGTCCACCTGCAGAATGCCAAGAAGTTCAGCGATATCGTGGCTGGAATCGATTCGTATTTCCCTCCCGAACAAGCCCTGATGGGGGATGTACAGAAGGATCTCAACGACCTTGAGGGGGCGGTGCAGTCGGCCAATGGGGCCATCGATGGAAAACAGTTCGACCAGGCCTACGCATTCATCGTTCCTTATCGCGCGTTCGCGGATGAAGAGCCCCGCCTGGGGGTGATCGTCGACGCCACTTACCAGTACCACATGGAACAGGGCGGCGCCAAGGGCGGGACACAGAACTGGGCGGGGGCGATCAAGGAATACCAGCAGGCGATCAAGACCAAGGACACGCCGGAGGCCGAGGACGCAGAGAAGAACGCCGAAGCCCAGCTGGTGATTGTCACCGACAACAACACGGTGGCCAGGGCCATCGATAGCAGCAAGGATTATCAGCAGCAGAAAAAGCTGATCCCGGCTTACGAGGTTTTGTCGAGCCTGACGCCTCACCAGCAGGGGATGGCCGCCGAACAAATGAAGGCGCTGCAGGCGGGCTATGTGGTAGCAGCGGCGGCGGAGGCCAAGAGCCTGCACCAGAATCACTCGCCGATTCGCGGACCGAGCGATATGGCCGAGATCGAAAAGGCGTATATCTACCTGAAGAATGCCTACGAGCTCAGCCAGGATGAATCCTACAAGGACAAGATGGACCTGTATGGAGATGACCTGAGCGCCTATTTGCTAGATCAGGCAAAGGCCTATCTGGCAAAGCCGGTCGGATCCGGCACGGAACTCGGATTTCAATGCCTGGAAGAAGCCAGGAGGTACAGGGCTTCCAACTTCGATTTGGTGCGCGACCAGATCACTTCCGCAGGACCAGCTCATGCAATGCGCTCCAAACTTTCAATACGAGTCCAGTTTCGCGATCCGACGACGCAGGCCGACCGGGCCGGGTTCGCGACGCAGTTGGAAAGCGCCATTATTACCGGGCTCGAAGACTCGGGGGTTGTCAAGGTCGTTCGCGTCGGCGAGACAACCGCCGTTGAACCTGACTTTCAGTTGGACGGCGACGTCCTGACTCACCGCTTTACGGCGGTTCCAACCAAGGAGTCGCTTGAGTCCAGTTACCGGGCCGGGGTTGAGCAGGTGCCCAATGAGGCGTGGAATGCAGCGAATCGCGATCTCGATAAGGCCAAGAACGATTTGACGACCGCTCAGCTCGCGCTTCAGGGCGCGGAAGCGCGCGGCAACAAGAAGTCGATCAAAGACCTGAACGAGGCCAAGGATGAAGCCGAGAAGACCATCGCCGATCTCTCCACGAAGCTGGACACGATTCCCAAGACCAGGCCGCAGGACGAAATCCGCAAATACAACTACACCAAGTTGACTACGGATTTGGATGGATCCATCAAGCTGCAGTTCCGCATTGCCGACGCGCTGACCGGCCAGACCACCAAGACCGATCCTATCGAAAGGCCGGCTCACCAGCAGGATGTTCAACTCCAGGAAGTGCGGGGAGACGACGTAGACGGGATCAAGAACTCAGGCAATGCCAGCAATCCGGATGAGTTCAGGGGTAACCTCGAGAATGCGGTTCGCGACGAGTTAGTGGCCAAAGTGAAGGAAAAGGTTGCAGAACTTCCCCTGAAGATGTATGGAATCGCCAAAGCCAGAGAGGCCGAAGACGACCTGCAAGGGGCCGGCGAGCTGTACCTCCGCTTCCTTGAAATTACTCCGGACAACAAGTCGCCGGAGCGCGCGCACGCCCTGGATTTTCTCAAGGAGAATTTCGATTTGCGGCCGCAGGCGATCGCCACGCAGTAATGCGGAGCGCGCGGGTTTTTTCTTTCGGGACCGGAGAAGCATGAAAGAAGCGGGTACGGAGGGCTCTCCAGAGGAGCGACGGACCCAGCCAGGAAAGAGGTGAGTCAAGAACGTGGATTCCCCTGAAGGCAGGCAAGACAGCCAGGTAACGCGGATCGGCAAGTACGAAGTCATCGATGTGCTGGGACGCGGCGGTATGGGCGTGGTGTATCGCGGCATCGATAAGGCAATCGGCCGCGAAGTCGCGATCAAGACGCTCACTGGGGGATTCCTTAGCGATCCGACGATGCTCGCCCGCTTTTACGAGGAAGGCCGGAGAACCGGCCGGTTGAAGCATCCGAATATTGTTACCGTCTACGACCTTGGCGACGACAACGGCACCCCGTACATTGTGATGGAATGCGTGGAGGGCGATCCGCTGGATAAGCTGATCCGCTCCGGCGCGCCGCTTTCGATGGCCGACCGTCTGGGAATTCTGGAAGAGGTGTGCTCCGCGCTTGGCTACGCGCACCGGAACAACGTGATCCATCGCGACGTGAAGCCGGCGAACATCTTTGTGCAGCCGGACGGAACCGCCAAACTGCTGGACTTCGGGATTGCGCGTCTGGAGAAGCGTGACCAGGACATCAGCTTTACGCGCACCGGCCGCCTGATCGGCACCGTCCCTTACATGGCCCCGGAGCGGCTGCTGAACGAAAACGTGGATGGCCGCTCAGACATCTTCGCCGCAGGCGTGGTGCTCTATCAACTGGTGGCCGGCCAGCTTCCGTTTTCCGGGAACGAAAACGCGCTGATGCAGCGGATCCTGAACGACCCATACCCTCCACTCAACACCCTGATCAAGAACTACCCGCCGATTCTCGATTCCATCATCGAGCGGTCTCTGGCCAAGGCTCCCGATGAGCGCTACCCGACTGCCGAGGAGATGGCCGCCGACCTGGATAACGCCATTGCGGAACTGCGCCAGGAACAGGTGCTCGAGCTGCTGCCCGAGGCGCAGCGCCTGGTGGAGGCGCAGGAGTTTACGCGGGCCCGCGGCGTGCTGCACCAGTTGCTCAAGATCGACAGCAAACATGCCGAGGCAAGAAAGCTGCTGAGCGAGATTCAGCGGCATTTTACCCAGCGCCAGCGCGAAGAAAAAATCCAGCAGATCCGTGTCGAGGCGGAAGACGCAATCAATAACCGCCGCTTCGACCAGGGCCTTTCCGTTCTGGCCGATGGGCTTGACCTGGATGCGTTGAATCCGGAGCTGGTGAAGCTTCGCGACAAGGCAAAGAGGGAGAAGGAGAAAGAAGACCGCATCAACGAGTATCTGCGCCAGGCGGAGTCGGCGCGGCGCAAGGGCGATTTTGGTTCTGCGATTACCGCGGCGCAGAAGGCGCTCAAGGTAGACAAGACGAATTCGAAGATTGTGGCGCTCTGCAACCTGCTTGAAAAAGAGGCGGAACTGGCGAAACGCAAGGCGCCAGGCCAAGACGCTGCTGAGCACAGCGCGAAGCGAACTCAGCGCCCGGCATTACGCTGAAGCGATCGGAATTTTGGAACAGGCGGAGGAGTTCGATCCCACCAATCCTGAGCTCCCGCTTCTCATCCGGGACGCGAACTCCGGCCTGGAACAAGCCAAGCGCAAGGAGCTGATCGCAGGGCTGGAGGAGCAGGTTGCTTTGGCCATCACGTTCGACTTGCTTCAGAAGGCCGCGCAGTCGATTCAGGAAGCAATGATCTCCATGCCTTCGGAGGCGGCGCTGTTTCGGCTCAGTGTGCAGGTGGAACGCCAGATCAAGGAACACCAGGATCGCATGGCGGTGGACGAGACTGTTCAGGCCTGCCGCGATCTGAGTCCACGCGACGCGCTGGAACTGCTTCGCAAGGCGATGCACCGACTGCCAGGGGACGAGCGATTGCTCTCGCTTGAGGCGCTGCTTACAGAACGGTTCAGGCAGCAAACAGTGGACGAGCGCAGGGCCGAATACATGGCTCGAGCCAGAGATGCTCTCAAGAATGGCAAGTATTCCGATGCCGTGGGGATCCTGGAGTTTTGCCAGGCGGAGGGCCTTGCCGAGAGCGAGATTCTCTCGTTGCTCGATTTTGCGCGGAAAGAGGAACTGGAGAATCGTCGCCAGGAGCAGCTTCGCGGCAAACTGGCGCGTGCGCAGTCGCTGATGGCCGAATCGGCATTCGATGAGGCCATCGAGTTCCTGGAAGGCGCGCTGCAGCAGGATCACGATACGGCATTGCGCATGATTCTCGACCAGGCCTCGGCCGGCCGTGAAGCGCTGCGGCAGCAGATCGAAGCTGGGTTGGCGAATGCCAGAAAGCTGGCTCTGGCCGGCAAAACCGCGGAGGCGATCCAGTTGCTACAGATGCAGCCGCCTTCGTTCCAGCGTTCAGCGCGCGTGCAAACCGCGCTTCTGGTGTTGGAGGAAGAACGTCAGCAGGCGATTTTCAGAATGATTGGTAGGGCGTATGCGGCGCTGGGAGTCGATCTCCCCGCCGGCGAAGCCGTGATGCGGCGCGCGGCCAAGGTGTCGGCCAACTCCCCGGTGATGAAGTCGATTGCAACTGCGTTTCGATCGCGGGTGCGCACCTATGCCGACCGGGTGATCGCCGATGCCATCCAGCGATCCAAACTCCTGCTTCGCGACAAGGACCGGGAAGCCAGCGGGAACCTGCTGCAATCGGTGTCGAGCACTATCGATTTCGCCAGCCCGGAGTTGAAGACCGACTACCAGAAGGCGCAGAAGCTGGCGTCCAAGGGAACGCTGACGCGATTCCGCGCGTAGCGGCGTTTTCCGGTTGCTTGTTGCCATTCGAGTTAGATGGAAGGCTCCCACCCTTTATGCAAACTGCGCAAAAAGGTGGGGCACCCGGCAAATTCTGGACTGGATTGAACGCTTGACATGGCCGCCACGGCAATCTTAACCTCAAAACTCAGTTTCCGATCAAATTTTCGGGAGGAATGCCATGAGGATTAAAGTCTGCATCTTCGTAGTGCTGAGCCTGCTGATTCCGAGCCGAGGTTCGGCTCAAAGCACGACGTATAGCAGTGAGGCTGCCTTCGACTTCGCTTCGACCGGGTTGACCACAATCAGTTTCGACGTTCTCGCGCCACAACCTGGAACATACTCGAGCTATGCAACTCCGCCGGGAGTGACTCTCTCCGGCGTCAATTTCTCCAGCACAGGGTCACTTATTGCTGCAGTGAGCGATACCTTCTGCTGCACGACTTACGCCAGGGGCTCCGACACATTGGACTCCGGACCGGCTAACAACATCGTTGCCACGCTGCCGGCGAATACGACCGCAATAGGCTTCGACCTCTATACGGTTACACTCGGGGATCCCGATGGAGCGGCTGGAAATGCAGATATTGTGGTGAACGGCACGACGTATATTGTGGGTACCGATCCGGCTCCCAGTCTGGTGTTTTTTGGTATCACTTCCTCCAGCCCGATTTCGAGTCTAGCCATCAGCGCGGAACAGGTGGGGGCAGGGACAGCCGTCGACCTCACTGATTTCTCCTTTGGCAACGCCAAGCCCGCAACGAGCGTCCCGGAAGGCGGCTCAGTCTGGCTCTACCTCCTTGTCACTGGAGCGATTAGCCTGGGAGCGATTCTCTTCGCCCCTCGCAGAAGGTGGGCAAGTCGCCTCTAGCCCCAACGCCAACCTTCTGCCTCGCTACATAGATCGTGAAGCCAGCAGGAACCCGCCGTAATCGGTGTCGAGCACTATCGAATTCGCCAGTCCGGAGTTGAAGTGAATTAGTGCTTGGTTTCCGCCAGCTTCTTGTTGATGTATTT
>JBEKFD010000112.1:0-15595 GCA_050013495.1 Occallatibacter sp. | reverse complement strand
GTGCCCCAGCCAGAAATGAACGCCGGGAAGGTCGGGCCGCGCCGCTTCCACGGCGAGATACTCGGTCAGCGCTTTGTCATCCTCTTCGCGGCTAACATAAACCTCGCCGAGCAACTGGTGCACATGGTAGGAATCTGGAGCTACTGTAACCAGCCTGATAACTTGTGCCATGGAAATGTTGCGTCGCGCCACAATCAGGTCGTAACGCGCGGCACGGTCGTCGGGATGAGCCGCCAGCCAGCGCAGAAGGACCGGCTCGGCATCGTCATAGCGGTGCCGGTGCATCTGCTCTCTCGCCTGGGCAACAAGGCTCGCATCCGGGCTCATGGTTCGCTGTGCAGTGCCAATTAGCTGGTACGCTCGCAGCGCAGCATCCCGGTCGCCGGCTTGCGCATACAACGCTGCCAGAGCGACCTCTTTGGCTGGGTTGAAGGCAACGTCCGCCTCCAGCTTCTCCGTGGCATCGCGGCACAACGGCAGTAGTGCATCGCCTGCCTGCTCACTGCCGGGTACATTCTCTTGCGGCAGCCCCAATGCATCCAGAGTCTCGTTCGGGTCGATTTCAAAAGCCCTCCGGATACGATCGAGGCCTTCCGCGGTTTGCTGCATGAGCACCAGTACTTCTCCGCTGCGGGCCAACGCGGCCGATCGCGGCGTCATTGCCATTGCCTGCTCAAGCTGCTCCTGGGCAGCGGCCAGCTTGGCTTGCTCCATTAGCACCCGAGCCAGCTCCAGGCGGGCGTCAAGTGAGTGTGGATCGCGTTCGATGGCGCGGCGAAGATGGCCTTCGGCCTTTTCCCAATCGCGCACCTCGGCATAGTGCGTTCCGTAAATCAGGTCTGACAACGCAGTCCCCGAAGTCTCTCCCAGCAGTTGCTCTGTCTGCTGGCTGGCAGCCTTGCCATAAGCCTCGCCGCGCGCAAACAGCAAGTCGGGATCGTCGGGAAAATCCGCGGATGCTTTTCCCAGCTGAAACAATGCCGCATCCGTCTGTCCTGCATCCCACAGCGCCGTTCCCAGCCAGCTTTGCGCTAGTTTTTCTGATGGGTCCTGTCGAATTGCCTCGCGCAAGAGCGCTGCGCCCTGCACCGGCCGATTCAACTTTACGTCGTCGATCCCCAGCCAGAGACTTACGCCGCGCATGCCGGGCCTCAATTTTGCGGCCATCGTCAGAGCGTGAGCGGATTCATCGAATTTTGCTTGCGCGTAGTAGACCAAGCCAAGGTTCACGTATGCCTCGGGCAGCCCAGGCTGCAGGCGAAGCACCTGCTGATACTCCTGCACTGCCACGTCCAGCCGGCCTTCTTGCTGCGCTTGCTGGGCAGCAGCAAAGTGGGCCTGAAGCGGGGCGCCGCCCTCCTGCGCGCTGACCGATGACAGCAGCATGCAGGCGATGGCAGTCGCGCGTGGGAGCGACAGAGATATCCGCGGCCGAATCGGAAACATTGCTAAAGCTCCGGCTTCCGGGCCTCACGGGAGAGGCCCGGAAGACTTTGTTGTTTTAGAACGACACTCGAAGATTGCCCTGAATGTTTCGTGGCTGGTTTTGTCGGCCGGAAGCATGACCGAAGTTGCCGTCGCCGACCCCGGTATCAAAGCCTGTATACTGCCCCGGCCGGTTGAACGCGTTGAAGAATTCCATGCGGAAGATCGTCGTCACCCGATCCGTATACATCGGAATCTGTTTGGAAAAGTTGAAGTCTTCGCCGTGGCTTGCGAATTCACGAACATTGAGCGCTCGTGGCGCATTGCCAAAGGTAAAATTGGGCGCCTGAATGAATGCCGCGGGATTCAAGCGGCGGCTCTGGCCGAACTGGAAGCCCTTGCCCGAGAACCCATTCGGATTCACCCCGGAAATGGTATTGGGACGCGAGTTGGCGCCCAGTGCCCCGGCAAAAATCCCCGAGTCCCAGCCCGGAGAAGTAACCGCCAATGGGGTCCCGCTCTCGTAGGTCTGGACGCCGGCAATTTGCCAGCCTCCCAGAACCGCGTTCGCAAAACGTCCCTCACTCGCAAATGGCTTGCCTTTGCCAAAGGGAAGCTGGTAAGTGTAACTCAGGATAAGCCGCTGCGGAATGTCGTACTGACTTAGCGCCTTTTCGACCTTCAGATTGTAAGTGTTCAATGCGCCTGAGTTACCGTTTCCATTCCAGTTTGACTGCAGCGGATACTCCGAATCCGCATTGGTGATTGTCTTCTCCCAGGTGTAGTTCAGGAGCATGGTGAGTCCAGCCGAAATGCGCTTCTGTGCCTGCACCTGGGCGGCTTCATATGTGTACACACCAAAAGGATCGGACATGGTTACTGAATCGACTACGGCGTTCTGGTACTGCGGGAACGGCCGCAGAGCCTGAGACACCGTGCCGTTGAATCCCGCGTAGGGTGATGCGACAGTGGCCTGGCCGGCGCATGCCGGGTTGCCCGTCTGCGCGCTGAGATTGACCTCCAGGCATCCGCCACGCACCTGGTCAGCTGGATTTCCCTGGTTCGGATCGTGCATGAAAGACTGCAGGTGATCGCCATGGTCACCCACATACGCCATATCCACAACGACTTTACCGGGCAGTTGTTGTTCAATATCGAGAGTCCAGGTCTGCGTGGTTCCTGGGCGCGCTGTTTTGGACATGATGAACGTCGGCCCCTGGCCATTCATAACTGTCGGATTGATAAATGGCGGGGTCGGTCCGGGGTAAGCCGTAATCTGCGATATAACTACATCCGGAGTCTGCGGACTTACCGGGCCCGGATAGTTATAACTCCCAAAGAATCCCTGAGAGTCGTTTTCCCCAAAGCCGCCGATCTTCAGGTTCTGGTAGTAGATTCCGTAGCCTGCGCGAACCACTGTGCTCGGCGCAGCCTGAAAGGCAAAGCCGATACGCGGACCATACGAATTGTGGAAGGTATTCTGGGATGAGTCGGATCCCGTCCGCCCCGTGCCTGTGCCCAGGAATTCATAGGCTCCGGGAATTCCGCCCGCGCCGGGATTGGCGAGCGTTGGATTGATGAACGACTGCTGGCCATGCGCCTCGGTCACGGGCGTTGGAATCTCGTAACGGAAGCCAAGATTGGCCGTAAGCTTGTTGGTAACTTTCCAGTCGTCCTGTACAAAGCCGGCGTAATACTTCACTCGCCATCCAAGCTCCTCGGGCAATGCGATTTCTCCGCCGGAAGCCGCGCCGCGGAAGAAGCTTGCATACCCAAATCCAGACTGGCCGTATCCCGCAATCGCCTGGTCCGGTGTGCTGGTCGGGCCGGAGCCGAAGTTGAACTCTCCGGATGTGGCCGTCAGGATATCGATATTGAATTCCTGCAGCCGTGCTTCCACGCCGAATGTGAAGCTATGACGGCCACGCTGCCAGGAAACATTGTCGTCGTATTGGTAAGTGTTGTCGTAGAACTGGTCGGCTCCATTGCTAGGCATGGCGGCGCCGTTGGGGTAGTTGTAACTGATCTGTGGGAAGGTCGTTTCCGCCACGCCCATCAAACCGATTTTCGATGGCCAATTCCCTCCGTAGCTGCCAATGCCGCTGAACTCCTGGCGATAGCGCCGGCTAAAACCAGCGTTGAAGTGATTCAGGACGTTGGGCCCGAAGATGTAGTCGTAGCCGAACCGCACATAGTGCGTGCGCTGATTGGTCGAGCTGGCATCCAGCGGCGCGCCGCTGATCACGTACCCGGTGGGGCGCCAATCGTAGTCGTAGCTGCCATCGATCTTCTGCTTTGCCCCAATATTCTGGTCGATGCGCACCTCATACATGTTGGCATTGGTGACATTCAGCGAAGACTGGAAGAGATTCTGGTAGGGCGTGGTAGCGCTTGCGGGCGCTATAGGTAAATACGGGACTGCAGCCTTGAAGATCGGGTCTTCCTGCACGGCAGGGATTATATTTGTTGGGTTAGCAGCACCGCCGTATGGCTGGCATTCCTTGCCTTGGTTCGCGCCGGTGCATGTTGCGTAGTCATAGAGGATGTGCGCCGGATAGGTCGTCCCATTTACCGTAATCGGCTGCAGCAGAGCGGAAAAGTCGCCGCCCGCCATGGCTGCGGTTGGCGCGGAGTTAAGGCCGTTTCCGCCCGTGTTGTAGCGAAAGCCTTCGTAATTGAACATGAAAAACGTCTTGTTGTGGCCGTTGAAGAGCTTGGGAATGTAGACCGGCCCGGAGATGATCGCCCCGAAATCGTTTTGCGTGTCCACCGCCTTCGGGATCAGCGTCCCACCCTGAGCCTTGATCGCCACGTTATCGTAATCGTTGCTCCAGCTTTGGGCATCCAATGCGCTGTTCCTGATGAAGTCGTACACCGATCCATGCAAGGCATTAGTGCCTGACTTAGTTACAAGGTTGACCAGCCCACCGCTCATTCTTCCGTATTGAGCGTCGAAGGTATTCGTCATCACCTTGAATTCCTGCACGGCTTCAACGCTGACTCCGTAATTCATCTGCAAATTGGCGGACGCCAGTTCGATGGTGGCGCCGTCCACAAAAATGTCCGTGCCGGCCTGCTGGCCGCCATTCAACTTGAAGCCGCCCTGCGACGTAGGTGAACTGGTGTCGACGCCAGAATAGCCAGGCGTAAGCGTCACGAACTGCAGCGGATTGCGAACCGTCCCGTTGAATTGCAGCGGAAGGTCTTCAATCAGTTCGGTTGGCACCGTCGTACCAATATCCGACGATTGACTCTGTAACTGCGTAGCGTCGCCGGTTACGATGATGCTCTGCGACGCCGCACCCACGCTCAATACCGCATTGACAGTGGACGTACTGCCCACGGACACAGTAATGCCGGTCTGCGTGTAAGATTGAAACTTCGGATAAGTTACCGCAAGGGTGTAGAAGCCAGGCTGCAATTCAGGGAATGTGTACAGACCCTGGCTGCTCGATACAGCGTCATAGCGGCTGCCTGTTCCTGTCTCTGTCAGTTTGAGAGTTGCTCCCGGTATGATTGCGCCGGTCGTGTCCGTTACCAGGCCGGATAAGGTTCCTCTGCCCGATTGGCCCGAGAGAGGGATGCCCGCGACCAAGCCGACTGCAGTCAACAGCCAAACCGCTAAACGCCACGGTCTTTGCGCCGTTAGATTCCGTTGCTTCATTGTGTGACTCCTTTTGAACATGGTTCTCAGGCCTCCATGGCGTGTCCGGTGAAACTTGCGGTGGGGGAGGTGTTGCTCGCCGCGTCCAGACCCCGAGAGATCTGGCCAGCCACCCGGATGGATAACAACTGCAACAGCGCAATCACCGGCAAGGCGTATTTCAGCGCTGCATTTCCAGACCATCCGTAAGCGATGCCCAGGAACAACCCGCAACCCAGGCAGCGCCCCGCGAACAGTCCGATTTCGTGGTTGAAGATATAGGCGTATTCGTTCCGCGATTCGAGGCGCGACACCGCATCGATCACCTGGAACTGGATCGGATAGTAGGCAAGATCCAGCAGCGGCTTGGCCAGCAACAGGCAACCCATGAAGATCAAGACACCAACCGCATTGAAGAGCAGCGTGTTGACGACAGCCCCAAGGAAGAACAGCAGAAGCCCGACAGAAAAAACGAAGATGCGATGCCTGGGCGCGGCCGTGCGGCCGACTATATAGAGAAGGACCGCGGAGATGAGGCCACCAATGGCTTGTGTCGCGCCGAGGGTTCCCTCCTGGCCCACCAGCAACATGATGAGCATTGCCGGCGCCGTAACAATGTAACCCTGTGCCAGACCCTTCAACAGTGCCAGTTCGAGCATCCGCCACCACAGCGGGTGAAAGCGGAAGTACACAAAGCGTTGGTGGGTTGGATTGCGGAAAGTACCGCGCTCCAGAATGGCGGCGGCCGCAATCGTCAGGCCAAATACAACCAGGGCCACAATGTGGTAAGCGCGGTTGGGAATGCCGCCCAGCCAGCCATAAAGAGTGGTCCCGCTGATGAACCATCCGATCAGCGCCGGAATGGCAACTGCGGCCAGGGTGGCAACAAACATCTCCACGCCGTAGTAATAGTTTCGGTTGCCGTCATTGGTGGCGGTCAGCGCCAGGAATCCGCGGTTAGCCCAGAACAGACCGGTTGCCAGCCCCATGGTGAAGCCCGAAGTGGCGACGCCGATGGGAGTGAGGATGCTCAATTGCATCATCAGCATCATGGCCACGCCTGACAGCAGCATGCCCGCGGCATACATATGCTTGGCTCCCACCCGGCCCAGCATCTTGCCGTTTAGATAGAAGGCCAGCGGTGTTGCTGCATAGATAGATAACTGATAAGTGACTACCTTTGCCACGGCCCGCGAGTTACGCATGACATAGGCCGCCACAAAGATCTCAATGACCGGCAGCACCAGCGCATACATCATGTTGGAGACGATTAATATCTGCATGGAGCGCGGGCATTGAAAGAAGACTTCCAGTTCCTTGCGCAGGCGGCTCATGACTTAGCCCCCGTCGTTGCAGCCAGGCTGGCGAGAATGCTTGATAGGGAAAAATGTGCGCCGCAAATCACGCTGTCGGCTGCACCGTAATAGATAGTTACGCGGTCTCCATCGACCAGGTGGCCATTGGTGAAGATCACCTGTCCGAAGAAGCCCTCCTGCTCGTAGGGCGCCATCGGTTCCATGATGGGCGTCTCCGAGCGCGCCAGCACCCGCCAGGGTTCCTTCAGGTCGAGCAGCAGCGCGCCCAGGCAGTAGCGGTTCTCCTTGGTCGCGCCGTGATAAATCTCCAGCCAGCCTTCGGCGGTTCGAATCGGCGCCGCGCCTGCTCCCACGCGTGCGCTGTCCCAGTACCCTTCGCGGCTATGAGCCAGACAGCGGTGATTGCCCCAGTGAATGAGGTCAGGCGACTCGGCAAGCCAGATATAGTTGCCGCCGAGCTCCGGGCTGCTGGGCCGGTGCAGCGCATAGTACTTGCCGCCGATGCGTTCCTCAAAGAGCGCGCAGTCCTTGTTATGCGGAGCGAAGATCATCCCCGCATGCACAAAGTCCTTCCAGTCGCGTGTGCTTCTAAGACCCACACCCACGCCGTTACTTGAAACTTGCGTATAAGTCAGGTAATACGTCTCATCTATCTTCGCAACACGGCAATCCTCGATGCCGTAGGTTTCAAGCTCCCCGGATCCCATCAAGGGACGGCTGCCTTCCGGCTCGCTGAAGGTGAAACCATCGTCGCTCGAAAGCAGCCGCAGATGAGAGAGGGTAGTGAGGTAGTCTTTCCCGTCGAAACTGATGACGCGCGGATCGCTCAAGTCAAGTCGCGGATCGGCGGAGTCGAATTCGAGCACTTCCAGTTGGCCATCCTTGCTCAGAATGGGGAACGACGTCCTGCCTTCAACCTGGGCCGGGCGCTCGGCCACGCGCACCAGCAACCACGATTTGCCCTGGTAGCGAAAGACTCCCGGATTCAGCAGGCATGTTACCTCCATGCCCTCCACGCTTGGACGCAAGTCGCCGGGCCTGAGGATAGGGTTTTGTCCGAAGCGTTGTGCCAGATCGGCCATCGTGAACCTTTGCGGGTAGCTAGAATCGATCCTTCACGTGCCGTGGAAGGGGCCGAACCGCCAAAGCTGATATTCCCCTCAGGGATGACCTTGAGGAAACCTGGATCAGGCAGTCTTAAGGATTTTGAATTGTTCCGCGAAAGATTTCTGCTCCAGCCGGACCGTGCCGTTGTAACTCGGATGTGTTATTATGCGTGGGTGTTAGGTTCTTTAGAAGTTATGTATAAAACTGCACACATATGCGACTAAGTCAGAACCGTTTCCCGTCTAAGGAGCCGCTGCAAGGGTCGATGTTTTGAAAGGGCACGACTTGAGTCGTGCCGCAAATGGGCCAAAATGAACTCTGGCTTTAGCCCCTGAGGAATGCCGATGACTTGTTCAGAGCTTCCCTAACCGCGAATCTCGATGATTCGCGCCTCGCGCGGGCCCAGCGTCAACTCGACTTTGCCACCGCGGACTTCGAGCGGCAGCCTTCGAGTCAGATCCTGGACCTTTCCTCTGGCCGCCATTGTCTCCACTGTGACATGCCTTTCCTCCGGCCAGGGATTGTAATAGAGGAATGCCGGTGCCAGGTCGCGATCCAGGAAGTTTGTCCTGCCCAAATCCCAGCGCAGCAACCACGGATCGCCCTGCGGCGAAATCATCTTGTCCAGCCACATTACATAGGCGCCGCCGTAAATGGAGCGGTGCCCGGCGAAGTCGCCCGTTGCGTAAGGACTGTGCCCCTTTTCTTCCCTGCTTAATCGCTCGTAGGGAATCATTGCCGGCAACTCCGGACGGCTCTGGTCTCCAGTCGGCAGATACTGCGGATAGAACCAGCGCAGGTTGGTAGCCGCGTTCAACGCATACCGCGCCACCTCTTCGGCCAGCTCCGGACGGAAGCGCACCGCGGGCAATAGATAAGGGAGAGCCACCATCGACTCCATGCTGTAAACCTGGTCGGCGGGCTCGGTCCGGAAGCCTGCCAGCAGGCCGTTGACCTCGCGTCCGCCCCAGCGCCCCTCCGCCATCAGCCCGGCCTTCGAATCGAAGACAAACCCCAGCGCCTTCCTCGCGTTGGTCTCATAGCCCATCGCCTCCAGCCTGGCCGCCGCCATCACCGCCATGGCGCCGCTTGGAACCTCGTACCACGGGTTTGCTGCAAAATCCAGGTAGCGATCTATCCCTATCTTGGCCTCTGCCAGGCAGAACTCTTTCCCCGTCAACTTCCACGCCAAGAGCATCAAGTAACTGTATCCGCCCACCGCATCGGGCTGGCGGTAGATGTCGTGATTGGTAAACGTCGCACCCTTTGCAAAGTCGTAGCCCTGATCGTTGAAGTCGTACTTGATCTGCTGCGCCATTTGCTTCAGCCGCGACGCGCTCTTCTCGACACGCGCGAGCCAAGCCGCATCCTGACCGAAGCGCAGCCGGATCAGCCCATACGCCAACGCCGTTACATTCATCAGATACCAGTACTCGCACAGCGTTGCTCCCTTGCTGTCCAGGAACAGCCCATACGGCTCACTGAAGTAGCCCGCTAGCGATTCTGCCAGCCCCTCAAGCCCCTCGCCGCGCAACTCCTTGCCCATTGCCATCGGCCCGTAAGTCGTCAGTCCCCCGTCCTCCACGCCTTCCAGAGCGGAAGGAAACACCTGCCGGCCATCCTTGGCGCGCAGATTCACTCCGTGCGCAGGGTCCATCACGTAAGCGTCGAACGCGTTCGCCAGCGCTTGAAAATCGAGGGGACGCTCTTCCGGCCTGTCCGGCAGCCCGCTCCAGCCAGGCGTGCCTGCGACGGCTCCAATCGCCGGCTCTGTCCATGCGGCCACGCCCAGCGCCGCCAGTCCAGCCAGAAATTCCCTGCGGCTCGGCAACCATTCCACTTGGCTCAACGTGCGATCGTTGACCCTCAATTCTTCCTCCATCGTTCACGCGAGATCGCACACCGGAAAATCCAGCCGTGTCGGTCCGTGGCGCGTTCTTAAGCAGCCAGTGTTGCGCAAGTATATTTTCATTGCTGGTCAGTATTGACCGGCGCGCCGCCAGGGGCTGCACCGATGAACAACGTGGATTGAGCTGGCGCTCGGCGCAACCGCGACATGCCCTCGAACCCATTGCACTTTCCGTACCAGGCATTGACCGGATGCCCCAGAGCCTGCCCTGAGCAACGCAGAAGGGTCTGGATTTTCAAACCTGCGAGTAGGCGTTTGGCGAATCCCCCTGGGGCAAACGCAGG
Source organism: Occallatibacter sp. (assembly GCA_050013495.1). Taxonomy (GTDB): domain Bacteria; phylum Acidobacteriota; class Terriglobia; order Terriglobales; family Acidobacteriaceae; genus Telmatobacter. Next base: position 5,911 of record JBEKFD010000112.1, on the reverse strand, counting down.
TTCACTTCACAGTTCGCGCTAATCCTCTCTCAGCGCGTCCAAGGGCTCGATGCGAAGTGCGCGTCTTGCTGGACCGATCAGGGCAAGGATGGAGATGAACACCATCACCCCAGTGGCGAACACCAGAGTCGCCGGGTCCGCCGGCTTGATGCCATAGAGCAGACTGCTCATTGCCCGGCCCACGAGCAACGCGAGCCCCAGGCCGAGGACCATGCCGATCAGCACCAGCTTGAGCCCATCGTTGAGAACCTGGCGAAAGACTCGCCCGCGAGCGGCGCCGAGCGCCATCCGAATCCCGATTTCATGCGTGCGTCGCGAGACGGAGTACCAGACCACTCCGAAAAGTCCAACCGCTGAGAGCAGCAGCGCAAGTCCTCCAAGGCCAGCAGTAATGTTCGCCTCCATCAGTTGGGCAAAGGTCGCCAGGCGCATGTGGTCCTTCAAGGTCACTCCCAAAATGATAAGAATGGACGGGTCCGTTTCCCGAATGGCCTTGCGGGCCACCGGCAGAAGCGCTTCCGGATCTGCCGCCGTCGTTACAATCAGAATTCCCTCCGCCCATGGGTCCTGAGTAACAGGCAGATACAGATACGGCTGGGACGGCTCCGTCACATCGTTGTATTTACCGTCTGCTGCAACGCCCACGATCTCCACATCGATGGGCCGATCGCGGCCGATTCGTATATGCCTGCCCACGGCTGAGCCGTCCCCGAACAGCTTGCGCGCCAGAGTGCGGTTGATCACCACGACCCGCTGACTCCCGGGCGTGTCCTGTCTGCCGATTGCCCTGCCCTGAAGCAGGCCCACGCCCATCAGGCGAAAAAAGGATTCGTCCACCTGGTTGAAAAAGACCGGGGTGCCGGCCGTCGGAGAAGCTGCTTCGCCGGGTGCGAGCACCACCCTCGTCGCTCCAGTGCCGCTCAGAGCGAATGGCACCACGCGCCCCACGCTTGCGCCCGTAACTCCGGGCAGCGCGTTCATCCGGTCTACAAGCGCCGCAAAGGTTGCCAAACGCTGAGGAGTTGGCCTGTCCACCTCGATCGTAAAGAGGACTGCCCTCTGAGCGCGCTTGAATCCTAAGTCGGCGGACTCCATCCGCAGCATGGTTCGCACGAATAACCCCGCGGCCACTAACAACGCCATGGAGACCGCAACCTGGGCAATGACGAATAGTTTGCGCGCCGGCATCTTCAGCTTCCCGGCCATCGATCTCGGCGGACGCATAGCGTCCAGGGGCGAACTCCGCGTCGCAGACATCCCCGGAACAACCCCGCAAATCAAAATCGATAACACCGTAATGCACGCAGTAAACGCCAGGACGCGATGATCGATCCGCAGATCCAGCCCGACGGGAAATCCGATATTCGGCATCAGGCCTGGAACCATTGCCACCAGCCACTGCGCCAGCCACAGTGCGCCGCCTACGGCCATCCCCGCGAGTACCGCGTATTCGGTGATGAGTTGCCGTAGCAACCGCCCGCGCGTGGCGCCAAGCGCGATGCGCAGGCTCATCTCGCGCCGTCGCGAATCGTTCAATGCCAGAATCAGGTTGGCAATGTTCGCGCATGCAATCAGCAACACCGCGCCGGCAAGCGCCAGGAATAAAGCGCATAACAACCGCAAGCGCCGATCCGCGGAATTCCATTCGGCGGTGAAGTTCCGTCCCGCATTCGACTGCGGGTACGCGACAGCCAACCGCCGGGCAACTGCCTCCAGCTGCCCACGAGCCTGCTCCAGCGTAGCCCCCGGAGCCAGGCGGGCGTATAAGCTGAAGTCCCTGTCCGTCGCCCGGTTAGGACTGCGCTCGCCTGGCGCCCAGGTCAGCCAGCTCGACTCCTGCACAAAGCATTGCGGCTCGGCGAAGCGATCTGTTCCGCGGAATCCGGCGGGAAGCACCCCCGCCACGATTGCCGTTGCGCCATTCAAATCCACGCTCCGGCCAACCACGCTCTTGTCGCCGCCAAAGAACTCGATCCAGGCCCGGTGCGCGAGCACAATCGTGGCATTCTGTGCTGCGCGCGACTCCTGTTCCGTGGGCAGTCGCCCAAGCTCCGCCTGGGCGCCGATCAACTCGAAGTAGTTATCGCTCACCACCCGCGTCATGAGCATCTGCAGGCCGTCATGCGTCTTCAGCACCACACCCCGGTTAGAGGTGGCAGCCAAGCCGGAAAACGCAGGAACCTGGCGCTGCATATCCAGGTACTCGGCATACGACGACCCCGTCGCGGCATCCGCGCCCCCTGTTCCCTTCACGCTTTCGATCGCAACCAGGTGCGACGGATCGCCGATCTGCAAGGGCCGCAGGCAAACTCCGTCCGCAAGGCTGAAGATCGCAATGTTCACTCCCACGCCCAGCACCAGCGTTACCAGGGCTGCCAGCACCAGCACCGGAGATTGCCTGAATTTCCGAATCGCGAACCACGCATCCTGAATCACCCACGAATCCCGGATCGACCACGTATTCCGAATCAACCTTGTACTCCGGATCAGAGTCATGTTCAACTCCTTCGCGTCCGCTTCCCGCGTGCGCAGCATCCGCCGCGATTCACCAGCAGGTCATTGCCTACGCTCGAATGTGCGGAGCCGTTCTAAGCAACACAGACTCGTACACGCAATTCGAATGCCAAATTACCGCACTTCCAGCCCGCATTGAGGTGACGCCGATCACCAATTCAACGCTCTCGGTCGCAGATGCGTTCGTTTACGGATTTGAGTGTCCGCAAGTGAACATTCGCAATCGCATGCAGAATGTTGCACCTCAATGAAGCCTTGTAACAGTGGTCCACCAGCTTCGCTGAACCGCGGAGGGAGGAAGCCTCTTCCGCCCAATTCCAACGCCAACTTGCTAACTTGCCATCCCCGCGAAGCGGGTGCTAACTTGCCGAATTGATTCCAAAACCTCTCCCTGCCTCTGCACATGAGCCGCCCAGATTCCAACCCAACCGGAATCCTGTTTCCTTTTAGTCGTCCACCGGCTTCGCCGACCCACGGATGATGAAACTGTGCCCCATCCAACGAGCGTCTTTTGCTCGATGGGTGGGAGACCACAAAGCCCAACCATCGGCGACTCCCCATCTTGTTTCTTGCCAGGCACGAGTTCACTTATGAGGTGACCCACTCGGGCAACTTCTAGCGCGGAGCGACCCACACCTAAGCTCTTCGCTGTAGACTACCCATGCCCCATGCCGCTGACCGTCGCCGACTTTGTCCACCGCTGGAAGATCAACTCGCAATCCGAGCGAGCCAGCGCCCAGTCCCATTTCAACGAACTATGCCAGTTGCTCGGCGAAAAAACCCCCTCCGAGGCCGACCCCTCAGGCGAACGCTACGCCTTTGAAAAGCCCGTAAGCAAAACCCGCGGCGGTACCGGATTCGCTGACGTCTGGCTGCGCGACCACTTCGCCTGGGAATACAAGGTCAAAGGCAAGCACAAGAGCCTCCAAAAGGCCTACGAGCAGCTCAACGACTACCGTGAAGACCTGGGCAATCCGCCGCTTCTGGTCGTCTGCGACTTCGAGCGCTTCGAGGTCCACACCAACTTCACCGCCACCCGCAAGCGCATCTACGCCTTCACCCTCGACGACCTCAACCGCAACCACGTAACCGCCACCTGCCCCCTCCCTCCGCTCGACGTTCTTCGCGCCCTCTTTGGCGATTACAACGTCCTCCGCCCCGAATACACCGACGCTCAGGTCACGCAAGAGGCGGCCAAGCTCTTCAGCCGTCTCGCCGAGCGCCTTGAGCTTGAAAACCGCAATCTCGGCGCATCCCGCGCTGAAGTCGCTCATTTCCTCATGCGCCTGCTCTTATGCCTCTTCGCGGACTCCATCGGCCTGCTCCCCGACCGCGTCTTTCGCAACATGATCCAGAGCGACGACCGCTTCCTGCCCCGTAAGTTCCAACGCAAGCTCAAGGCCCTCTTTGAAGCCATGAGCGAGCCCGAGGGAATATTCGGCCCGCACAGCATCAAGTACTTCAACGGCGGCCTCTTCGATTCCGCCTCCGTCATTCAGCTCGACCTCGGCGACCTCGGCATCCTCTACGAAGTCTCCAAAAACTACGACTGGTCCCACATCGCCCCTGCCATCTTCGGAACCCTCTTCGAGCGCTCCCTCGATCCCGCCCGCCGCTCCCTCATCGGCGCGCACTACACCAGCGAAGAAGACATCCTCCTGCTCATCGAGCCTGTGCTCGTGCGCCCCCTCAAGCAGCGCTGGGAAGCCGCCAGGCAGCGCATCCAGGAAGCTCTTGAATCGGAGCGAGCCGAGGAGGCCGCGCGAAACGGAAAGCAGGCCCGTCTCCGCGTAGACCTGCAATCGGAAAAACTGCTCGGCGAGTGGATCGATGAACTGACCCAGGCTCGCGTTCTCGATCCCGCCTGCGGCTCGGGAAACTTCCTTTATGTCGCGCTGCGCCGCATGATGGACCTCTGGCTCGAGGCGCGCGAGTTCGCCGCCGAGCGGGGAATCTCCCTCGTCGTCAAAAAGATGGTCTCACCCTCGCAGCTCTTCGGCATCGAAACCGAGTTCTACGCCCACGAGCTCGCCTCCATTGTCGTCTGGATCGGCTTCCTGCAATGGAAGCACGAGCACACCATCCAGGAAGACCGAGAGCCCATATTGGAGAAGCTCTCCAACATCGAGCACGGCGACGCCATTCTCCGCTACGACGCCGAAGGCAAGCCCTACGAGCCCGAATGGCCCAAAGCAGACTTCATCATCGGCAACCCGCCATTCCTCGGCGGCAAACGCCTGCGCCGCGAACTCGGGGACAAGTACGTCGACGACCTGTTTGCGCTTTACGCGGGGCGAGTCCCCCACGAAGTTGACCTTGTAACCTATTGGTTCAGCAAATCCTTCGCCGAAGTCAAATCGAACCGCACCAGGGTCGGACTGCTCGCCACGCAGGCTATTCGGGCAGGGTCCAATCGGATCGTTCTCGACCGCATCATCGTGGAAGGTTCCATCTTCTTTGCATGGAGCAACCGGGAGTGGACTCTGGAAGGCGCAGCAGTAAGGGTTTCCATGATCGCCTTCGACGACGGAACGGAGACCATGCGCGAGCTTGATGGTGTTTTCGTTTCATCCATCAACGCCGACCTGAGCGCCGGAGAAGACCTTACCAAGTCGATCACGCTTGTTGAGAATCAGGGAATCGCGTTCCAAGGCCCGGTGAAGGTCGGGCAATTCGAAGTTGAGCCCGAACTCGCACGGCGAATGCTCTTGGCGCCAATTAACCCGAACGGACTTTCCAATGCCGAGGTCGTTATCCCCTGGATCATTGCGAAGGACCTCTCGGACAGGCCCAAGGGCATGTATATCGTCGACTTTCAGGATAGGACCGAGGCCGAAGCGGCGCTCTTCGAGATGCCCTTCGAGTACGTTCGACACCACGTCTATCCCACCCGGCAGGAAAACAATCGTCAGCGGCGGCGAGAGTACTGGTGGCACCACGGCGAGAAGAACTTCGGCATGCGCAAGGCTCTGATCGGATTGAAGAGATACATTGCCACGCCGCGGGTCTCAAAACATCGATTCTTTGTATTCGTGCCGGTAGGTACACTCGCCGATAGTCGAGTGGTCGTCATTGCTAGGGAAGACGCATACTTCATCGGTCTGCTCGAGTCGGCGATTCATAAAAACTGGAGCCTCGCAAACGGCTCCCGCCATGGCGACGGGGACGATGGCGGTCGCCTCACATACAACATAGAGTCCTGCTTCGACACCTTCCCCTTCCCATGGCCCCCCGGAACCGAGCCCAGCGAAGAATCCGAACCGCGCGTGAAGGCGATCGCCGACGCCGCCCGCGAACTCGTCCGCCTCCGCGACGCATGGCTCAACCCTCCGGGCATCGCACCCGAAGAACTGAAGAACCGCACCCTCACCAACCTCTACAACCTGCGTCCAGAATG
>JBEKFD010000111.1:0-15672 GCA_050013495.1 Occallatibacter sp. | reverse complement strand
ACACCGTGACGCGCCGCGCACGCGGGAACTGCATCTGCGCAAAGCCCGCAACCGCTCTTGCCGCGGCGCGCATCAACTCGATCGAAGCAATGCCGAAGCGCTCCGTGGTCGCCCGGTCGCAAGCCTGCATCTCTGCCGTGGAAAGAACCTGCATGGCATCCATGGTAGCGGATGTCAGAACTCGACCCGCGCCTGAAGCGAAATCATGCGCGGAGAACTGTCGCCGCCCAGTCCGACGCCCAGCAGCCCAGTCGGCGGCGAAGCCGTGCCCTGCAGCGTTCCGAATCGTGCCGGAACCGAGCCAGGCACGCCTGCCTGGACCGTGCTGGGAAGCGCAAAATTGGGATGATTGAACGCATTGAACATTTGCCCATCGATGCGCAGCTTGACTCCCTCCCTGATAGGAAAAGTCTTGGTGATGTACATGTCCGAAGACGTGAAGTGAGGTCCGCGCACCGAGTTGCGGCCTGTGTTGCCGAACTGGCAGATCGATGGACTATCGTTCTGCGCGCCGAGCGTGCCCGTGTAGCACGCCCCGGTCGTCGGATCCACGACGGAGACGAATGCATCCGGGTTCAGCCATTGCCTGGTCCCCGCCACGGTAACGCCGGCATAGGGAGTCTTGCGATAAAGCGGCGCATCGCGAACACGATTGGCATATTCTGGGGCGTTGAATTGGATGGTCTGCGCGCTGTTGGATGCCTGAAGGACTCCGTTGTTGTTGGCGCTGTATTGCTGGCTCAGCACGCTGAAGGGTAGACCGGAGTGCAGAAAGCCCGTTTCCGAAAACGACCACCCCCCAAGCACTTGGCGCAGCATTGCATTACCGGAGTGAAACGGCACCTGGTATATCCCGTATGTGGAGAGGTTATGCCGCACATCGTAGTCGCAACCCGCGTACTGGCGGCTTAATTCTCCGGGCAATGGAGACTCAAGTCCCTGCGTGGAGAACGCCAGCAGCCCTCCATTCGAGACTTCGTCCTGGCAGTGGCTGAAGGTGTAGTTGGCGCGCATAGTCAATCCGCCCCATTGCTGCACATAGGAGGTTTGCAATCCGCTGTAGTTGCTGTTGGCGCCGGTGCGAAACTCAGTGACGGTCGCGAACCGCTGATCGAGCGGCTGCCGATAGGGAAATGGAGCGAAGCATCCGCTGCAAACGGTCTGATACCCGTTGAGCTGCTCCTGAAAGGGCTCGTGCAAGCCGCGCGTGCCCACATAGTCGGCGCGCAGGCTGCCGTGCAAGCCGGCCTGCTGCTCGATACCGAGATTGTACTGGTAGTAGTACGGAGTCTTGAGCGTTCCGCTCGGGAAGGTGTTCAGGCTCACCGCCAGCGGACAGGTAACCTCTCCCAGCCGAATACCGGCGCAAGGCGCGCCGCCGGAGTGAAACGCTGCCTGAAACGACTGGTTCGCGCTGGCCGCTGCATCGATGGCGCTTCCAGCAACGCCAGGGGCGATCGCAAGCCCTCCCACCTGCCCGCCGATTCCTCCCGTGAAAGCGGGATCGTTGGGCGCGTTCATCAAACCGTTATCGGCAATCTGCTGAGGAATGATGTCGTTGAAAACGCCAAACCCGGCATGGATGGCGGCATGGGGAAGAAGCTGGTAAGCAATGGAAGCGCGCGGCTGGTAAATGAAGAGTGGAGTCGCCTCGAAGAGCCTGTGAACACTGCCCAGCACCACCTGGTTCAGCGGCTGATTGGCTTCGTGCGTAGCATCCAGGAAGGAGCCGGCTGTGCGGGAAAAAAGTCCCTGCGGACTTGCGACATTGGTATTCCAGGTGACGCGCATGCCGAAGGTAACGGTTGCTTTTGGTGCGGGTTTGTATGTGTCCATGGCGTAGTATTCAAGGTTTCCCGACGCTACTCTCTCCTTCGGGGAGACGGGAAAACTCTGATTGGCGCTGAATGCGGCGCCGTAAGTGAATTCCGCCAGATCGTTCACGGTAACCGTCGGCACACCGCCTTCACCAAGGTCGTAGTCGCTGATGTCCACGCGGCGAGTATTCATGCCGAAGTGCAAGGTGTGCGGGCCGCGCGTCCATGTCAGGTTGTCGTTGATCTGCCACTGTGTGACCTTGCGCCCTTGCGGAAACGTATTGTCCAGCCCGCCGATTTGCGTGAACGGCACGCTGTCGCTGCCTGAGGCAAGCACGATGGGAAAGGTCGCGCGCGCCTGGGGATAACTGTTTGGCTCGAAGATGCTGGAGTACCAGTCCGCTCCGGGATTGAACTGGTTTACTAGGCTGGGGCTGAACACATGCGTGTAGCCCACGACCAGGGTGCGTTGCGGCTGTGGCGAATAGGCGTTGAAGATAGGGTCGATCGGGTCGGTCCATTCCGCCTGCAGGCCCGTGTCCTGCTGAAAGCGGTACCAAACGCTGTCCTTGGCGTTGATGATGTGATCGATCTTCACCACGATCAGGTTCTCGCTGTCGCTGTTGTTCAAGGACTCTTGCCGCTGCGCTGCGCAACCGCTGCCGTCGAGCTGAGAGCCATTCGGCGGCGCAGGCAATGGATTCCCGGATGCGTCCAGAGGACAGGAAGCGATCGCCACCGGCGACCCGCCCGGCGCCGGCAACAGCGAGAACATGCTGCGATAGAACGGAATCTCAGCGGGTTGAGCGGGAAGATGGGTCCCTGTCACCGCATCGAATCCGCCCGTAGCAAGCTGCCCAAGCACATACTGCCGATAGGCCAGCGTCGGCAGGATGATTGGCGTAACCAGCGGCAAGGCGATGCGAATGCCCTCATAGTGGGCAAAGAAAAACAGCTTGTCCCTGCGTATCGGCCCGCCCGCGCTGACGCCGAATTCATTCACGACAGATCGCGGCTTCCTGGCGATATTGCCGGGGGAATCGTTGGCGTGGAGAAAGTAGTCTTCGGCATTCATCAGAGAGCCGTTCCAGGTCTCGTATGCATCGCCGTGAAACGTGTTTGCCCCCGACTTGGTGAAGTAGTTGACCTGCGCGACGGCATAGCGGCCCTGATCCACTGAAAACGAGTTGGTGTTGACGGTCGCTTCCTGGACGGCGTCGAGCCCGATAACCAGATTGGTGGAGAGGCCTATATTCAGGCCCAGCCAGGGATCGTTCGAGTCGTAGCCATCGAGGATGTAGCCATTGGAGGTCGCGGGCAGCCCGTTGAATTCGACGTTGCCGTAGCCGCCGGCGGCCTTGGCATCGCTCGATGAGCCGGCCGTGTTCATCAACGCGCCCTGCGCAAACTGCGTGAGATAGGTAAGATCCTGCCCCGGATTCGGCAGTTCCTTGATTGCCTGAGCATCGATGGTGGTAATGGTGTTCGGATTATCGAGGCTGAGCAGGCCCTGCTGCGCAGTCACTTCGACCGTCTGCGAAACGGTGCTCACCCGCAGCGTAAAATTCAGCGCCACGTTGCGTCCCACACCCACCGGCGTCGGCTGCGACGCTGCTTCGGCAAACCCCGCGCGCCGCACAATCACCTGATAGGCCCCCGGATTCACCTGGGAGAAGAGATAATGCCCGCTCAAGTCCGTTAGACCGGTCCGCTCTGCCTTGGTATTGACCTCGCGCGCCGTCACGGACGCGCCGAAGACCACGGCTCCACCAGCATCGATCACTGTACCGGAGATCGCGCTCGACGTTCCACTCTGTGCCAAGGATAACCGCATGTTATTAACTGTAGTTAATAACATGCTACAGAGAAAGTTATATCCAATCCTTCTCCACGCTATCATGCGATACCTCCGGGAAACCTCTGGATAAGCCGTCGTTTTGAAAGGGCACGACTTCAGTCGTGACGCAAAATGTCGCAAAATAAACGCGGGACTTTAACCCCTGAAGAAAGGTCGGCTTCGCAAAAGGGACCTAATCAGAGCCCGCCAGGGGGAAATTCGATGAATAACTCGGCTTTGCTTCGTTCAGCAGTTATCCATTCAAGCCGATCAAGGCGAGGCGAGTTATCTCCCGCCTCATCCTTTACCCTGAAACATCAACAGCAGGAACCACGCGTTCAGCCCAGCGATCAGCGCGGCCACAAACCAGGCCACGCCTTGCAGCACGGGGCCATTGACAAACTCGCCCATCTTCCTGCGGCTGCCGGTAAAGATGACAAGTGGAATCACGGCGAAGCTCAGTTGCAGGCTCAGGATTACCTGGCTCAAGAGAAGCAGTTTCTCCGTGCCGCGCTCGCCTGTAAACCACACCACGATGATGGTGGGAATGATCGCAATGGACCGGGTGATCATGCGGCGCAGCCAGGGCTGAAGTCTGATGTGAATGAAGCCCTCCATCACTACCTGGCCGGCGAGCGTTCCGGTGATCGAGGAGTTCTGGCCGCTGGCCAATAAAGCGATGGCGAAGATTGTGCTCGCCCCGGCCGCGCCCACCAGGGGGCTGAGCAGCTTGTATGCATCTTCAATGGCTGCGACTTCGAAGTGTCCGCTGCGATAGAACACCGCGGCCGCCACAACGACGATGGCTGCATTCACGAACAGGGCGACCGTGAGGGCAAGAGCCGAATCAACATTGGCCATAAAGATGGCTTCACGCTTGCCCTGGGGTGTGCGCTTGTATCTGCGGCTTTGCACAATGGATGAGTGCAAATAAAGATTGTGCGGCATCACGGTCGCGCCCAGCATGCCGATGGCGATATAGAGCATGGTCGGATTGGTAACGATCTGTGCCGAGGGAATGAACAGGTTGCGCAGTGCCGGTCCATACTCGGGGCGCGACAGGAACAGTTGCACGCCGAACATGACAATGATGGTGCCGATCAGGGTGATGACCAGCGCCTCAACCACGCGGAATCCCCAACGCTGCAGCAGCAGAATCAGCAGCACGTCGAGGCCGGTGATCAGCACGCCGTAAAAAAGCGGAATGTGAAACAGCAGGTTGAGCGCGATGGCCGAACCGATCACTTCCGCCAGGTCGCATGCGGCGATGGCGATCTCCGCGCCCACCCACAGACCGAAGCTTACCCAGCGGCCATAGCTCTCGCGGCACAGCTGCGCCAGATCGCGCTCGGTGGCCACGCCCAGTTTCAGGCTCAAACTCTGCAGCAGGATCGCCATCAGGTTGGAGATCATGATGACCGACAGCAGCGTGTAGCCGAACTGCGACCCGCCGGCGATGTCGGTGGCCCAGTTGCCGGGGTCCATGTAGCCAACGGAGATGAGGAATCCCGGACCCAGAAATCCCAGCAGGCGACGCCACGCGATGGGCGAGCGCGAAATGCGGACGCTGGAATGCACTTCGGGCAGGGAGGGCTCGGTGGCTTGGACAAGTTGTGTAAGTTCTGTAGCCATAGAAAGGGAGGGAGAGCTCCGGGGGAGGGTCCCAACTTAAGTATGCCACAGATAGTTAATCACGGTTAATTTATTTTATTATGTGAAATTATCGTGAAGTATCCGGCCGCAGCCATACCGCCTCCGCGGCAGGTCTTCCCAGGATCGAATTCCCCGTATTTAACTCAATCGATACGGTTTGGTCGTAGTTCTGGCTGGTCACGCGGAGGCTTTTTCCTGGTCCAACCCCCGTCTTGTGAAGGAAAAGAAGCAGCTTGGGGTCGCGTTCCTGCAGGCTGGTGACGGTGTATCGCCTGCCTTCCAGCGCCTCAGAGAGCGGTGTCTCGCCTCGCTTTTTGCGTTCCGCCGGGCTCACCGGCAGCACCGCGTTGCCGTGCGGGCAGGCGCCGCTCTCGCCCAATTTCTCTTTCAATTTCAGCTCGAATGCCGGCGAAACTGCATGCTCCAGGCGCTCCGCCTCTTCGTGAATCTCGTACCACTCCATGCCGAAGACCTCGCTCAGCATGCGCTCAATCAGGTGGTGGCGCAACGCGGTGCGGTAGGCGGTTTCACGCCCCGCTGTGGTGAGGCGCACGATTCCGTCCGCGCCCACTTCGACTAGGCCGTCGCGCTTCAGCCGCTTGAGCGCCATGGTGACGGCAGGGGCCGAAACTTCAAGCCAATGCGCCAGCATGGCCGGAATCACCTGGTGCCCCTCAGCCTCAGCTTCGAGAATGGCCTTCAAGTAATTCTCTTTGGAGACGTGGATCGAGTCTTTCATCGCGTGATGCTCTTCAGTCTATTTGGATTTGCACCGAACTACCAATTGGCAAGGTTTGCCAGCGCTGCTATGCTTGCTTCCAGTCCCCTATTTCTCAGGTGGGGAACGGCGAAATCGAGGAGCACCGCGATGCCGACAAGGAATGTGAATCTGACCCAGGAACTCGACAACTTTGTGCTCGCGCGGGTTGAAAGCGGACGTTTTGAGAACGCTAGCGAAGTGGTGCGCGCCGCACTGCGGACCCTGGAGCGGGAAGAGCGGCTTTATGAGGCGAAACTGGAGGCGCTACGGGCCGCGATTGATGAGGGAGACGCGAGCGGTGTTGCCGAGGGCGATGTGTTTTCCCAGGTTCGAGAGGCGCTCAAGTTGGACACGAAACCGATATAGGCATGGCCACGTTATGCCTTTCACGCGCCGCCAGGGCAGACCTGCTCAGCATTGGCGCATACACTCTGAAAACATGGGGCCCCACTCAGGCTGCGCATTACCTCAGCTGCTTGGAACAAAGCGCGAAGATGCTTGCCGTCAATCCCTCGCTTGGCAGGCCCTGCAATTCGATCAGGCCCGGTCTAAATCCCTTTGAGAAGGGGCGCCATGTTTTGTTCTACCGCCGGCAGGACGATGGCATTCTTGTTTCACGAATCCTGCACCAAAGTATGTTGCCCGACCAACAAGTTTTCGAAGACATGGAGCCGGATGCGTCCAAGCGGTGACTTTGCGCCGGCAGCCAGGGAGAATCTTCAATTGCAAATTGCTAAATGGCTCGTTGCAAGACCAACCAGAATCAGGAGCCTTCGCTCGGCGAATCGCAGAGCAGGCGGAGCGCTCGCTTCAGCTCTATTGTTGGGCGTGCAAATCTACGCCCAGCAGCCTGTCGACTCTCCCACGGCCGCGGCATCTTCGGCCTGGCAGCCAAAGATCCACTTTTACGCGCCGCCCCGATGGATCAACGACCCCAATGGGCCCATCCTGCTCAACGGCCAGTATCAGCTTTTCTTTCAGTACAACCCCTTTGGCGATTTGTGGGGGCACATGAGTTGGGGCCATGCTACGTCGTCCGATCTCGTCCATTGGAAACAGCTTCCCATCGCCATCCCTGAAGCCAACGGCGTGATGATTTTCAGCGGATCGACCGTGGAAGATCGCGACAACACCAGCGGACTGTGCGCCGGGCCGGGACAGAAGTCGCCGGGGTGCCTTGTTGCGATATACACCGGAGCTTCCGATGAAAAGCAGAACCAGAACCTGGCTGTCAGCGTTGACGGCGGGTCTACATGGATAAAATACTCCGCCAATCCGGTGCTCGATTTGGGACTCAAGGACTTTCGCGACCCCAAAGTCTTTTGGCACGCTGCTACGCAAAGCTGGGTGATGGTGGTTTCGCTGCCCGACCAGCACAAGGTGCGCTTTTACCACTCGAAGAACCTACGCCAATGGGATCTGGGCGGTGAGTTTGGTCCGGCGGGCGCGGTTGGGGGGGTGTGGGAGTGTCCCGACCTGATGGAACTCCCCGTGCGTGAACCGGCGGGCAAGCGGGATGCGACCGGCAAAATCGTCTCCAGCCGCTGGGTGCTCAGCGTGAATCTCAATCCAGGAGGGCCGCAAGGGGGCTCGGCCGATCAGTACTTCGTCGGCCAATTCGACGGGGCGCATTTCACTGAAGATCACCCAGGCTCCGGGCCGCACTGGGCCGATTGGGGCAAGGATTTCTACGCCTCCACCTCGTTCTCCAACACGCCGCCAGGCCAGGACCGCCTGTGGTTGGCCTGGATGGGAAACTGGGACTACGCCCGCGCCGTGCCTTCCCTCCCAGGGCGCGGCGAAATGTCGGTTCCGCGCAAGCTTTATCTTCGCCAACCGTTGGACCGGTCCAGTGCAACGCCCTCGCAGGAACCTCTGTTGCTGGTCCAACAGCCGGTGTTGTCCACGCCTTCGTTCAGGCCTTCCCAGGCCCTGTTCGGCGGCTCGGCGTATCAGACGATCGCCCAGGCCAACGAGCGCATAGCGGCACAGAAGCTGACGGGAAGCGTCTATCTGATGCGCGTGACCCTCGACCCCGGCGACGCCGCGGAAGCGGGCGTTCGCCTGCGCCGCAGCACTGTCAATCCCAATGAGCCTGCGCAGGAAGAGACGGTTGTTGGCATCGACCGGTCCACCGGCCGCATCTTCGTAGACCGCACGCGCTCAGGCAAGACGGACTTCTCGCCTGAATTCCCGGCCCGCGTGTGGGCTCCGCTCAAGCATTCGCAGGCCAATTCCATTCGCATGGAGATCGTGGTCGATCACAACTCGATCGAGGTTTTCGCCGAGGATGGAGAGACCGTCTTCACCGAACTCATCTATCCTTCCGCCAGCAGCCAGGGCATTTCGTTCTACTCCACGCCGACCCCGCCGGGAGTTGGGCCAGCGCTGGTGCGCGGCGTGGAATTCATTCCCCTGGAATAGCAGCGCCGGCGGGTACTACGGCTATCGGCGCCGGATACGGAGGGAGAGTTGCAGCGCCGGAAACGGAGGGAGCCGGGGGCTTCAGCCCCCGGAAAGAGGGCCTGAGATCATGGCCTTTAGGCCCGGATCTGGGGTGCTCAGAGGCAATCTGGCGCAAGTGCAACTGTAGTAGTCAATCGAGGATGGAAGTGTAGGCGCGCCAAAGGCCGACTGACTCGCGATATTCACTCGCCATGGTCTTCACGATCTGCGCGATGTGGCCCAGATCGTGAACCACCCACGTAGCCAGCAGGTTGCCCAATGTGACGGACCCAAGCTCGGGGTGCATGCCGGGGAGCGCGAACTGCTCTTCCGCGAGATTGAAGCTGCGAAGAGTTTCGAGACTCTCGTGACGGAGCATGGCGAACTCGTCTAACAGTTCATCAATCGTCTTGCCTGCAATCGAATTCTGAAACCCGAACCGGTTGAATGGTTCGAACATCCGCGTCTCGCCGTGTTCGAGAATCACACGCACGCGCGGAATCCAATCAGTCTTCTCCCCATGGATCAGGTGACCGAGAACGTCGAGTGCGCTGAAGGATTCGGGCGACCTGCGCGCATTCAGCCATTCAGCGGATTTTCCGCGCAGCAGAGCGCTGAGGACGGCTGGGGTTTCCGTAAGTACTTCGATTGCCCGATCGAGGTGAAATTGCATGGAGATGACCCCTTGGAGAGTTATGGGCCTTGTCCCGATAGGACTGGAAATCGCCTTCATCTCGGATTGCACGGTCAACGCAATCAATGAAAAGGCCGCGAGTCAGCGAATTAGAAGCACAGAAAGTAATACGATTCAGCGATTCCCGCCCCCTATTTCATTTGAAAAGTCTTAAAGAAGGGGCATTGAGTCTGTGAATCGAAGGAAGCGAAAGCAACCGCAGATCCTTCGACTCGCTTCGCTCACTCAGGATGACAGTCATGGAGCGGCAATTGGGTCCACTCACCTGCCATCCCCGTTACGGTTTAACCCTGACCTTCGGCTCAACCGACAACCCCGGCCGCAACTCCTGCTTCGGGTCTTCGTTCTTCAGGTCAGTGAAGTCGATGCGTACGGGTACGCGCTGCACCACTTTTACGTAGTTACCCGTCGCGTTCTCGGGCGGAAAGAGGCTCAACACCGAGCCGGTTGCGCCGCCGATCTGGGTGACCTTGCCGTGATAGGTCTTGCCGGTGGCGTCCACTTCAATCTCGACCGGCTGGCCTGCGGACATGTGGCGAAGCTGCGTCTCCTTGAAGTTTGCCGTGATCCACAGATCGTCGAGCGAAACCAGCGTGAGCAGGTTCTGGCCTGCAGAGACGTTCTGATCGATTTCGACGCTCTTGCGGGTGATGATTCCATTGGCAGGAGCGACAATTTTTGTATAGCTGAGGTTGAGCTCGGCCTGGTCGAGCTGCGCCTGGGCCTGCTCCACCTGCGCCTGCGCTGCCTTGGCGCGGGCGCTTTGTATTTCCACCTGCTGCGGGCCGGTCTCAGCCGACTTCTGCTGGGCCTGCGACTGCGTCTCTTTGTCGTTTGCCACCCGTACGCCGTCGGCCGCGGCACGTTCACTCGCTTGCGCATTGGCCAGGGACGCCTTTGCTCCGTCCCGTGCTGCAACGGCAGCATCGAACTGCTGCTTGCTGATTACGTCCTTTTCCACCAGCGGCTGGTAGCGGGCCAGATCTGCCTCTGCCTTGGTCAGGTTCGCCTGCGCCTCGGCCACCTTGGCGCGCGCCGCCTCAAACTGCTGTTGCGCCTGCCCCACGCCGGAGTGCGCCCCGCTTACATCGGCGTCCGCGGAGCGCAGGGTGCTGCCGGTGTTGATGGATGTGATCGGCACATTGACGTTGGCAGCCGCGGCGTTGGCCCGTGCGACGGCCAGGGCTGCCTCGGCGTTCTCGACCGCAACGTCGAAGTCCTTGGGGTCAAGCTCGGCAATGGTGTCGCCCGTCTTGACCACCTGGTTTTCTACCACGTCTACCTTGAAGACCTGCCCGGCAATGCGCGAACTCACCTGGATCAAGTGTCCGTTCACCTGCGCGTCGTCAGTATCCTCGCTGAATGTGGAGCGCCACCACACCGCGACCGCCACCACAACAAGAATAGCCACCACCGCCACGATGATGCCCTTGCGGCTCTTCTTGGGCTGCGTGATCTCAGTTTCTTGAACCGGCGCCGTTGGGGCCGGCGTTGTCGTCGTATCCGCCACGGTTACTTCCCTCCCAAATAAATCTGGTAGCTCTGCCCCGCGCCCAATGCCCGCGCCAGGCTGAGCTTGGCCACATTGTGCCGGTAAAGGCTGGTCACATATTGATTGTCGGCTTGGGCCACGCTCTGCTCCGCCTGGCTTACCGCCAAGTTGTCGTCCACGCCGTTCTTGTAGCGTTCCTGCGCTTCCTTCAGCGCTTCGTTGGCCAGGTCCACGCTGGAGCGAGCCACCTCAACCTGCTTCTGCGCCGATGCAATGTCCAGCAGCGCGTCGCGAATGTCGGCGTCCACCTGCGCATTCTGGTCACTCAACTTGGCCTGGTCGGTGTCCAGAGTGGACTGCGCAACCTGAGCCTCGCCGCGAAGCGCAAACTCCGCAAACAGCGGCGCGCTGATTGTGCCGGTGGCGTCGCCGGTGCCGTGCGAGTGACTCAGATTTACGCCGATGTCGCCGTAGTCGCCGCTGAAGGCGAGAGTCGGAAAGCGGTTCGCAGTGGCGGCCTTCCGCTGCTCGTCGGCGGCCTTCACCTGCTCCACCATGGCGGCTAGATCTTTGCGGTTGGCGTGCGCCTGGCGGATGGTCGCATCCACATCCAGCTCATCGAAGGGCTTGTAGGGCGCCTTGTCGGCCAGGTTGAAGCTTTGCGCGAGGGGCAGGCCGATGGTGCGCGCCAGCGCCAGCTTATCTTTTTCGAGCGAGTTTTTGGCCACGATCAACTGCTGCTGCAGGCTCTGGTAATCGACGCGGGCGCGCAGTTCGTCGAGCATGGGCGCGGTGCCGGCGTCGTGGTTGGCGACCGCCTGGTCGAGAGAAACTTTGGAGGTGGCCACCTGGGCCTCAACGCTGTTTACCTGCGACTCATCGGCCAGTGCCAGCAGATACGCATTGCCCACGGTGAGCACCACCAGGTCGCGCGCATCCTCGGCGCTCAATTGGGCTGAGGCAAAATTGTGCCGCGCGGCCAGGTAGTTGCGCAGTGAAGCTACATTGATCAACGACCAGCTCAGCGATCCGCGCAGATCTTGGTACCCGAAGGGGCCGATAATGGTGGGAAAGCCGGGAATGCGCAGACCCTCTGCGGGAAGATCGACCTGCGACACGGTGTCTTTGAAGCTGCCGTCGACGCTGGGCAGCAGAGATTGCAACTGGCTCAGCCGCTGGCCGCGCGCGGAGGCGGTTTGCGTGGCGCTCAGAATTACACCCAGATTGTTTTTCAGGCCCCGCTGCATGGCGTCGTCGAGCGTCAGGTCGATGGTCTGTCCGGTTGCTTCCCCTTTGGTCACGCTGCCCTGAAAGCTCTGTGCGGTCGGCCCGGAGGCCTGGCTGGGAGCAATGCCATTGATTTGCGGCGCAGTCTGCCCCAAGCCGGTCACGGCCAATGCCGACAGGCCGAGCAGCAGGCCGCAGGGGTAAGCCATGCTCTTTCCACATTTTTTCGACGAGATCAAGATTCTTCAACTCACTTGAAAAGCGGCTCTGCCTGAAATTGTTCGCCCCTAATGGATGCCGAAAACGGCCGGCAGGGTTCTTAAAGTAGTGTATCGAACGGGTGCCCGGTGTGGCCGACCCGCTGAGATGACGGAATTGGAAACCCAGTAAGGCTATACCGACAGAGGAAGTTCATGAGGAAAACGCAGTGCGCAGGCGCACGTCACGGGCAGCCAACGGTTGCAAGTCAGGGCTGGCGGTTGATGCTAGCGATTGGCGGCGTGCAGCACCTGCGAAGCTAACGAGCACAGGCCCTGGCGGAACAGTTCACGGACCGCATCGCCACTCCACCCTGCGGCTTCAGGGCCTCCGTGCGCCGCCAGCAGATCGGCTGTCTCAGCCGTGGTAAACCCGGCCACCGCGCGAAGAACAAAGATGGTGCGCATCGCCGTCGGCAGGCTCTCCAGCCAGTTGCGCACGCGGTCGCGGTCCGGCCCCGCAATCATGCGCTCCAACTCTTCGCTGGAGACGCTGGCGGCGTCCAGTTCCTCGTCATCAATGCAGGTTACGGCATGCTCCAGACCTTGCGGCGCGGCCAGGCTGGCGGCGTCGCGGGCGGCAAGCATTTCCAGCGCGGCGGTGCAAAGCGCGCGGCGACTGTTCTTGCGGGATTGCAGCGGATCGTGCCCTGAAGAGACTTCGGTGTTGGCCACGGCCGTTTCCACCAGGCGGATGCTGTCCTCGCCCTCGCCCACCAGCATGGAAGCAATGGAGTACATGCCGGCGGCGATGAGGTCGAACATTTCATCGAGCCCGTCGAAGGCCCTGACGACTGTCGCTTCGTCCTTGGGCTGTCCATCCAGCATTCCGTGTACGCGCTCGGTAAACTCCCGGGCGCCCTGCGGAACAGACTGGGCGGGGATCAGGCTGTCGCTGGTTGTGATCATTTCTTTCGGCATCGAGAGCGCTCCTCTCTGGGGATGGAATTGGAATCACTCCTCCCCTTATCCTCAACCCGCAGGCCCAGAGAGTCAATTCAACCGTTCCAATTCAACCTTTTTGCCTGCTGTTAACATCCGATCCTGCCTCAATCCTGTATGCATTGCCTGATGGGGTGGTTTTGTGAAGGAAGTTGGCTTCCAGTTTCCGCTTGTCAGGGAAACGCTGTAGACTTCCAACACGGCGCACTGGAAACGCATAATGGCCCGAACTACGCAGAAACAAAAGCTGTTCAATGGACGGGATTACTCCTGGATGCAGTTCAACCGGCGCGTCCTGGAAGAGGCCGAGGACGCGGGGAATCCTCTGCTCGAACGGGTCAAGTTCCTGGCCATCACCGGCTCCAATCTGGATGAATACGTGGAAATCCGCCAGGCCGGGCTGATGCAGCGGATTGAAGACGGTTACCGCGAACCGGGTTATGACGGCAATCGTCCGGATGAGTCTCTGGCGATTCTGACCACCGAGATTCACGGCTTTGTGGCCGCGCAGTACCGCTGCTGGAATGAGCAACTGCTGCCGGAATTGCGCAAGCAGGGCGTCCGCCTGCTGGAGTGGAAGGAACTAGGCGACGAGGCGCGAGCGTTTGCGCAGAGCTACTTTCAGCGCGAAGTGGATCCGCTGCTGACGCCGATCTCGATTGACCCCGCGCACCCGTTTCCGCGTGTGCTGAACAAGGCGCTTTGCCTGGCCATCCTGCTCAGGGCCAAGCGGCGCAGTTCCGGGCCGCAGGTGCTCGGAGTGGTTACGGTGCCTCGCGCGCTGCCGCGCTTCGTCCGCCTGCCCGCAGACGAAGGGCAATTCGACTACCTGCTGCTGCAGGATCTGATCGTGCAGAACCTGGGCGGCATGTATCGCGGCTACGAGGTGCTGGCGCACGCCGCTTTTCGTGTGACGCGCAATTCGAATCTCTACTTCGAAGAGGAGGAAGCGCGGTCGCTGCTTGAGACCATCCGCGTGGAACTGCATAACCGGCGCAAGGGCGACGCGGTGCGGCTGGAGATTGAAACCCGCGCCCATCCGGAGATTGTGGAGCGGCTGCGGGTGAACTTTCAGCTCGATCCGGACCAGGTGCTGCTTGGCGATGGGCCGGTCAACCTCTCGCGTGTGATGTTCCTTTATGGCGATGTGCGCCGGCCCGACTTGAAATTCGCGCCTTTCATGCCGCATCCGCTGCACCTGAGCCGCAAATCAGCGAATATTTTCGATGAGCTGCGCTTGCACGATGTGGTGCTGCACCATCCCTACGACTCCTACGATCCGGTGGTGGAATTTGTGCAGGAGGGCGCCAAGGATCCGTTGGTGCTGTCGATGAAGCAGACGCTCTACCGCACCAGCCAGGACTCGCCGATTTGCGAAGCGCTGATTGAAGCCGCCGGCAGCAAGGAAGCCACGCTGGTGGTGGAGCTGATGGCGCGGTTTGACGAAGCCACCAACATTCGCTGGGCGCGCAGCATGGAAGACGCGGGCGTGCAGGTGTTCCACGGCGTAGTGGGGTTGAAGACGCATTGCAAGCTGGCCATGCTGGTTCGCCACGACGAAGACGGCGTGACTCGACGCTACTGCCACCTGGGCACGGGCAACTACAACCCCGGCACGGCGCGCTTCTATACCGACCTGAGCCTGCTGACGTGCGATCCGCAGATCACCGAGCGTGTGCACATGGTGTTCAATTACTTAACCGCTCATGCGGAGATCGACGACTACCGGCCGCTGCTTGTTGCCCCGCTGACCATGGCCGAAAGCTTCCTGGGGCTGATTCGCCGCGAGCAGGAGCACGCGCAGGCGGGGCGGCCTGCGCACATTGTCGCCAAGATGAACGCGCTGCTGGAGCCATCGGTGATTGAAGCGCTCTATGCGGCATCGAAGGCGGGTGTGCAGATTGACCTGATCATCCGCGGGCTTTGCATACTAAGGCCCGGCGTACCAGGCCTGTCGGAGAATATTCGTGTCCGGTCCATCGTCGGGCGGTTCCTGGAGCACTCGCGCATCTTTCAATTCGAAAATGGCGGCGAGCTGGAGATTTACCTCGGCTCGGCGGACTGGATGCCGCGCAACCTGTTCGAGCGCTGCGAAGTCGTATTTCCGGTGCGGGACGCGGCGGCCAAAGCCCGCATCCACGATGAAATCCTGCCTGCCTACATGGCGGACACGATCAAAGCGCGCCTACAGCAGCCGGACGGCACCTACCTGCGAGCAAGCAAGTTGCTCAAGGATGCTCCGACCTTCGGCAGCCAGGACTTCCTGATGCACCTGGCCGAAGGCAAGGCCGACCTGGACGCCATCCCCAAGGCGACGGAAGCGAAACACGTTCATGGTCCGAAAGTTCGCAAACGGCCTGCGAAATCGCCTGCAAAAAAGGCGGCCGCGGCCGACTGAACTTTAAGGTTCTATCCCGATATTTGCGCTAACAAGTCGATCCTGAAAGACCAACAAGACCCTCATAAAACCTGATGAAATGCGGTGTTTGTTGCACTAGAATTTCCCTGAGGGCGCGGCAAATGGCCTGGAAACTGGGGAAAAAGCGAT
>JBEKFD010000110.1:0-15821 GCA_050013495.1 Occallatibacter sp. | reverse complement strand
CTCTTCCAGGGGTCTGAAGACCCCTGCTCCCTCCGAATCGCCGATCTGCTTCCAGGGGTTTGATGACCCCTGCTCCATCCGAGGCGCCGGTCTGCAACTCAAGTACTAATGAGGTGAGGATTTTTTATGCGCGGATTGCTTGATTGCGGTTTTTTCTTCGCTGCGGGCGCGGCGGTGTGTGCCCTGGCTTGCTTGTTGCTTGAAGAGGACGGCGACGTTTGGTTCTTCGATGTCGCGCCGCGCTTGTGCGCAGAGCCCTTTGCCGGCGCGGCTTGCGTGGCTTTCCCGCTGCTTGATTCGCCGGCTTCGGCTGCGGTTCCGCGGCGACGACCGCGCGTTGCGATAGCTGCGCCGGCAGGCTCGGCCACGTGCAGGCGGCGGCCGGGCTCGACCTTAATGCCGTTCATCTTGTTCCAGGTGCGCAACTGGGTGAGAGAGACGCCGAAGCGATCGGCGATGGTCACCAGCGTATCGCCCCGGCGGGCGGTGTAGAGCACCATATGCGAGGAGGCTGCTGCGGCGGGCGCCAGCGGAATGGCGAGCGCCTCAACGCCCTGAAAGCTGTCAGAGGCGCGCAGTTGATTGGCGCCGGCCAGCGCCGACTCCGAGACGTGGAACTGGCGGGCAACGGAGGCCAGCGTGTCTTCCGCAGCCACGCGGTGGTAGCGCCAGGCGTTGCGCTTGGCTTCCGGAACGGTGGCGATGCGTTGCTGGTAGAGCGTGGCGGTGCCGGCGGGCAAGTGCAGATCGAAGGGCGCGTCGGGCGGCGTGACCGAGCGCAGCAGGCTGGGATTCAGGGCAGTGAGCTCGTCCATCGGGGCGTCCACAATGTCGGAGACCAGGCGCAGGTCGACGGAGTAGCCGATGGTCACGGTGTCGGTGAGCAGCGGGGGATCGAGAGTGACGTCGTCAAAGCCGTATTGCGTGGGGTTGTTGGCGATGATGATGGCGGCCAGAATTTCCGGCACGTAGTTCTTGGTTTCTCCGGGCAGGTTGTTGCGCTTGTAGAGCTCCCAGAAGTCGGCGTATCCGGTCTTCTGCACTGCCTGCTGGATGCGGCCGGTGCCCCAGTCGTATCCCGCCATGGAAAGATACCAGTCGACGAGCTGGTTGTAGATGAACTTCATGTAGCGGGCGTAGGCGCGGGTGGATTTTTCCGGATCGAAGCGCTCGTCCACATAGGCGGTGCGGGCCAAGCCATAGAACTTGTCATTGGGCATGAACTGCCACATGCCGCCAGCGTGCGATTTGCCGTTCATGGCGCGCGGGTTGAATCCCGATTCGGCGACGGCCAGGTAGATAAGATCCTGCGGTACGCCTTCCTCGGCCATGACGCGCTGAATCATGGCCTTGTAGCGGCCGGCGCGCTGGAAGGAGTGGAGCAGGGTGTTGTGGCCGCGCTGGGTGTTGGCGAAGAAGTTGATGTAGGCGGCGACGTAGTCGTTCACCACCAGGGGCAAGTCGGACTTGGTTGTGGCCAACGCGCCGCGAGCCTTGGCCACGATGTTGGGGTCTACTTCAAACGTCACGTCGCTGGCGGCCTCGGCGGGGGTCGGCTCTTCAGGCGGGACAAAGCCGTTGCCCTGCTTGAGGGCTTCCATCTCCAGGGCATTGACGCCGTCGACGATGTGGTCGAACTCATCCTGCAATTGCGGTTCTGCCTTGATGTCGATGCCGCTAAGGAGCATGAGATCGACGGCGCGGTCGAAGTTGATTTTGGCGCTGACCAGGTCTCCCTTGCGATAGGCAGCCTGTCCCTGGTAATAGGCGCCCTCAACCTGCTGAATGAGCACCCGCACTCGCTGCTGCTGGGCTGTCGGTTGCGGCGGCGGAGGCGTCGGAGCTTGCTGCGGCTGCGGGGCTGGAACTGCCGGAGCGGTGGCCTGGGGTTGCGCATTCGGGTTGGCGTCGCCGGATTGCGAAGGGGTGCAGCCGGCCAGCAGGAGGGCAAGCAGAGAGAAACCGAGGAACTTTGAACCGAAGGGACTTTTGTGCATTGAATGATCGCGCCGCCCTGGCCTCACCCGCTGGGGCTCGGACCACGGAAGACACTATCCCGATGATAAGCTATGGCCTGGAGGGCACTCTGCGCAGCAGCCCAGGAAGCGCCCTCTCCAGCTAACCCCCGCATGGACGTACGCCTCCTCCGCAACTTCGCCATCATCGCCCACATCGACCACGGAAAGTCGACGCTGAGCGACCGTCTTCTGGAACTGACCGGGTCGGTGACCGGGCGGGAGATGCAGGCGCAGATTCTGGACGACATGGATCTGGAGCGGGAGCGCGGCATCACCATCAAGGCCCATGCCGTGCGCATGATGTACAAGGCGGACGACGGCGTCACGTATCAGCTCAACCTCATCGACACGCCTGGGCATGTGGATTTCAGCTACGAGGTTTCGCGGTCGCTGGCCTCGTGCGAGGGGGCGCTGCTGGTGGTGGATGCGAGCCAGGGCGTGGAAGCGCAGACGCTGGCCAATGCCTATCTCGCCATCAACCACGGGTTGGAAATCATTCCGGTGATCAACAAGATCGACCTGCCGTCGGCGGACATTCTGCGCACCCAGGAAGCAATCGAAAAGGCGGTGGGGCTGGACGCGACCGACGCGATTCCGGTGAGCGCGAAAACCGGGCAGGGCGTGCACGAAGTTCTTGAAGCGATTGTGCATCGGCTGCCTGCGCCGACGGGCGACCCGGACGCGCCGCTGCAGGCGCTGATCTTCGACTCGTGGTTCGACCCCTACCGCGGCGTGATTGTGCTGGTTCGCGTGATGCAAGGGACCATGCGCAAAGGGCAGCAGATCCGGCTGATGTCGAATGGGAAGTCGTTCGAAGTGGAATCAATGGGCGTGCTGATGCCCAAGCCGGTGGAGATTGGCCAGTTGACGGCGGGCGAGGTGGGATTTTTCGCGGCCACCATCAAGAACGTGGGCGACACCAAAATCGGCGATACGGTAACCGAGGACGCGCGTCCGGCCGCGGCGCAACTGCCGGGGTTTGAAGACATCAAACCGATGGTGTTTGCGGGCCTCTACACCGTGGATTCGCATGAGCACACGCTGCTGCGCGATGCACTGGAAAAGCTGCGGCTCAACGATTCATCGTTCTTCTTTGAACCGGAAAGCTCGGTGGCGCTGGGGTTTGGCTTTCGCTGCGGGTTCCTCGGCTTGCTGCACATGGAGATCATCCAGGAGCGGCTGGAGCGCGAATACGAGCTCGATCTGATTACAACGGCGCCGGGCGTGCGCTACCACATCACGCTTACTGACGGCAGCGTGGTGGAGGTGGACAACCCTTCGCGCTGGCCGGAGCCGACCAATATCGACGAGATTCGCGAGCCGGTAATCACGGCCAAGATTCTGACCAACGAAGAGTACGTGGGCGGGATTTTCAAGCTGGTGGAAGAGAAGCGCGGCAAGCAATTGAACTTCGAATATGTGACGCCTACGCGCGTGATGCTGACCTACGAGTTGCCGCTGAACGAGATTGTGCTGGACTTCTACGACCGGCTGAAATCCATCTCGCGCGGATATGCGTCGCTGGATTATCAATTGGCCGGGGAGTGGGAATCGCCCATGGTGAAGATGGACATCCTGGTTTCGGGCGAACCTGTAGACGCGCTCTCGATCATTGTGCACCGCGACTTTGCCTATGAGCGCGGCAAGCTGCTGGTGTCGAAGATGCGGGAGCTGATTCCGCGGCAGCAATTCGAAGTCGCGATCCAGGCGGCCATTGGGTCGAAGATCATTTCCCGCGAAACGGTGGCGGCGCTCAGGAAAAACGTTCTGGCCAAGTGCTATGGCGGGGATATTTCCCGCAAGCGCAAACTGCTGGAGAAGCAAAAGGAAGGCAAGAAACGGATGAAGCGGATCGGCAAGGTGGATATTCCACAGGAAGCTTTCCTGGCGGTTTTGCGGGTCGGCGAAGATCAGCAGAAATAAGTAGAAAGCAGTAACTATTCAGATACTTAAGTTACCTGGCGTTCATGGACGATTGTGGAAAGCTGTGAAATCGGGCACATTTCTGGAGGCACGGGGCGGGCGTTTCAGCAGCTCTAAGACGGGCCAAGTTTATGTTGATAAATAAGGAGTTAAGTGGTCTATCAGAAGGAAGCCGCTGCTGACAAGAGAAGAAATGGGAATTTGTTTGGGAGAATGCGGCAAATAATCCACATTTTTTTCCACAGGAACGGCCATTTGCAGCGCAAATAAATCTCGCAGCAGCCTTGACGATTTGGCCCATTGGTGAGTGTGCAATATTGATCAGAAAAAGGCCCCCAGATGCGGGGCCTTTTTCAGTGTTGTCGAGGCACTTTAGTGAGCCGCGGGCGCCTGCGGCTTGGGCGCGGTGGGCCTGGCTGCGGGTGCGGTCGCTGCCGCGGGCTGCGGCGGTGGCGCGGGAACACCCGACTTGACGTTGTAGGCCTCCACGACCGGCTTGGTAATGTCGGTGGAAGGGAGCGCGAAGAGGATGGGATTCTGCTGCTGGGAGACGTCAAGCACCAGCGAGTACCCCTGCTGCTGGGCGTAGCCGGCCAGCACGTCGTAGACCTTGGAGGCGAGGGTGTTGTACATCTCGTTGGCCTCCTGGCCGCCCTCGGTGCGGAGATCCTCTGCGTCTCGATCCAGCTTCTTCTTCTTCTCGTCGATGGTGCGGGCCTGGGCAGCGCGGGCCGCTTCGCTGAGCGTGGCGCCCTGTGCTTGCAATTGCTTGGTCAGGCTTTCAATCTCGTCGCTGCGCGCCTTGAGTCCGCTCTCCCTGGGCAGGTACTTCTTCTGCAGGTCGGCGAAGTTGCGCAGTCCTTCGTTGGTTTGGGCCACGGCCATCTGGAATGCGATGACGGCAATCTTGGTGGGGCCTGCCGGCGCGGCTGCGGGCGTTTGTGCGGCTGCGCCCAGGACAAATCCGGAGGCCAGCAAAATGGCAAGTACAAGCGAACGCTTCATGTGAATGGAGGACTCCTTCAGGTTCCCGCGGCAGGTTTTCTTGTGCGGCCGCCCGCGCGCTGAGGCGAAAGCAGGCCGGTTGCCTTCTGAGCAACCTCAGGGTGCTTTGCCAGCCGAGCAACACAACCCGGAGGCAGCGAAGACGGAAAAGACGCAGACTGAGACGGCAGCGGAACAGACTGGATTATAGGAGGGCGGCGAGCGGAGCGTCAAACCATGAGTTTGTGGGCATTGGATTCAAGATGAGTGCGTAGTTCTTGAAGGCATGATCTAATGTTGACAACAGGGAAGCCAGTCTGGACCCTGGCGCGTCCGAAAGGAAGAAGGGAATCCGATGTCTCCAGAGAATGAAATTCGCCTGCAGACCCTCCGTTCGGCTCCGCTGAACAAGTGGATTGCGCTGTCTGCCGACGAGTCCAAAATTGTCGCCATCGGAGACACCTTCAGAGAGGCTTCCGATGGTAGTGATCGGGCGGGTGTGTCGGACCCCATTATCCTCAAAACGCCGCCGGAATGGGCGCCCCTTTCCGTGTAAGAACCGCTTGTGCGATTTCCACTTAAAGCGTCACCCGTTCAAGACGGGGCTCATGTCTATTCGGCGCGGCTCGAAGTAAGCATTGCGCTTCCGCTTAAAAATGCCCCACGAACCAAGCGCTTTGAGGCCGTGGTGGATTCCGGCGCTACACGCTGCGTGTTCAACGCTGAGATTGGACGCTTCATCGGCCTGGATATCGAAGCCGGGAAATTGGAACAAACCCAGGGGATCTCGGCGGTCGCAAACGTGTACATCCACGAAATTGCCCTCTATGTTCCAGGAGGACCAATCAAGATTCTTGCTGCATTCATGGAGAACCTTCCGGTTCCGGGACTGCTGGGAATGAACGGCTTCTTTGAGAACTTCATTGTCAAATTCGACTTGAGCGATTTTTCGTTCGATATCGAGAGAATCCACCGGGCGTAATGTGTTTTCGTCGCCTGACACGCGCTGCGGCAACTGAATGGCGGCGTCGGCAACAACAGAAAAGCCCCGCGATGCGGGGCCTTCTGCGGGATCGTGTGTCTTGCGAGCCGGTCCTTAGTGGGTTACGGGCGGCTTCGCGGCGGGCTTGGGAGACGGTGCGGAGGGCGGCTGCGGCGGTGGAGCAGGAACTCCGGACTTGAGGTTGTAGGCGTCGACGATCGCCTTGCTGATGTCGATGCCGGGGCTGGCGTAGAGCACGACGGGCGCCTGCTGCTGGTTCCCCGTGCCGTCCACAACCAGGGTGTATCCCTGTTGCTGGGCATAGGCCGAAAGAACGTCAAAGACCTTGGAAGCGACCTTGTTGTAGTCCTCGTTCATCTCCTGGGTCAGGTCGTTCTGGGCATCCTCGGCGAAGCGCTGGGCCTGCTTCTTCTTTTCGTCGACGGTCTTGGCCCTGGTGGCGCGGTCGGCGTCGCTCAAGGTGGCGCCCTGCGCCTGTAACTGCTTTTCCATGCCGTCGATCTCATCGGCCATGGTCTTGAGCTGGTTGCGCTTTGGCTCGAACTTCTTCTGCAGGTCGGCAAAGTCGCGTTGGAATTCGTTGGTCTGGCTCACGGCTCCCTGGAAAGCGATGACGGCCACTTTGGCGGGACCGGCCGGCGCCGGCGCAGCTGGGGCCGCGGTGGGAGCGGGTAGAGTTTGAGCGGCTGCGCTCAGGGCAATGCCCAAGGCAAGCGTAAGAACAAGCACAATGGAACGCTTCATTTGAATGTAAGACTCCTTCGGAATTCCTCTACCGGTTCGCGCTTCCCGCACGACCGAACTTGTGTCTCCTGATAAACCCTACTGTCTTTTGACGGGGCTCCGCGCCGGAAGTACGGGCAGAGACAGGAAAAGATGCGAGCGGAGACTTCAGCAGGAACTCTCTGGATTATAGGGGTCGAGGGTGGAGGAGGTAAAGGCGGGAGGGTAATTTTCGGTGTGGTAATTGGGACTTGCAGGGCCTTCTATCCCCGGTCGTTCGCCCTGGCGACCGAGACCTGGGACGCCGGGCTGAATCGCGCCGGGTAGTGTTGCGCCAGGAAGAAACAGGATGGGAACTGGCCGATGGTTGGACTTTGTGGGCTCCCATCCATCGAGCAAGACACGCTCGATGGATGGGCACAGTTTCATCTCCCATTGGTCGGCGAAGGCGGTGGAAGGCTAGAAGGTCGTCGACACAGTCAGGCGGAAGGTCTTGCGGGGCTCGCGGAACAGGTAGCGGGAACCATAGGCCTGGAGCGATTCCTGGTAGGTGTAGTCGCCGGCGCCTCCGGGCGGGAACAGGTCGCGCGTAATCAGCTCAGCCGAGCAACTGCCCTTGTTGTTGCCGAGGATGACCGAGTTGCAATAAGGGGTTTCATACAGGCGCAGCGGGTTGTAAGCGTAATAGAGCCGGAAGGGCGCGTTGATGATGGGCATGATGACCGAGAGCTCGCTGCCGATGGACATGCGGGGCACGAAGTTGGTTCCGGCAATGGGGCGGATATTCTGCTGGAAGCCCACCATGTTGCCGGGAATGCCACCCTGGCAGGCGCCGTTGTTGAAGACCGGGCAGCCATAGAGCGGAGCGGTCAGCGAGGCGAAGCCTTCCGGGCTCTGCTTCAACTGGCCTTTGTTCAGGGCCACGTCGATGCCGAAGTCGTCGAAGACTGAGATCATGACCGGGCCGGCGATGGGAATGCGGTACTCGACATTGGTGGTGAGGTTGGTGTCGCCTCCGATGGAGGCAATGCCGTATACCGGCAGGGCGATCTGCAGGCACTGGTTCAACTGCGGGTTGGTAGGATCGCGCGGCACACAGGTGCCGTCAGGATTGGTGAGCTGAACGGTGGTGCGATTGGGGACGTATCCGTAGGGCGTTGCGCCGCGGATATCGAAGCCGCGCAGCTCAGCCTCGCCGCCGGAGTAAATGCGGTTGTTGGGTGGCGCCACGTCTCCGCCGAAGCCCTGCACATAGTTCATCTGTG
Source organism: Occallatibacter sp. (assembly GCA_050013495.1). Lineage (GTDB taxonomy): Bacteria > Acidobacteriota > Terriglobia > Terriglobales > Acidobacteriaceae > Telmatobacter. The sequence goes on along the minus strand of JBEKFD010000110.1, from coordinate 7,905 downwards.
CTCGCACGCCCAGAACATTGCGGCCCGTGGCCGATGGAATGAGGTAGTGCATGGGGATGAAGTGCTTGTAGGCGACGAAGGGAGCGATGTAGCGGACGTTGCCGCCGATGCCCGCCAACTGGAACACCGCCGAGTACTCCTTGCCGGTGCGCGAACGAATGGGGCTGTTGATGGTGTTGTAGACGTAGCTGAAGGACGCGCTGCTGCTCACGATTCCGGCCAGCGCGTTGGAGCCTTGAATGCCGGAACGGAAGCTGATGGTCTGGAAGAACGTCTGCGATGCGGTGCTGAACGCGGTGATGGTTGACTTGTTCAGGCTATAGGTCATGCCGACGCGCTGGAAGGCGTGGCGTTTCAAGGGATAACTCAGTGAGAACGTCAGGCCGGTGGAAGCCTGGTTGTAATTCTGCGTGAGAGACTGCTGCGCCTGGCTGAGGTTGGGCGATGCCCCGGTGGTGGTCTGGTACTGCTTGGCGGCGTTGTAGTCCTGCTTGCTGCTGAAGAGCTGGAAGCCCAGGTTGAGCGGGCGGTTGCGCAGGTAGGGCTGGGTAAAGCCGAACTGGAACGTGCGGGCGACGTTGCCCAGGTTGCCCTGCAGGCTGAGGGTTTCTCCCAGGCCGAGGAAGTTGTTGGTCTGGTAATTGACGCCCAGGAATGCGCCCGATAGGCCGCTGACGCCGCCGTTGAGGCCGATGGAGTTCTTGCCCTTCTCCTTGACCTTGAGCAGCAGGTCGACGGTGCCTGCTTCGGCATCCTGGTGGGCCTCGGAATCCTCTTCTACACGGAGCGGATTGAAGTATTCCAACTGGTTGAGGCGGAGCAGGCTGTACTCCCAGAGTTGGGAGTTGTAGACCGAGCCTTCGTCGAGCAGCAACTCGCGGCGAATGACCTTGTCGCGGGTGATGGTGTTGCCGGTGAATTCGATGCGCGAAACGTAGAATGGCTTGCCTTCGTCGATGTCCATGTCCAGTGAGACGGTCTTCTTCTGGTCGTCGTAGATGGGCTTGGGGATGACGCCGAAGTTGATGTAGCCATACCCTCCGTAAGCCTTCTTGAGATTCTCAATGCCTTTCTGGATGAGGGTCGCGCTGAACCAGTCGCCGTCTTTGAGGGCAAACTGGGCGCGCAAGGCCTTTGTGTTGTTGATAGCCTTGTTGCCGGTAAAAGTGATGGTGCCAAGGCGGTAGCGGGCGCCTTCCTCAACCGGCATCAGGATGTCGATGCGCTTGCCCTTGTTGGGACGAAAGGTAAAGAAGTTGAGACCGCCTTCGTCGCGAATCTGCGTCTGCGGCTCTTCGATGGCGGCGTTGGCGTAGCCCTTGTCGCGATAGGCCAGGCGGACGCGCTCGGCGTCTTCCTCGAGCTTGGAGGCGTCGAAGGTCTGGGGGAAGAGATCTTCAAGGAAGATGGAGTAAGGAATGCCGATGGGCTTCAGGTTCTTCATGGCGCGGCGCAGGACCAGGCCGGGGATATGCTCATTGCCGGTGAACTTGATGTTGCCCACCTTGACGGTGGGACCTTCCTTGATATTGAAATTCACCTGGACCGAAGCCGGAGGAATGTCCTTGACATCGAGCTTGACGATAGCGAACTGGTGGCCATGCTCAGCGAGCAGGTCTTTGAGGACGGTGGTGGCGCGCAGAATCTTGGCCGGGTCATACTGGCTCTCGACAGAGAGGCCGACCTTTTCTTTCTTGAAGCGGTCAAGAATGTCGGAGGTAGTGATCGAGTTGTTGCCGTGGTAATTGATCTCGCGGATAGTCGGTTTTTCCTTGACGAAGACGTCGAGGATGATGCCCTTCTCCGTGTCTTCCCGTTCGATGCGCAGATTTTCAAAGTAACCGGTGTTCCACAAGGAGTTGAAATCGCGCTCGATGGAGATGGGATCGTAGACATCGCCGTTATGGGAGAAAAGGCGAGCCAGGATGGTCTCTTTGGGGATGCGCCGGTTGCCGATGACGCGAATGTTTTCGATGATCTGGGACTGCTGGGCGATGGCCGCGCCGGCGGCGATGAGCAGCACCAGGATGAGCCCGGCGCGGAGCAGACAAGAGGTCCGCAAAATGCGGGAGATGAATGCGTGCCTGGTCTTCACCGGGCCGAAGCCCTGCGTCGAGCACAAATACTGGTGCGGGCCATAGTTCGCCTTCTGGTTCGGCTTCACGGGAAGAATATCGACACCCTCACAGCTTAAAAAATCTGTCCTGCATCCCTGCATCGCGGAAAGAATTGATTATATTTGACCGCACCCATCCCACCCAAACCAGCGGAGCGTGGGCACGGCCCGGAAATCGAATCTTTCCCTGAATTTCCCTGCCGCGCCAAGCGCCTTCGGACCGGGGCCTAACCCTCAGTCTACCGGACGCAGACGGGTTGAGGCCTCATAGCATCCCCTCACCTTGCACGGCATCTCTCTTAGACGCACGTTCGATAAACATGGCATCTTGTCAGGAGAGAGGTTTTACTTTGACCGGCGAGCCGCAACAGGCGATCTACGGGTTTACTGCTTCGCTGCTGGATGGGACTCCGGTGAGCCTGGAGACCTGGCGCGGCAAGGTGCTGCTGATTGTGAACACCGCCAGCCAATGCGGGTTCACGCCGCAGTACGCGGGACTGGAAGAGCTTTATGAGACATATCAGGAGCGTGGCTTCGCGGTGCTTGCTTTCCCGTGCAACCAGTTTGGCAGACAGGAACCGGGATCGGCGGAGGAGATTGGCGCCTTCTGCCGGGAGAGATACAACGTGACTCTTCCCATATTCGCCAAGATCGACGTGAACGGCAAGGATGCGCATCCGCTCTATCGCTTCCTGAAGCAGAAGCAGCCGGGCCTCCTGGGGATCTTCGGCGGCGGAACGATCCGTTGGAACTTCACCAAGTTCCTCATCGACCGCGGCGGGCATGTGGTGGAGCGGTTCGGTTCGTCGAAGGCGCCGCGGGCGCTGGCGGGAAAGATCGAGACGCTGCTGAATAGGAACTAGCGGGCCGGATGGCTTGCAACGTGCGCACGGATCAATCGAAGCGATACGCGCTGATGCGTGCGCCCATGGGCTCATCGGTAAAGGTGCGCTTGCCGGGGCTATCGCTACCGGCGCCGGCGGCGACCAGGAGCGGAATCAGGTGTTCCTCGCGGGGATGTGCGTAGGCGGCAAAGGGAGCCTTGCGCCAGGCCGCCAGCAGAGCTGTGCGCTCGGCTGCGGGCGACTCGACGGCGCGCGTAAGCCAGTCGTCAAAGGCCTGGGCGCGCTTGCGCGTTTCGGGGCGCATGTAGGCGCGCAAGTTGTGAAAGCTCATGCCGCTGCCGACGATGAGAACTCCTTCATCGCGCAACGGGGCGAGGGCGCGGCCGGCGGCGATATGCAGCGCCGGGTCCGGTGAGGCCGCGAGCGAGAGCGTGACAACGGGCATCTCCGCGTTTGGAAAGGCCACTTTCAAAGGCACAAAAACGCCGTGATCGAAGCCGCGGGTAGAATTGATCGCCGAGGGAAGGCCGGCCTGCTGGAGCACCCCGGCCACGCGCTCGGCGAGTTCGGGGTTACCGGGCGCGGGCCAGGTAAGGCGGTAGGTGTGCTCGGGGAAGCCGGAGTAGTCGAAGATGAGCTTGGGCGCGGGTGCTGAGCTGGCAGTGAACGCCGGCTCCTCCCAATGGCCGCTGATGACGAGCAGGGCCTTGGGCGGCGCCGGCAGTGAGGCGGCCAGCCCCTCAAGAAAACGCTGGGTGGCGTGCCAGGTGTCGGGCGGACCCCAGTTCCAATCCATGAAGAAGCAGGGGCCGCCGCCGTGGGGAATGAAGACTGCGGGCTGTTTTTGGGATTTGGACATAAGATTTCGACGAGTGCTGCGCCGCCTATGTTTCGATGCTTGAGCGGGGGCGGAGATTCACGGCGCAGGCGCAGTCCCAAGATTCCTGCTGCACCGTTCCTATTGGATCGGCGCAGCCAGGAAGTAGACGTATGCGAGCATGGCAAGCCCCATCAGCAGCGGGACGAGTCCGCAAACAGACACTTTGGGGCCGGCAAGAACCCACACCAACGCCATTGTGCCTGCGCCGATGGCGGTCATAGTCAGTCCGCCGATCTTCATGCCTTCGATGGTCTTCCTCTGCGCGATCCGATTCTGTTCGCGCAGGAACTCGATCGAGGATTTTCCCCCGTCGCCGGAGGCCTCGCTCACGCGGCGAAGGGTTTCGGCCTTGTAGAAGGCTTCGCGCTCCTTGCGGCGGGAATCGAGCCAGGTGGTGATGGGAAGAAAGATACCGAACAGCGCCACGGCGCCGACGGAAAGAAACACCCACAATCCGTAATTGCCGAAAACTTCATCAGGTCCGAAGAACGAAAGCACGAGATGCATCATAGAATCCTCCTTGATTGGATTACCGCTTTTGTTGCTTGCGAATGGTGGGACAGTGGAGCGTGAATTGCGGTTGCATTTTGTGCGGAATTTGTTTGGCGAAACAAAATGCAACCGGACACGCGGGTTGGTGGTCCCACCGCAAGGAGAACGTCCCGATTGATCGACACGCCCACCAGCGCGCTGCAAAGCAATGCGGCAACAAGAGACCCCAGCCAGGACCTGACCGATGTGGAGCGGGTGCTGGCGGGAAATGCGCAGGCCTTCGAGGGGATTGTGCGCCGTTGGCAGGGGCCGCTGGTGAATATGGCGTGGCGCTATTGCCGCGATCGCGAACGCGCAGAGGAGTTGGCGCAGGAGGCCTTTGTCCGCGCGTGGCGAGGGCTGGCCGGATGGAGGCGCGAGGGAAGCTTTTCAACCTGGCTGTTTGCGCTGGCGGCGAATGTATTCCGCTCGGAGCTGAAGCGGTTTCCCACCTTGAATGTGCCGCTGGAAGAGATTGCCGAGCCCTCCGCGCCTGCCGGACAACTTCAGGCATTGGCCGCGCAGATTAGTTCGGAAACGGTAAGGCGAGCTGTACTTTCTCTGCCGGTGCGCTATCGCGAGCCGGTTGTGCTGTTTTATTTTCATGAGATGGACGTGGCCGCCGCGGCGCGGACCATGAGGCTGCCGGAGGGAACGGTGAAAGCGCGTTTATCCAGGGCGAGGGAGTTGTTGCGAAGACGGTTTCCTTCCTTGGAGGGTGAGCTTGCTTCCCACCCTTCGAAAAGTCCGCGAAGGATGGGGCACCTAGACGTGAGGGCGGTGCACCCGGACGATAGCCGGGTTGAAGTTGCACACGACGCGGGAAAGGAGGTTTGAAGATGGACCGGAATCAGCAGGAAATGGATGCGATGGGGTTGAGCGGAGCGGAATCGATTCTGGCTTCGGAAGAGACGATTGTGCCGTCTTCGGGCTTTCTGGATGCGGTGATGGAGCGCGTGAAAGAAGAAGCCACGATGCCGGCGCCGATCCCCTTTCCCTGGAAGCGTGCGTTGCCGGGATTTGTTGTGGCTGGCGGACTGCTCGGCTGGGGCGGTGTGGAGTTGGTGCGTATTGGAGTTCCCGCGCTGAATGGTGCTTCGCTCAGCGTGCCGCATCTCTCCATTGCGATGAACGAGCCTCTGATGCAGGCCGGCTGGGTTGCGCTGGCAGCGGTGATTTCGTTGGCCTCCTGGCTGCTGGCCCGAAAACTGGCCGGCCGGCCGGACGCGCAGTAACAGCCCGGATTTCGCGAATCCCGGCAGCTTACCGTTCGGAAACAGTCCAGTCTTCGGTTTTGAGGTCGTCGACGAACGCGAAGGCTTGATCGTGCGTGACCAGAGTCAGACCAAGAGACAATGCATGGGCGGCGATCATCAGGTCCGTGGTGCTGAGAACAAGTCCTTTGCACTTCAGCATGTCTCGGGTGCGGGCGTAACTCTGCGCAGCGCCGTTGCCCTAGGGCAGGCTCGGAATGCGGATCAGGAAATTCGTCACTCCGACGCGGGTGCGTGTGCTCCCCGGACGGCAGAGGACCCAATAGAGAAGTTCTGCCTCAGTGACCATTGAGACGGCCAGGGAATCGATCGGCGCTCGAACGATATGCTGGCGAACCGCCGGAAAGTTTCCGCGCACAAAGTAGCTGACAATGTTTGTGTCGAGCAGATGCGTGAGAGCCATTTAGGAAAAGTCTCGCTCTACCGGAGGCGTATCGTCCCGTTCGAGCACGTCTTCATCCGGCGAACCCAAGCCATCCCAAACAGAGAAACACTCCTCCCAGGAGGGCTGTGGAGTGAGCGACCGGCGATGCGCCATGAAATCTGCTGGGACATGGGCGCGATCGACGATCTTGAAGAGCTGGTCCCAGGTCAGGTTCTGAGGCTGTCGTGGCAGCTTGGCGAATTCCTCTTCCGATGCGTCGTCGGGAATCGCATCGTAAAGAGCGAACCATTCGTCGAAGCTCAGGGCGGGCTCGGCGGGTGCCGGCGCGAGAATCACCTCACCTGTGGTGGGGTCGCGGCGGATGGCGACTTCTTTCCCTTCGAAACGGAACTCCTTGGGCAGGCGTACGGCCTGGCTGCGGCCGTTCTTGAAGAGCTTGGCGGTTTTGGGCGCGGGGGTAACCGGGCGCGCGGTCTGCGGTTTGGATTTGGCGGTTGTGGCGCTCATCGTCGGCCTCCCGGCACATGGTCTATACCAAAGTATATACCATTTTCCATTCGCTGCCGCAAGTCCTAATGCACTGTCGAGTGCTTTTCCCCGAACTGGCGCAGCTTGGCCAGAGTGGCCGCAGCCTGGCCGGAGTCGATGGCTTCGACGCCCATGGCTACGCCCTCCTTGAGATCGAAGGCCAGGCCGGCGGCAACCAGGGCGGCGGCGGCGTTGAGCAGGACGATGTCGCGGCGGGGGCCGGGAATGCCGGTGATGACGTCGTAGAGCAGCGATGCGTTGTTCTCGACATCGCCGCCGGCGAACTGGGCAAAGTCGTCGGGCGTAGCGCAAGTTAGCCCGGCCATCTCCGGTGTGACGCGTGCGCCCTTGAGCTTGGGCGGGCCGTCTTCGGACTCCTCCACGCGGCAGACGATGGACTCGCCGGTGGTGGTCAGCTCGTCGATTCCGTCGGTTCCGTGCACCACAAACGCGCGCTTGGCTCCCAGCGCTGCGAGGGTACGGCCGATGAGGAGGACGCGGCTGGGTGCGAGCACGCCGATGACCTGGTTGCGGGCGCCGGCGGGGTTGGTGAGCGGGCCGCAGAGGTTGAAGATGGTGCGAAAGCCGAGTGCGCGGCGCAGCGGTCCCACGACCTTCATGGCGGGGTGGTAGAGAGGCGCGAAGAGGAACATGAATCGGGTGGCGCGCAGGCACTCGGCGGCCAGTTGGGGAGAAAGATCGATGGGCACGCCGAGAGCTTCGAGCACGTCCGCCGCTCCGCATCGGGAGGTGACGGCGCGGTTGCCATGCTTGGCCACCTTGGCGCCGGCGGCCGCGGCCACCAGCGCTGCGCCCGAAGAAATGTTGAAGGTGAGCGGTCCTCCGCCGCCGGTACCCACAATGTCGACCAGTTCCGCGCGCTCCTCGGGATCGAGCGGGACGGGTGTGGCGCGCTGCCGCATGACCTCGACGAAGCCAGTCAGCTCCGGAACCTGCTCCCCGCGCGTAGCCAGGACAGTGACTAGCGCCGCGATTTCAACGTCGGGCACCGTGCCGGTGAGAATTTCTGTAAGCACTTCCGCCGCTTGCTCGCGGGTGAGAGCGGTGCCGTCTTCGGCGAGCGGCTTGAGGAGTTCCTTCAACAGGGCCATATTCCAATATGGTAACGGGCCGCACGCGCAGCGCGCATTGTGAGAGGGAAGCGGGCTGACGGTTTGCGGCGGCTTTGGGCCGCAAGATAGTATTTGAATACCGCTGTCACGGCTTCGCTGGCCCAGGGTTCACCGGGTCCGGCGCCGAATCCCTCAAAACCCAGCGGACTGGGCGGACCCAACTTGAAAATTCACGAGTATCAGGCAAAAGAGATTCTGGCCAAGTACGGCGTT
>JBEKFD010000109.1:0-15890 GCA_050013495.1 Occallatibacter sp. | reverse complement strand
GTGGCACGGAAGCTCCCTACGTCGAGACCCTCGGCACCTGGATCAACGTCGGCTCGCTCCACATCGACTTCAGCTTCGTCCTCGACCAACTCTCGCTGGTCATGCTCCTCGTCATCACCGGCGTAGGCTTCCTCATCCACATCTACTCCGTCGGCTACATGGCCCACGACAAGGGCTACGCCCGCTACTTCAGCTACTTGAATCTGTTTTTGTTTTTCATGACCACGCTGGTCCTCGCCGGCAACGCTCTGCTGATGTTTGTCGGCTGGGAAGGCGTCGGCCTCGCGTCTTATTTGCTGATCGGGTTCTGGTTCACCAAACCCTCCGCCGCAGCAGCCGGGAAAAAGGCCTTCATCGTCAACCGCATCGGAGACGTTGGCTTCCTCATCGGCATGTTCCTGCTGCTGGCCAAGTTCAGCACGCTGACTTTTTCGGAAATTGCCGACAAACTCACCGCAAATCCCGGCTGGACGGGCGGCGTCCTCACCGCAACCGCCCTCTGCCTTCTCTTCGGCGCAACAGGAAAATCGGCCCAACTGCCTCTCTATATTTGGCTGCCCGACGCCATGGAAGGCCCCACGCCCGTCTCCGCGCTCATCCACGCCGCCACCATGGTCACGGCCGGCGTCTACATGATCGCGCGCACCCATGTTCTCTTTGACCACGCGCCCTTCGCGCTCTCAACGGTCGCAATCATCGGCGCGGCCACGGCCCTGTTCGCCGCCACCATGGCCCTGGTGCAGACGGACATCAAGCGCGTCCTCGCCTACTCCACCATCTCGCAGCTTGGCTACATGTTCCTCGGTTGCGGCGTCGCTGCTTACTCGGCGGCCATCTTCCACCTCATGACCCATGCTTTCTTCAAGGCGCTGCTCTTTCTCGCAGCCGGCTCCGTCATTCACGCCATTGGTGACGAGCAGGACATGCGCAAGATGGGCGGCCTGCGCAAGAAGCTCCCAATCACCTTCTGGGCCATGACCATGGGCGTGATCGCCATTGCTGGAATCCCGCCGTGGGCTGGATTCTTTTCCAAAGACGCCATCCTCTATTCGGCATACATGTACGGCTCGATTGGCAAGGCGCTGTGGTTTGTGGGCCTGGTCACGGCCGCGCTCACTTCCTTCTACATGTTCCGCCTTTGGTACCTGACTTTCTTCGGCGAGTCGCGCAGCCCGGACGCACACCCGCACGAAAGCCCGTGGTCGATGCTCGGGCCACTGATCCTCCTCGCGCTTCTTTCGACTGTCGGCGGATTTGTTGCACAGGGAGGCCGATTCTATATGTTCCTCGCGCCTGCCATTGGAGCGCGCCCTGAAGCCGCTGCCGGCGATCGCCTGGAAGGAATCCTCAGCATCTTCGCCATCGCCGCCGCGGCGCTGGGATGGTTTGTCGCCTACCGTTTCTACAGGCAAAATCCAGAACGGCCCGCCGAACTCGCCGCGGCGTTGCCCGCCGGATACAAGCTTCTCACTAACAAGTACTACGTCGACGAGTTCTATGGTGCAACCGTCGTCAAGCCCCTGCTGGCCTTTTCCACCTACTTCCTCGGCTGGGTGGTCGACACGGCCATCCTCGGCGGCCTGGCTTGGCTTCTCGGCGGCATCGCCACCTTCTGCGGAGCGTTGCTGCAGCGCTGGCAGTCCGGCAACATCCGCTCTTACGCCGCCTGGCTAGCCGCGGGAGCAGCCGCCTTGCTTCTCTTCATTCTTCTTCCCACATTGCAGGCACTGCTGGGAACCTACGGAGCCTACATCAAGTGGACGGGGCACTGAGAATGGACACAATCAACAACTCGATTCTCACCCTGATCCTGCTGGTTCCTTTGGCTGGAGCGCTCGTCGTCATTCTCTTCCCTGACCGTGCCAAGCTCCCCAACTGGATCGCCCTCGCCACATCACTCATCACCTTTGGACTCACGCTCCATTTGCCTTTCCACTACGACCTCGCGCGTTCGGGCTTTCAATTCGTAGTCAACAAGCCGTGGATTGAAAGCCCCGCCATCGCCTACCACGTCGCCGTCGACGGCCTCAGCCTCTGGCTCGTGGTCCTCGCCGGCCTGCTCGCCCCCATCGGCGTCCTCGCCAGTTGGAACGCCATCAAGGCACGCCGCAAGGTCTACTTCGCCCTCTTCCTCGTCCAGCAGACCGCCATGTTCGGCGTCTTCGTCTCGCTCGACCTGATGCTCTACTACGGCTTCTGGGAACTCTCGCTGGTCCCCATGGCCATCCTCATCGCCATGTACGGTCGCAAAGACGGCCCCAAAGCCGCCCTCAAGTTCTTCCTCTTCACCTTCATTCCATCCGCACCGCTGCTGGTGGCGATCCTCTGGCTCTACGCCCGCACCGGCAGCTTCGACTTCGTCACCCTCCAGACCCTCATCGCCTACGGCCAATTCCCCGCAAGCGCGCTCTCCTGGGCAGCCCTCGCGTTTCTGTTCGCCTTCGCCGTCAAAGTGCCCATCTTCCCGCTGCACGGCTGGCTCTCCGACACGTTCAGCGAAGCCCCAGTCGCCCTGGCCATGGTGGTCGCCGGCAAGCTCGGCCTCTACTCCATGCTCCGCTTCCACATCGGGCTCTTCCCCGCGCAGGCCCGCGCCGCCGCCCCGTACCTCATAGCCCTGGCCGTCATCGGCGTCCTCTACGGAGCCTGCCTCGCCCTCGTCCAGCGCGATTTCTGGAAGCTTATCGCCTTCGCCGCCGTCAGCCACCTCGGCCTCATCGTCCTTGGCATCTACGGCTTCACCTTCATCGGATCAACCGGCGCCGTCTACCAGATTCTCAGTCACGAAGTCGTCGACGCCGCCCTCTTTGTCCTCCTGGGCGCACTCTACGACCGCTACGCCACCAGCCAGATCAACGCCTATGGCGGACTGGCCGCCAAGCTGCCCCGCACCGCCGCGCATTTCGTACTGATCACTCTCGCCATGATCGGCCTGCCCATCTTGAACAGTTTCGTCGGCGAGTTCCTCATTCTCTCCAGCACCTTCACCGGCGTCAGCCGCGGCTGGGCCATTGCCGCCTCGATAGGCGTAATTCTCGGCGCAGCCTACATGCTCACGCTCGTGCAACGCCTCTTCTACGGGCCGCCCAGCGATATGGTGACGATCCGTCCGGCGCACGACCTCGGCTTCCGCGAACTCGCTGTCCTCTGCCCCATCGTCGCGCTCACTCTGGTCATGGGTGTCGCGCCCTCCATCTGGCTGCCGGCCATCAAATTGAGCACTCAACGGCATGTTTCGGTCACCCTTCTGCGTGGCCCAGGGAGGGTGACCATCACGTCCGTTCCTCCGGGAGGTCCGCGGTGAATCCAGTGCCCGACATCTACCGCATCCTTCCCGAAGTCATCCTCACCCTCACCGGCGTCGCCGTAATGCTGATCGATGCCTCGCTCGCGCCCGGCGTCCCGCGCCGCAATCTCGGCTGGGTCGCCTCCATCGGAACCACGGTCGCCCTCTGGGCCAGCCTCTGGCAGCTTTCGCTTCCCCAGGGCACAGGCTTCTTCGGCACTGTGGAAACCAGCGCCTTCACCATCTTCTTCCACGTCCTTATCTGCGGCATCGTGCTCGTCACGCTGCTGCTCTCGCTCGACACCCTGCCGGAAGACAGCCACCACCAGGGTGAGTTCTACGCGCTCATCGTCTTCGGCTCCGTCGGCATGTGTCTGCTCACGAGCGCCGTCGAACTTCTCGTCGTCTTTATCGCGCTCGAAATCTCTTCCATCGCCACTTACATCCTGGCCGGCTACCGCAAACAAACCGCCCGCGGACCCGAAGCCGCCATCAAGTACTTCCTGCTCGGCTCCTTCGCCACCGCCTTCCTGCTCTACGGCATCGCCCTGATCTTCGGCGCTACAGGCACCACCCAAATCTACGAGATCGCCCAGCAAGCCCCTCTAGCGCTGAACCAGACCCTACTGCTCACCGGCATGGCCCTCATGCTTGTCGGCATCCTCTTCAAGGTGTCCGCCGTACCCTTCCATTTGTGGACGCCCGATGTCTATGAAGGCGCCCCATCGCCTGTCGTCGCCCTCATGTCCACCGCGCCCAAAGCCGCTGCCTTCGCAGTCCTGCTGCGCGTGGTCTATGAGATGCTTCCCACCCTGCGCTCCATTTGGTCGCCGCTGCTGTGGGTTGTCGCCGTCCTCTCCATGACCGTCGGCAACCTGGCCGCGCTGCGCCAGCAGAACGTTAAGCGAATGCTCGCTTACTCGTCCATCGCCCACGCCGGCTACCTGCTCGCGGCCTTCGCCGGAGCGGAAAACACTGGCATCGCCGCCGCGGCCTTCAACGCCGCCGCCTACGCCGCCATGAACGTGGGCATCTTCGCCGTCATCACCGTCATCAGCGGATACGACGAAGACCTGCCCATGATCGACGACTACCGCGGCCTGCTCTATCGCTCCCCGCTGCTCGGCGGCGTGCTCATCTTCTTCCTCGTCTCCCTGGTCGGCATCCCTTTCACCGGCGGATTCTTCGGCAAGTTTTACTCGTTCTCATCTGCGGTCGGCGGCGGAGCGGTGTGGCTGGCCATCATCGGCCTGCTCAACTCCGGCCTGGCCGCGGCTTACTATCTGCGCCTCGCCCTCGCCACGGCCCAGCGGCCGGCTGAGGGCGCCGCGTTCGTTCCTAAGCCGCAGGTCGGAATTGCCGTCATGGCCGCCCTGGCTATGGCCGTTGCCGCCACGCTCATCCTGGGCATCGTGCCCAACGAAGTGCTGCGCGCCGCAGAAGCCGGCGCCCACACCCTGCAACCGCCGCCCGCACCACAGCAGGACGCGCATCGCACCGTGATCGACCGGTTGCCCACCCCCTGATGCCCCATCTTCAAACTTCGCATCACGAATAATCTGTCATCCCGAGCGCAGATTGGCGCGTACTTTGCGCCAATCCTAGTCGAAGGACCTGCGGCTCGGGACTTCTCCTCAAGCAGTGAACTTCAGAGACGGCTCCCTAAAGAGTCCTCACGTCCCCCATGATCTTCGCCTCGCTATGCGAAGCGGATGCCTCCTTGAGGACAGGCCATGCGGTCCCCCAATTCCCCGCCGCGGCAATTCTGGACTCTTCACCGGCTCTCGGCTTCAGCATGCTTTTGTAAAATGAGACCGCCAGCCGAAGCACGCGCTCATCCGCATAGTGCGTGCATACCCAGGCTCGTGCGGCTTTGCCCATATTCCGCCGTCGCGCCGGCTCGCTCAGCAGCTTCAGCACCGCTTCACTAATGGCTTGCGGATAACCGGGGGGGATCAGCAATCCCGTTACCTCCGGGACGACAGAATCCCGGGAACCCGTGCAAAGCGTCGTGATCACCGGAATCCCGGTTGCAGCCGCTTCCAGCACTACGTTGGGAAATCCCTCCCGCCACGTGGGCAAGACCATCACGTCCATGGCCCGGTAGTACGGAGCCGTATCCGCCACAAACCCGGTGCACACAATCCGCGGATGGCTCGCAATGATGGCGCGCACGTTGGCGCTCAGCGCATCTTCCCCGGCATCGAACCAGCCCACCAGCAACAGCCGCGCCTCTGGCTGACCGCGCAAAATGGCATCGAACGCCTCAATCAGTTCAGGAATCCCCTTGTCTTCAGTGAGCCGTCCCACAAATCCAACTACCGGAGCCTCATGCGGAATTCCCAGCCGGCCCCGCGCGTCGCCGGGTCCCTTTGAAAATCGGTGCACATCGACTCCGTTGCTGCTGCCCTCGCCGAGCAGATAAATCTTGTCCGCGGGAGCTATGCCGAGCGCCACTGCCTCAGACCGCACACTTTCGCTGTTGCATAGAACCACTTGCGCAAAACGGGCGGACACCCGCTCGGCGGCCAGCAAAATTGTCCGCTTCCTGCCTTTCGAGGTCTCCAGCTTCAGACCGCGCAGCATGTAGACACGCGCCGGCACGCCCGCCAGCCACGACGCGATATTGCCCAAAAGCCCTGCCTTGGGGGTGCTGAACTCGGCCAAATCCGGTCTCAGCCGCAACAACGTCCACCACAGCCTCAGCAGCGACACCAGATCGGAAAGCGGCGCAATCTCGCGCTCGATCGGCACTCCGATCGCTTCGACTCCCTCGCGCGAAGCCGTCTGATAAAGCAGCTCGCCGGGGCTGGAAATCAGCGTCACGCGAAACCCCGCCTCGCGCAGTGCGTGCAGACGTCCGGTAAGCGTCAGGCAAGTCTGTGGATGGGTTATACCGATGACAATGTGATACGGTCGCCGCGCAGTACTCCGCTGCAGCCCCGCAATCAGTTGCGGTGCTTCGGAAACAAACACTTGCCCGCCTCCACTTCCCGGCTTCCGGGCAAGCCATATGGGGCTTGCTCGGATAGCTCCCTTTCAACGCCGGGTGGAGGTGGGCCCTTGCTCTCGCTAAGACTCGAAATATAAAACAGGCAGTGCAGTGTTAGGCGGCCCGGAGAGTTTCCTTTGAATATCCGTGACCTGCGTGGACTTATAACTCAGAGAAACTAACTGTGCCATGTGTGAATTAGCATTTCTGAGTCATTCTGCACAGTCCTTTGTTATTTCCAAGAAACACATATCGCCCAAATACAGGCATATACTCAAGTTTTCGTTCAACCCCTATGGAACAGCGTACTAAGGTACTGTTGCTCATACCGCATCTTGGTGGAGGCGGAGCTGAGAAAGTTCTCTCTCATCTGGCGCAGCAGCTCTCTCGCCAGAAGTATGAGTTACATCTGTGTCTCGCTGCCCAGGTCGACCCTGCAACCGAAAGTTTCCCGCCCGGCGTTACCATCCATCGGCTGCGTGCATCGCGCGTCCGCTATGCAGCATTTCCTTTGCTCGGCCTGGTTCGCCGCCTCAGGCCACAAATCATCGTTTCGGGAATGTTCCATCTCAACTTCCTTGTGCTCCTCCTCCGCCCGCTCTTTCCCCGCTCCACCCGCATTCTGGTGCGCCAGAATGGAACCGTCTCCACTTCCCTGTCCCAGGACAACCCGCCCGCCTTCACCCGCACACTCTACCGGCTCCTCTATCGCCGTGCGGACCGCATCATCTGCCAAACCCCGGCCATGGGTAATGACCTCGCAGGTGAACTGGCAATTCCGCGGAATCTGCTTTCGGTTCTGGCCAACCCCCTCGACATCGACGCCATCCGTCGCGCCGCGGACCTCAGTTCAAACAGGTGGCCCGGCCGCGGCCCCCATCTGCTGGCCGTCGGCAGGTTGTCCAGGGAAAAAGGCTTCGACCTCCTTCTGGATGCCCTTCCCTCCGTACAGGAATCCTTCCCCTTCGTCCATCTGCTTATCGCCGGAGCAGGCCCGGAGGAATCCGCGCTCAAGGCCCAGTGCCATCATCTCGGCCTTGACCCGGCCGTGCACTTTGCAGGCCATGTCGACGATCCCTGCGCGTATTTTCCCGGCGCTTCGCTGTTTGTCCTCTCCTCCCGCCATGAAGGCATGCCCAACGCCCTTCTGGAAGCTGCCGGCGGCGGCCTTCCCCTGGTGGCCCTGCCTGCATCCGACGGAGTTCGCGACCTGCTGTGCGGAAGGCCAGGCGCGTGGATCGCGGCAAACGTCTCTTCACATGCGCTTGCCGCCAGCCTCCTTCAAGCCCTCGCCTCCCTAGAGCCCGGGCAACGGTTTCCCCATCCCTTCATCGAGACGTTCCGGATCGGGCCCGCCATCCGCGCCTATGAAGACCTGATCGACGACGCCATCCGCGAGCCTCGTCCATGATTCACGTCGCCCTCATCATTCCTGGACTCGACCGCATCGCCGGCGCCGAGCGGCAGATGCTCCTGCTTGCCCAGGGTCTGCATCGGCGTGGCTGGCGGGTCAGCGTGGTAGCCCTCTCCGGCACCGGCGGCCCCGCTGCCAGAGAACTGACCGCATCCGGAATCTCCTTCCTGAGCCTGCACATGCGCAAGGGCCTCGCCGATCCGCGCGGATGGACCCGCTTTCACCGCTGGCTCGGACGCGAACGCCCGGATATCGTCCATGCCCACCTCCCGCACGCCGCCTGGTTCGCTCGCTGGTCCCGCCTGGCCGCGCCAGCGCGAGTCTTGGTCGACACGCTGCACAGCTCTTCCACCGGCTCTCTTGGCCGCAAGCTTGGATATCGCTTCAGCAACTGGCTGCCCGACAAGGTCACCGCCGTCAGTCAGGCCGTGGCCGAAACGCATCTGACCGCCGGCATGGTCAGCGAAAACAAGCTTCTGGTTCTGCCCAACGGCGTCGACGCCGAGCTCTGGAAACCAGATGCGGCCGTCCGCAAAACAGTCAGAATGGGTCTTGGCCTCGAAAACGAATTTCTCTGGTTCGCCGCCGGCCGCCTGGAACCGGTCAAGGACTACCCCACGCTGCTCCGCGCCATGACCGACGTTCCCGAGCCGTCGCGCCTTGTCATCGCCGGCGCCGGCTACCAGGAAAGCGAGTTGCGCCAACTGTCCAGCGAGCTCAGCCTGGAACGCCGCGTCCGCTTCCTCGGCTTCGAACCCGACGTCCTCCCCTGGATGCAGGGCGCAGACGCCTTCGTCCAGTCCTCACTCTGGGAAGGCCTTCCCATGGGGCTTCTCGAAGCCGCCGCCTGTGCCTTGCCAGCCGTCGCCACCGATGTGCCCGGAACGCACGAGGCCCTCGTCGATGGCCAGACCGGCTTCCTGGCCGTAGCTGGAAGCCCCCTTTCCCTGCGCGCAGCAATGTCGCGGATCATGCAGATGCCGCAACGCGAGCGCAACGCCCTCGGCGGCAATGCTCGGCAGTTCGTCCTGGACCATTTCAGTCTGGGCGCAGTACTCGATCGCTGGGAAGCCCTCTACGAAGACCTGCTCATGCAAAACCCCGCTCCCAGGCGCCGGGGACGATTGCGAATATAAAACCTCCGCTTTAACTCATCTCTCTAATCAGCTCAATATGCAGAGTTTTCTTGTGGCCATCAGCTCCTCGTTTTCCACCTGGTCCCGTTCCTCGATCGCGAGAACCGGGCCTTCAGCAGCGCAAGCAACTCGTAGACTCGTTCCGGCACGCTCAGCTTTGCGGGTTGCATTTCCGCTATCACCTGGTCCACTGAAGTGAACTGCACTGCATGTTGGCGGAGAAATCTCCGCAAATGCTCCACCTGCGCTTCGCGAGCCGTGTTCGGGTGCACGCAAATGGTCCAAAGCCCCTTCGATTTCTCCACCGGCCCCCAAAGCTGCTGCGGAATCCACGTCAGCCCGCCGCGCTTGAAGGGAACCCGTGCAAATCCGTCTGAGAGCATCTTGATTCCCACGCGCCTCAAAGCGAGCAGCGTATTCCCATCGAAGCCGTGCCTCGGCGCCACCCAGATGCGCGGATTGAGCCCCTGGGCACGAAGAATCTGCAAGCCGGACTCAATCCATTGCTGCTGCGTAATCTCATTGATCCCGGCAAACTCCGTATGCCGGTGCAACGGCACCAGGCTCTTTCCTTCGCTGTGGCAACTGTGCTGGTAGCCATGCAGGGCTATCGTGGCGCCCGCCGCTTCCATCGCCCGCATGCGCGTCCAGAACTCCGGGTCCGGGCTGTCGCGATCCAACTCCCGGTCCCGGTTGTCCGGAATCACGGCCAGAATCGGCCGGATTCCGAACTCCTCAATCAGCGGAAGAAATCGCTCCCATCGGCGTCGCAACACCGTAGGGCAAAGATCGTCGAACCGCAAAAGATACTGCGCCGGTCTGGGAACCAAATGCGCCTCCAGCCAATGTCCTGCTGATTTGCTAACTCGCTGTTTCCCGCGCAGCGGGAGCTAACTCGCTAAATTCATTCCAAAACGCCGTCAGGTGCTTTCGGCATCAGCCTCCGCGTCCAATACCACAGAAAGAAGAATGTGCTTACCGTCCAGAGTGACGTCGCCAGCGCAATGCCGGCAACCCCCATCCAGCGCATTAGCACCAGGTTCAACACAATGTCCAGAATCAGATTGAGCATACCGCAATAGAGCGCCAGATCGGTGCGCCGCATGGCCACAATGAAGCGGTAATACACGCGGCTCGCTACGAAGAACGGAATCTGAATCGCGTACATGGCCATTACAGAGGCCACCACCTGCGTATCGCGCGGCCCGAACGCCCCGTGCTCGAAGGCCAACCGCACCACCGCGCGTGACCCGGCAATCAGCATCGCCGCCAGCGGCACTGAGACCAGAGCCGTCAGCCGCACCCAGGTGCGCACCGTGTGCCGGCAACCGGTCCAATCACCCAGCGCAATCATGCGCGAAAAGTACGGAGTCACAGCCGTTGAAACTGCGCCGGCAAGCAGCGCAATCACCACGCTCACAAACCGGTTGCCGTAGACCAGCGCGGACACGCTCCCCGCCGGCAGCATGGCCGCCATCGACTGGTCCACAAGCAGTCCGCCCGACGCTACCACCGCGCTCAGCAGCACCGGCCCGTATTGCCGCGCAACCTCATGCGTCGCCTCCGTCGCCCCGTGCCAGCGCAGGCGGAAACGATAGCCGCTCTGTTCCATCATCCCCGCCACCAGGCCCGCATGCAGCAGCGATCCGCCCACCGTTGCATACACCAGTGCCCAGACGCCAAGGCGCCCGCCCAGTGTGAGCGCCGCAACCACGATCGTCAGCGGAATCACCACCGGAGCCAGCGCCGGCCACGCAAAGCGGTCGAAGGTGTTCAAAACAGCGGTGCAGTTGGTGGCAATGCCGGTGATCAGGACCACCGGAACCATGCCGTAGAAAAGCCGTATCGCAAGATACAGCTTGGGGGGAGGGAAATGCGACGCAATTAGCGGAAAGAATCCCCGCGCTGTTGCCGCCATCAGTACAGAAACCGCTGCCAGCAGCAGGCACATCCACAGCATCGAGCTTGACAGCAGTTGCTGTGCGCGCTCATGACCCTCTCGCTCCCTCACCCGGATCAGCGTCGGGACCAGCGCCTGGTTCATCGACTCCGAGATCAGGTTGATCAGCAGCCCAGGCAGCAGCGCCGCCGCCAGAAATGCGTCCATCGCATCCGAGCGGCCGTAAACGCCGGCAACGGCGATCTCCTTGGCCGTCGCCACCAGCTTCACCAGGATTCCCACCGCAGTTACAGACGCCGCCGCGCGAAAAATCCGGCGATTCACGCTGCCGCCCGTGAACACGCGCCTAACCCAAACGAATGAGCCCATTCCGCCTCAACCCTCTGGTCTCGACGACAGCCCGTGATGCGCGTCAAATGCGATCGCGACGGCATTGGCCGGAAAGCACTCCTCCATCCCCTCCGGTTCCTCCACCGCCAGCCGCCCCGCCACCGCGATCAGCCCCAGCAGCAGCCAGGTAGCGCGATTCTCCTCCACCGTATCCACCTGCGCCGCCACGCCCCACACCACGAAAACAGTCACCAGCGCCAACTTCAGCGGCCCGAGGGTTTTGAGCGCCGCCCGCGCGGCCAGCGCCACAATGCTCACCGCGAGAAACAAGGCGATCAGTCCGCCTCCTACAAGAATGGACAACTCCGAGTTGTGAGCCGTATCGCGAAAATTCGTCCCCGCCGCTCCAGTAAATGACCCAGCCCCGCTGCCCAAGAGCGGTGACCGCGCAAACGCATGCCAGCCCGCGTCCCAAATATTTAAGCGCTGATTCAAGTCGCCACTCTCAAGCTGCGATGGAATCGTAGCCAGCCGTTCAAACGTCTCGCGGGGGATCGCAAACCACAATCCCGCCGCCACCATTGGGATTGCCATTGCTCCCGCCACCACCCCTCTCGGATGGCTCTTCATCAGCAGCAATCCGCACCCACCCAGCGCGATCACCGCCGCCAGAAACCCTCCGCGCGAAGCAGTAAGCAGCACCGCCATCAGCCCCAGCGGCAAATATCCCAGCGCCAACAGACGTCCAAGCCAGCGTTGTTCCCCCCGCAGGCAGCTCAACAGCAACGCCGCCAGCGGAAAGCCTAAATCAAGAAAACGCGCCACATCGTTCGGATCCTGCCCCTCGGCAACAAAGCGAATCTGCCCCGCCGCAATCGCCTCCGCCGAGCGAAAATTGGCCAGGGTCAGCAACGCCAGCACCCACGACCCGGCAACAAACGCCTGCAGCATCGCGCGCAGGTCCCCCGGGCTCTCGGCAAACTCCCACACCAGCCAAACGATCATCATCTCCTGGAAGTATCCACGCATCTTCTCCAGAGTTGCCAACGGTTCGACCGTCCAGAAATACGAGCAGCAAAACCAAAGATAGAAAGCCAGCACCAGCCACTGCATCGCTCCCGGAGTTCGCAACCGCCCCGCCTGCAAAACAGCCGGAATGGCCGCCAGCAGCAGAACCAGCCCAATGACGCGCGCAATGTTACCCAGCGGCTCGCCCAGGTCCAGGGAGTACTCCCACGGAACCGCAAACGCGAACAGCAGCAAGAGAACCCATGCAATGCGACGCATAAGGGCGGAACCTCTCAATGTAGGCCAAAACAGCTGAAGAGCTTGCCGGGATGCGAACAGATCCGAATTGACGACAAGAACATTTTCTCCAGAATCATAGGGTTACACCGGAAGAAGCTACCTGGCTCAGAATTGCCTCTGCATTGCAATAGCGGAAGCTCGATCTCAGCCACGCTGCAAGCTCAGGCCCGAGCCATTGGGCGCATTCGTAAAGACTCGTCAAGGGCAGGTAGACACCGGAGCCAGCGTAGAGCGAACGACGCGACGTCAGGACAGGCTCATGATGGGCGATTCGGTTGCGAAGTGTACGGACTGATTCCAACCGAGCATGGACGATGGGCCGTGACAGGCGCGCGGCTGGAAAGGCTCGGTGGAGGCAAGGTTGCCACAATGTCCAGTGATAGCATCGAGCGGCCAGATTGCTCCAGAAGGCGAAGGTGAACTCGGCGACAATCATTCCCGGAGAGGCGTACAGCCCGCCGGCGTCTCGAATGGCGCAAGCGACCTTGTCCAGGCCAAAGGGAGTGAGCGGCAGAGCAGCGGATTGAAAACATCGCGGCGTGCCGTAATGGGCTGTGAGCAAGTCGTGCATAACGTTTCGGATAGCAACTTCGAGGCCATGAAGCAGGCCGAATACGGCTTCTGAGAGGGCTACGTTTTGTTCATACAATGCGACTGCCAGGGGGAGATTGCTGCCGGATGCACTCAGATACCTCTTAAGGCGTTCGCGCGAAATGGCGCGCTCAATCTCGATCAAAGCTTGCGGAGAATGGATCATTTCGTGCACTCCATTTGTGCTACACTCGTGTTGAGGCTTCTGGGAGCATCCCTGCCGAAAGGCACATTCCCAGGGTAAAGACCGAAAAGAGGGGCCAGCGATGGCCTCTCTTTCGTTTTCCGGGCAATCTCGACCTGCTGGCCGGCATTTTGGACATCGGATGAATTGCGCATCAAAACCTCTGCGAATAAACCAGGCTCGCGTAAATCGTCACTCCCACCGCGGACTGAATCGCCGCCTCCATCGTCCTGTTCCACATGTTTTTGGCCATCGAGTCAGGCACAAACAGAATGTCGCGGTCGTAAATCGGCTGGTCCGGGTCCTGCCCGTGAATCATCCGCCGCAGGTTCAGCGTGGTCAGCGTACGCCCGCCCTTCTGCTCGCGAATCAGCAGCGCCTTCCCCGCAGCCGCGTTCTCGCTCGGCCCCCAGGCCAGGCTTAGTGCCTGCACCACCGTCAGCCCCTGCGCCGGGTCCACCGGAAATCCACCCGGCCGCACTACATCGCCAATCACAAACACCAGGCCTGCGCGGCTCACCTGCACCGTGTCTCCCGGACTCAGCTCCGGATTATGATCTGTCGCGGTATCCGTGCCGCCAGGGTCCAGCACCACTGCATGAGGCGTGTTGGGATCGCTGCGATGAAACACATTCACCAGCCGCCCCGAATTCGCTGAAAGCCCCGCCGCCGCTGAAATCAAATCCAGCAGCCGATGGTGCAGCGTGTAGGGATAAACTCCCGGCCGCGCCACTTCGCCCAGCACGCTCACATCCTGCCCCGCATACGAGGTCACCAGCACCGTCACCTGCGGATGGAGCAGCATGCCCTTCTTCAGCAACGCCCCCTCAATCGCATGCGCGGCCCCGTGTTCGTCGAGGCCTATAACTAACACTTCGCCAACCATCGGCAGCGTCACCGTCCCCGTCGGAGAAACCCGCAGACCCGAGTGAAACTCCGGCGTGTGCGATTCCTGCACGTCCACAAAATCCCCCGGCCCAATCGGTCCCGCCATCGGCGTGGCAGCTTGCGCCCCCGTTTGCTGTGCCGCAGCGGCCAGTCCGGCGCCCGCCGTGCCGTTCCATACCACGGGAGAGTCTCTCGGATTCGGCACAGTCTTCATATCCGGCGTGACCGGAATCCTCGCAACCCCGACGGGCAGCCCATCGAGAGCCGGCGTCGGCGCCTGACCATACGCCACGCCTCCAGCCAACACAATCGCCAGCAGCGCAACCGCCGCGCGGCCCGGTGCAGAATTCATAGCTTCCATCAAGAGCGCACCCCCCACCGCCAGCCAAAGACCGGCAAAAAACGTAATCGCCATGTAGAGCAGCAGATCCGGCGTGACCGGCTTCACCGGCTGCCGCGCATAATCCACCACCGCGATATTGGAGCTCTGAACGCCGGCCGCCAATCCGGCTTCCTCCATCTTCTCGACCACCCTCATATACAGTTCGTGGCTTGCCCTGGCTTCCTGCCGCATCACCACGTACTCCATTGCGGCGTCATTCATCTTCAACCCCTCGGCGGTCCGTTCATCCAGGCTCTTCTTCACCATCTGCTCGCGGTCCACCGACGTCTGCCACGCGCTCTTGAACCGCTCCAAGAGCTTGGAGTCCTCGGACTTCCTCTGCGCGCCCAGGTCCTCAAGCTGGCGGCGAATCTCCACCACGCGCGGAAAATTCGGCCCGTGCTCCGCGCTCAACTGCGCCTGTTCCTGTTCCAGTTCGCTGGCCTTGGTGTGAATCTGCTCCAGCAGCGCCGTGGCAAAGTTGCCATACTCCGCCTGCAGCCGCGGATCGGCGGCAATCACCAGCTCCGGGTCGCCCTGCGCGGCCGACCGGTACTGTGCCTCGCGCAAGATCCGATCCGTAGTCGCAGCCACAAGTTCCCGCCCCAGCTCATCGATCTCCAGCAGGGTCGAGTTGTGCTCCGTCTCGCCCGACTCTCCATTCGCCTGCGTCGCCGGAGCATTCAGCAGCCCATGCTTGCTCTCGAACTCCGTCAGCCGCTGCTGATCCCGATCCACGCGCGCCTTCAGGTCTTTGAGCTGGCCTCCCAGCCACTGCGACTGCTGCGCCGTCGCCTCCATGCGCGCCTGGCCATCCTGCTCGCCATACACCCGAATCAAGTCGTTGACCACCGCGGCCGATAGCGCCGCATCGCGCGACCGGAATCGTACCTCCAGCACCAGCGATCGCGGCAAAACCTCAACCCGCAGCCGCTTGTGGAACCGCTCCAGCAGATAGGCTTCCGCATCCGGCGCGTGCCCCTGCGGCTGAAACCCTGGGAAAAGATGCGCAAATCTCCCCTTGAAGCCCGGTGCCTCAAAAAGCTTCAGATCGGTAATCACCTTCCATGCCAGTTGGTCGCTGCGCAGGTAGCTGGCCACTGTCTCCTGTTGCAGCGGAGCAGAGAGGATGGACGCAGCCGCCAACGGCCCTGCCGCATCGATACTGAGCGCGGAAGCCGGCGCAGTGCGCAACGCAATCCTGGCGCTTGCTTCGTATTGGTTGGGAGCAATCAGGCAATAGAGCAGGCACGCCAGCAGCAACCCGCTTTCAATCCACAGCACCAAACGCCGCCTGCGCCATAGCACCGCCGCAAGCTCGCGCAGCGATATCGAGGAAGCGTTGCGGCGAACGCCAGACTCCGCGAAAAAAACGGACTGATGCGAGGGAGCAAATGGATCCTGCAAGGCCTGTGAACCTCGGTTCCGAAACCGAACGCGTTCGCACAGATCCTTGGGGCGAGGGCCGAGGCCGAAATC
>JBEKFD010000108.1:0-18828 GCA_050013495.1 Occallatibacter sp. | reverse complement strand
GCCGCCTTCTGCAACGTCGAAGAGCGAGCCGTTGTGGGAGCCACCACCGTGCCATCCATTTATGAAGTTCCGCTCCGATTCGCCGACGAGGGGCTGGACGCGCTGATCCTGAAATATCTTCACAAGGAAGCTCCGGAGGCCAACCTGGCAGCCTGGAAAGACCTTGTGAACCGCTGCTACCATCCCAAAGACAATGTCGATATTGCCATTGTGGGTAAGTATGTGGAGTACGAGGATAGTTACAAGTCGCTCAAGGAAGCTTTGACCCACGGAGCCGTCTCGCAGAATCTAAAACTCAATGTTACCTGGATCGAAGCCGAGGGGTTGGAATCGAAAACTCCCGATGATAAGAGTTATGAGCAGCAGTTAGAAGGCTTCGACGGGATTCTGGTTCCCGGCGGCTTCGGCAAGCGCGGCATTGAAGGTATGCTGAACGCGATCCGCTATGCACGGGAAAAGCAGGTGCCTTACTTCGGCATTTGCCTGGGAATGCAGACTGCGTGCATCGAGTTTGCGCGCAATGTGTGCGGATTGAAGGACGCTAACTCCAGCGAGTTCGACCCCGCCAGCCAGCACCGCATCATCTACAAACTGCGCGAGTTGCTGGGCGTGGAGGAGATGGGCGGAACCATGCGGCTGGGTGCCTGGACCTGCATCCTGCAGGAGGACTCGCTGGCAGCGAAGGCCTATGGCGGCGCGACGGAGGTCAGCGAGCGGCACCGGCACCGGTATGAGTTCAATCGTGAGTATGAGGCGCTGTTGACGGGCGGCGGCTTGCGTATAAGCGGGACTACTCCCGACGCGACTTATGTCGAAATTGTCGAGATACCCGGCCATCCTTACTTCCTGGGCTGCCAGTTTCATCCCGAGTTCAAGTCGAAGCCGCTGGAGCCGCATCCGCTGTTTCGGGAGTTTGTAACTGCGAGTTACAAGAGCCGCACCGGGAAAGCCCTCGAAGCACCGATAGGAGCGTCCGCACTTGCTGAGAAAGCCGCTCGGTAAGGGCGGCGAAGTTTCATCGACGTCCAGTTGGTTTGCACTTGAGGGACAGCCCGTATGAGTGGCGCCATGGGGAGCATCTATCGAAGCCGGCTAAAATTTGGCGCTGCCGCCTTGATAGCGGCAATCCCGGGCTGCGGCTTGCTCTTTCTTCTTCAGAGGATTGGCGGCTTTACCGGCTCATGGACTTGGTACGTCTCAGGATTTCTGTTCTACACGGTGCTGGTCTTTGGGAATGCCTACATCGAGGACGAGTCGATTCTGTTTTCTTCCGGAGACCATCGGTCAAAACTGAAGCTGATTGCTGTTCATTGTTTCTGCGTGGGGATTCTGTTTGCCTTGATTCAAGGCGCTCTGTATATTCGGCCGTTCTTGCCGCCATCGCTTCTTGCCGCCGGGACAAGAAGAGTGTCCTGGATGAAATTGCTCTTTTGTGCTTTGCTCATGGCGGTCTTCTTCGTGGAAGAGAACTGGCTGGCAGTGAAGGGGACGGCGAGTCATGCCAAGAAGCGATAGTCAAGGTGAGGGGCTAGCGCAGTAGGACGGCCCCCTTCGCCCTTGTGGCCAGCGCGCGATCAAACGTGACGAGTGGCATCCCTGCAGCTATCGCAAATGCGGAGAGATAACCATCGGCCCATTGCTTCGTCGAGACCTCGTCCCGCTTTGTGTGTTGCCTGAAGAGCGGGTCGATGCCTTGTGGCTCGTCGATGAATCGCGCTCTGGCTGTTTGCAGAAACCCGTCGTAGACGTCCCAGGCGTTGGTCTGCGTAAGCACGTCCCTACCCATCGCACTTTCGTTGGTGAGGAGACGAAGAAGACCAAGTTGCGTGAAGCGGCAGAAGGTAAGCACCGCATCGCTGTTCAGCGTCTCGCCCCACGCCGCAGCCGCCCGATGATGCGGGTGAATCTCATGCGCCAGCGCCAGCCACACGTTCACATCAGGGAAAAGGAATGTACTCGTAGACACCTTCCTCGCCGAGTTTCAGTGATCCAGGGTTCTGCGACCGGACAACGGGGAACTGCGGGCGTTGTTCCTGCTTTGCCGCCAGGCTTCCGTGATTGAGCCTCAATGCGAGGCCTTCCAAAATGATCTCGCGCATAGTCGTCCCTTCAGTGGCGGCCCTTATCTTCATTTCGCGGTAGATATGATCCGGAATCTCAAGGCTTGTACGCATATTCATATATTAGCATATCTATGCCAGATGGTTGGCGTGAGCTGAGGGCCAGCCAGACATTGATATCAAGGAAAACCGATGAGGTCATAGATTGTCTCGTTGTCAATGTCAATCGAGTCAGGGGCGTAAGACTTCAGGATGGGCTCGGACAGTCGCAGAAGCGGAGGGGTATCCTGCTCATCAATCTCGCGGAGAATGCCCCGCAAAGCAATCTTGCGGACGGTCTCACCCTCAAGTGCTGCCTTAACCTTCAGGCGGCGGTAAACGTCATCGGGAATGTCAATCGTAGTCCGCACAAAAACATATTAGCATGTTTATGTATCTTTCTTTGCGGAATATTGCCTCGCCCTCGTGAGTTGCATTTTGCTCCGAGAAAGGTCAGGCCCTTCGTGCCGCTCGAGACGAGTGCCCAATTGGTGATTGACAAAGCTCTTTTGCCAAGCCTATGGTGGCTGCGTTCCAATTGGTGATTGACAAAGCTCTTTTGCCAAGCCTATGGTGGCTGCGTTTTTGAGCACGGAGGAAGTGACACCATGGCACATTTTGAACTTCAACCCGAAGCCTCGGAACTTCAACAGTTGGCGGAGGAATACTGGCAGAAAACAGGCGAAAAGGAACATGAACTGGAGCAGGCTGCGTTTGAAGCGGGAGCGGCAATCCGCGGCGGCGACTATTCGCTGGTCAACCTTGAAACCGTTGTTCGATGGAAATCGGACCGCGCGTTGCATTACCTGGTTGGCAACAGCGAGGCCAAGATCCGGCAGGTGCTGGCGGTGGCGGCATCTCCGGACACTTCGCTGCGCAGTGCAGTGGAGGCTTTGACGTCGCTGCGTGGAATCGATCTTCCCATCGCCACAGCGATTCTGGCGGCGATTTTGCCTGAACAGTATAGCGTCCTGGATTTTCGTGCTCTGGAAGCCCTCGGCCATGCACGCCATAATGTTGATTTTTACGCGGAGTATGTGGGCTTTTGCAGGCGACTGGCGGAGCGCGGAATGGTGGCGCCGCAGAAGGATTTGCCCGGGCCGACCTCACTACACGCACTTGACCGCGCACTTTGGGAGTGGTCGCGGAGCCATGTGGACCAGGCGTCGCTGGTTTAGCCGGTTGCACGGCAGGATAGAATCGGCTTGGTGAGCAACTCGTTTGAAATCGGGCCGGTGCATGTGGGTGGGGGACGGCTGTTCCTGATTGCGGGGCCGTGCGTGATCGAGTCCGAAGCCCACGTGCGCCGGATGGCCGAGGCGATTCAGCGGATTACGGCCGATCTGGGAGTTCCCTACATCTTCAAGGCGAGCTACGACAAGGCCAACCGCACCAGCGTGAAGAGCTTTCGCGGGCCGGGGCTGTTGGAGGGAACACGGATTCTGGGGCGGCTCGCCCAAGATACCGGCCTTCCCGTATTAACCGACGTGCATGAACCGGCGCACTGCGAAATTGCGGCCGAGGCTGTCGACGTGCTGCAGATTCCGGCGTTTCTGTGCCGCCAGACCGACCTGCTGGTGGCTGCCGGCAAAACGGGGCGCGCGGTCAACATCAAGAAGGGCCAGTTTGTGGCGCCGTGGGACATGACGCACCCGGTGGAGAAGGTGAGGTCTACTGGAAACGAACGCGTGTTTCTGACTGAGCGCGGGGCCAGCTTCGGATACAACAACCTGGTGGTCGATTACCGATCGCTGCCGGTGATGCGGCGGAATGCGCCGGTGGTGTTCGATGGAACTCACTCGGTACAGCAGCCTTCGGCGGCGGGCGGAGTGAGCGGCGGCCAGCCTGAGTTCATTCCGCTGCTGGCGCGGGCGGCGGTGGCGGCGGGAATTGACGGACTGTTTCTCGAGGTGCACGACGACCCGGCCAATGCCAAGTCGGATGGGGCGAATGCGCTGGATTTGAAGCTGCTGCGGCCTCTGCTGGAAAGGCTGCTGGCGATTCATGCGGCGGCCGGCGATTGACGTTGGAGCTATGGATTCCCAGGTCTCAGAATCGAGACCTGAGGCACCCATCGACATCTGCAAGGTAGCCGGAGTGAGATGAACCTCGATTCGAATGGCCGAGTGGCGCGGCGCTGGATTCGTATTGCGGCCTGGTCGATGGTTTTCGTGCTGTGCGCACTCAAGTTCTGCTATCTCTCCGCTGACTTTCCCAACTATTCAATGTGGATGATCGACCAGGCGAAGTTTACCGACGAGGGCTGGTGGGGGAATGCCGCGGTGAGGCACTTCGCAACCGGCCGTTGGTATGTTCCGGGCGATTACAACCCTGCCGTTGCGCTGCCGGTGTGGCCGTCCTTGCTCAGCCTGGTGTTTCACTTCACGGGTGTAAGCGTGGTTGCGGCGCGGGCGCTGAATGTGGCCATCTCGATCGCTACTCTGGGTGTCGTGTTTGCCCTGGTCCGGCGCTACACAAGTGAGAATTCGGAGTCACCGGCGCTGCTTGCGGTGCTGCTTCTTGCGGCTAGCCCGTTTGCGTTTGTCTTCAACCGGCTTGCCATCTTGGATACGCTGGTGGTTTTTGAGTTTTGCCTGTTGATGCTGGTGGCTTCCTTCGCGTCCGCTAACCGTGCCTGGCCGCTGGCAGGGCTCGCCATTCTGGTTACGGTCACGATGCTGACCAAGACGACTGCCGCTGTGCTGCTTCCCGCGATTTTCTGGACTGCATGGTCGGCGCAGGGCCGCAAATCAGCAGGCCTGTTGCGGGCACTGCTTGCGGTTGTTGTGCTGCCGGCGCTGCTGCTCAAGGGCTACGCGGCGCTTGTGTCTGCGGCTGGCTATGGAACCGACTTCCAATATTTCTTCAACGTCAACGCCAGCCCCGAGATCGATTGGCGGCAAACACTGGCCACGCTGGCCGAGTTTTTCAAGGACTGCTTCGGGGTTGACCGTATTCTCTATCCCGCAGCCCTGGTGATCTTGCTGCCGACTGTGGCTTGGAAGCGGAAGTTATGGAGCAATCCGCTGTTTTCCGCATCATGGATTGTTCTCGGAGCGCAGGCAGTCTTTATCTTCAGCCGGCAGGACGATTTTGCGCCGCGGTATTACCTGGTGATGCTGGCTCCGCTTATCTGGATCGTAACTCTGACCTTTGGTGGACTTATGGTTTATTCCGGAAAAACGGCGGCTCTCTTATTCGTTGCCATAACAGCTTCGGTCGTCTTGAACGTGGTAACTATAGGACAATTTCTAACTCATCGCGACTACGACTTTCATAATGCCGCGTTGTCCATTCGGGATATCATCCGGAGTCATCCGGAACAGAAGGCCCTGATCCTTGGAGTGAGCGGGAACCAGTTATCGTTGATGACTGGAATTCCATCGATCAACGATGGGTATAGCACGGAAGATATGGCCGAAAAGGTGGCGCGGTATCAGCCGGGCTGGTATGTGGCGTGGAACGATGTTGTTCTTAAGGATCAGGATTTTCTCTCGGCATACCACCTGGAAAAAATGGGGAGTTATCCGGCGTTCGATGATGACGACCGGGGCGCGCTTACGTTGTACAGGATGGTCCGCAAATAGGGAGTTTCTCCTGCGCCCCAGCGGACCATGCCGGGGCTCGAATCCTCATTCATTACTCAAATTCCGGACGAGGACTCGTCGCTGAAGATTTGCTCGATGGTGGTGGAGAAGAGGCGGGCAAGTTTGAAGGCCAGCGGCAAGCTGGGATCGAAACGGCCGGTCTCGATGGCGTTGACAGATTGGCGGGAGACCTCAAGGCGCGTGGCCAGATCGGCCTGGCTCCAATTACGCTCCGCGCGGAGGACGCGAAGACGATTCTTCATCGGTTCCTCCGCAACTGAATGAACAGGGCGCACCAAGCGGTAATGCAGAAAACGTCAATGTTGTAGATCTGCGTTATGCCATACGTGTGGAAATCCTCGAAGATAACTCCAAACACGATGTCGCCCACCATGGTCGCACCGAGTCCCCACAGCAGTGACTGGACCACCAGGATACGCACGAATTCATCGGTTTCGCGGCGCAGATAACGCCCTACGACGATGATCATGGCGGCAACCGGAACGGTCGGAAGCAGTTCAATGAAACGCCGGACTGGTTCGGAGAATGCGGAGTGCTGGACCGCCGCATGAGCAGCCATAAAGGTAAGCATGGTGAGGATCAGGAGGGTCCCGAATAGGATGCCTGAACGGCGCTGAAGTGGTTTGAGCTGATTTGCGAAGAAGAGCATGGACGGTTTCCTTTCCCAAAAGACAATTACACTTTACATAATCACATAAGAGGATATCAAGCTTACTTGTCTCTTTGTGAAATCGAGTTAGTCTTTCCTGGGACGACTCGGTTTTCGCGGGTCTTTGACGACAATGGTCTCGGCGATGCGGTCATGGGTACAGCAGCGGTTGTGGTTGAAAAAATACTGCAGAAAGCCGAAGCCGCCTTCGAGGGCGGAGGCGCCGTAACCTAAGGCGCGCTCGATCGATTGCCAGAAGGACAGACGCTCGTGGGTTAGCGACAGAATGCGGATGCGCAGCAGGCGCTTGCCGGGGGTGAGGCCATTGGTTTTCCAGACAATGAGACCGAAGTAGAGCACCAGCCAGAGGGTCCAGGCCACCTCCAGCGTCTTATGCATGTCGAATTTCACCTGCACGTTGGCGGAGCGGTACAACTCTTCGTGAATGTGCAGGCGCTCCTGGATGAAGTACTGCAAGAGCATGGTGGCAGGGATGTAGGTGGCCGCCACCAGGAAGGCATCGATGGCGATGGCGAAGAAGCGCCGGCGGAACGACGCCAGAGGCGCGCCGGCGAGCGATTCGGCCCGCGCGGTTTCGTGGGGGTTGAAGAAGCGGCCCGTGCTGGCGGATTTCATGCTGCAAGTATAGGGCCCGCACGGAAGACATTTGCTTGTATGTGCGCTCCCAGGTCCATCTTCAGCCTCCGACGGCGCACCGGAAGAATTTGCTCTTTGCTCAAGCTGTTCCTATTGGTTCGTCCGACTAATCCTCACTGTGTTTCACAGGGCACGATCATTTCAGGGAAGTGGTCTTGGCGGCAGAGGATCGTGGATGCTCTTCGGCGGAGGCGGCATTGGCAGTCGGGGACTTGAGGAGGGTGCTGGTGGCGGATACTGCGCTGTTTCCGTGGCTGCAGGAAGAAAATCAGGAGCCCGGCCAAAGAGAATCTCCAGGCGCCGGGCAAGTTCTCGCCCGTACGGGGTGCCGTCCAGATCGGCACGCGGCATGTGAACTGCAACGAGCGAGTCCCGCGGCCCCAGGTAAAGCAACGCATCGGCTGCATCCTGAAGCTTGAGCTGGTTGGGGCCGGCGGGCGCGGTTCCGCCGGTCAAAACCGGCATGGCCGGCAGATCGCCCGTCCAGGTTCCCTGCAACGGCATCAGCGCGGGAACCATCCAGCTGTCGAACCGTTTATCCAGGTCGTTGTATCCGCCGACGGCATTTGTACCGAACAGAATCACGTAGGGAGTGACGCCGGCTTCGCGCAGTTGTTTTTCTAGGAAGCCGGGGCTTGCAGCGGATCGCCTAAAGTGTCCCCATCCTTCGATCAGCAGAGCACGATGATGTTTGGCCAGCACCTCGTCCTTGACTACGCTCGCGTAAAACTCGTCGCGGTGGGCGAGGTATGGGCCGACATCCTCGCGGCTCTTTACTTTATCCCAGTCGATATAAGGGTCTCCGAGCAGAATTCTCAGCTTGTGTTTTCCTCCACGCCGCAGGTTGGCTTGCCGGACGGCCGCATAGAAAGCTGGATAGACCGGTGACACAGGGCCGACGGCCATGGTGTTCTGCCACGCCTTTTGCACCTCGCCGATGGGAACGCCTTTGCCGGCGATGTAGTCGTCCACGGTCTTCTGATAGAGGGAATTTCCGAACTCCACGACGATGTCGTCGACCTTCGCGCGGAACTCCGGTGTAGAGACCAGTGCGCACAGGAATTCGTATTCCTGCTTGTTTTCGTGGGCTTCACCAAACATTACAATCGTGTGGCTGTCAAATGCCTGAATGATCGCGGGTGCGGCATCCACAGGCTGAGCCTGGGCAGGCGCAAAAACAGGGGAAAGCAGCGCCGATAGGGCGCAGGCAAGGCGCTGGATTCGCATACGGACCTCTCTTTGTCTATGACACCGGTCGATCCGAATTTGTTCCCGGCCACGAGCAGGAAGCACGCGATTGTACGTAAAGGCTCTCTGCACTCGCAGCGCCGGATTCCGGCTGATAGCATTTCTCTATGTTTTTGAAACGGGTTTCCCCATGTCTGCGCGCCGGATTCATGGCCGGCGTTGTCCTGGTTTCGATCTCGAATCCGAACTTCCATTCCGCCGCAGCGCAAGAGATGGCCGCGGCCAAAGCGCCAAGCGCCGATCCTGACCGCACCCATATTGACGAAGTTCTGAAGGGGCTCAACCGAGGCCATTCGGTGGGTCAGGTGGAGGTGTCGCCGGACGGCAAGCGTATGGCGTGGCTGCAATCCGGCAAAGACGGCGCGGAGATTCGCGTGGCTCCGCTGGATGACCTGGCCAAAAGCGAGCGCGTGACGGCGGCGGCCAAGGCGGATCAGCACTGCCACGAGGGGCAAATGGTGTGGGCGCCGGATGCCCAGGCGCTGGCGTTCTTCTCTGACTGCGCCCGGCCCGGGGAGCAGGCCGACCTGTATGTGGCTCGGCTGGATGGGAGCCCGGCGCAGCGGCTTTCCAAGTTGAACGGATATGTGGAGCAGCCGGCGTTCTCTCCGGATGGGCGCAGCGTGGCCTTCCTGTATGTGGAAGGCGCAACACGGTCGGCAGGTGCGCTGGCGGCCATGAAGCCGTGGTCCGGCGTGATTGGCGAAGACGGGGTGGAGATTCAGCGGGTTGCTTTGGTCACGGTGCCTGCAAACGGAAGCGCGGAAGACACAACAGCGCCGGCAGGCAAGACCCTCAATTCACTCTTCAGTTTCGCCACGCCGGCCAATCTGCACGTGTATGAGTTCGACTGGCGTCCGGATTCAAGAGGGCTGGCCTACGTGGCGGCCGATCCGCCGGGTGAGAACAACTGGTGGGTGGCGAAGCTCTATACGCAGGAGATGGGCGGCAAGCCAAATGCAATTCTTGCGCCGGCGGAGGTTTCAGGAGCGCTGCACGGGTTGCAGATCGCGGTGCCGCGCTGGTCGCCGGACGGGAAGGCGATTGCGTTTATCGGCGGATTGATGAGCGACCAGGGCTCGACAGGCGGGGATGTGTGGATTGTCTCCGCCGAGGGAGGGCAGCCCGTCGACCTGACTCCGCAGCGGCCCACGTCTGCGGCGTGGATGGAGTGGGCTGGCAATGAGCATCTTTACGTGAGCGAACTCGCCGGCGGCAATTGCCAACTGATCCGGCTGCATCTGGAGGGGGACAAGGCCAGCCAGGACGTGACCACCACGTTTGGTTCTCCGGTCTTCAGCATTCCTGGAGCAGTGGGCGATGGACGAATGGAACTGAGTCTGTCTTCGTCGGCCGACCACTCGATTTTCGTGTTCCGTGCCAGCACCTTCGACCATCCGGCGGAAGTGTATGAAGCGAAGCCGGGGACGGTGATGAGTGCTGGCCTTGAGGGCGTGATCCAGTTGACGCACCAAAACGACGGCGTGGAGCCGGCCTGGGGCAAGAGCGTCTCGCTCGAATGGAAGAGCGATGGCTTCCATGTGCAGGGCTGGCTGATGCTGCCCAAGGACTACGATCCGGCGAAGAGATACCCGCTGATTGTGGAGGTGCATGGCGGACCGGCAGCAGCGGTGGTGGCCCACTGGGGTGGTGGCGGCGGGTTGAGCGCGACTGCGTTCTCGGCGCTGGGCTACTTTGTGCTGCAGCCGAATCCACGCGGCAGCTATGGCCAGGGCGAGGAGTTTACCCAGGCCAACCGCAAGGACTTTGGCTACGGCGACCTGCGCGACATTCTGGTCGGGGTGGATACGGTCTTGGCCAAGTACCCGGTGGACGCGGACCGCGTGGGCCTGACGGGGTGGAGCTACGGTGGATTCATGAGCATGTTTGCCGTAACCCAGACGCAGCGGTTCAAGGCGGCCGTGGCAGGCGCGGGCATCTCCGACTGGCAGAGCTACTACGGCGAAAACTCGATTGACCAGTGGATGGTTCCGTATTTTGGTGCGTCGGTGTACGACGATCCGGCGGCGTATGCCAAAGCCTCTGCGATCACGTTTATCAAGCAGGCGAAGACGCCCACGCTGGTGGTGGTGGGGGATCGCGACGGGGAGTGCCCGGCGCCGCAGTCGTTTGAGTTCTGGCACGCGCTCAGGGCTGAGCATGTGCCGACGCAACTGGTGGTTTATCCCAACGAAGGACACGCGTTTGCCGATCCCGCGCACCGGCGGGACGTGATGGTTCGTGCGGTGGAATGGTTCTCCCGCTACCTGGGTGCGGGCAGTTGAACTTGCTCGCAAGGCTCGTCTGCTCGCCATCGGGGCCCGGTGACGTCTATGGGAGCAGGGCGTGAGTGCACAAGAAAGGGCAGCGGTGAGCAGGTGCTGTGGCTATCCGAATGGGCGGCCCGCCCTGATACACTTTTCATTGGAGATTTGCGAGCAGAGTTGGCCGACTGGCAGCGCGGGGAAGTCCACTTCCGGGAGCCGATTTCTCAAGCGGAATTCATCGGCAGTGGACCCGCTTGGAGCTTGCAGACGGATCGCAACAGGGCATTTTCAGGGGCAGGGTGGAGATTGGATCGGATCAGAGGCGTCGCTGCCCAGGGTGAATTCTGGCATAGGGCGCGGGCCTCGGGGTCAGAGGCTTCCTTCCGGCGAGTTTCTGAAGGTGTTATAACTCAATTTTTCTGACGTTATTCGCTAAGGACCGTTCCGCGGTTTGATGAGGCGGGGCGGGGAGGATTCATGCGGCGGTTTTTGACGCTTGTCTGTTTGTTGTGCGTGGCCATTCCAGCCGGGATATCGATCTCCGGATGCACGCGCAATCCGGCGGGAAATTTTTGCAACGGCCTGGGCTACGGCTTGAGGGACACCGATGTGGCGTCCATCTTCCTTTCGCCGCAGACTACGGGTATATCGATCGCTTTCGGGCAGACGCAGCAGGCCAGCGCCCCTGAGGCCAAGACGTGCAAGGGCACCTCGGCCAGCGCATCCACATACACCTACGGCACCACCAACAACCAATTGGTGGATATCTCGCCCACCGGAAACATGTGCGCGGGAACGTGGAACCGGAACTCGGGCGGCGGCATTCCCAACTATACGATCTGCAGCTTTCCCAACCCGCTCCCTGCAACCGCCGCGGGGACAGGCACACTGCCCTACGGAGTTGCATACATCACGGCTTCGGCAAATTCCGTGACTTCGAATCCGGTGGAGATTTTTGTTCATCCGCAGGTGACGTCCCTGACTCTCGCTGGCCCAACTTCCGCGACCCTCACCACTCCGAAGTCCTGCCTTTCGCAGGGCCAGTTGGGGCAGTTGGACGCGCAGGCCTGCTTTGTGGGCAGCAACGGCACGCAGCAGGTTCTGTGCGCTCCGCCGTCAATTACCGGCGCTGCAAACCCAGCCTGGGCGTGCCCCGCAGGGCCGCCCGCGGGCGTAGCAGCCGCAGCGATCCCCGACTGTTCTGCGGCCTTGGGCAGTCTTACCTACAACGTTGGGAATTCGGCTATTGCGACGATCAATAACGAGACCAACCAGATTACTGCCGAGCAGCCGGGCACGGCCATCATCACCGCCTCCATCGGCCAGGGCGCATCGTCGGCGGGATATTTCTCCACTTGCCCGCCGGCGAAGATTCAAGTGACCCTGGCGAATGGCGCGACCAACGGGACCATCACCCAGGGCGTACAACAGGACCTGGTCACGACAGTTTCCGATACCCGGGGGAACCCGATTACCGGCCTTACGCTGGACTACCAGTCCACCGACCCGATCGACATTACGGCAGTCTCTTCCGGCGCCGTGACCACCAACTTCCCTGGCGTTGCTTCGGTGTATGCGCTCTGCCAGCCGCAAACCTGCAATCCTGCGCCCATTAACGTCACGGGCCTGAATGGAACGGGGCTGTCGATTTCGTCGAACCCGGTAACCATCACCACGCCCGGCACGGCCAGCGACTACGTCTGGTTCGGTGCACCGGGCCAGTCGCAATACTATGTGCCGGTGGAACTGCTCAGCGGCACGGTTGGCTCGTCCGTGCGCCTGCCCTATGTGCCGAATTCCATGGTCATGGACCGGACCGGCGTCGACCTTTATTTCGGTTCTTCCCATGAACTGATGTATTTCGCCACATTTTCCAACACGCTAACCAAGCAGGACTCCTCAGTTCCGGGCGTGGTGCTGGCGGTTGCGCCGACCAACGCTCAGTTGTTGATCAACGACCAGGCGCGGCAGTTGTTCTATCTTTACAACGTCTCGAGCGGCTCCTCTACCGCGTTTGGGGGAATGGGTGCGTCCGCGGCGTGGACGCCCGATGCCAAGACGCTTTACGTTTACGACAATGCAAACCTGAACTCCCCCGCCGGATGTCCCGGGACGCCGTTGATTAGCGGACACTCCGATATGCTCTACGTCTACAACGTGAACACGGGTTGGAGCACCTATCCGCTTCCGCCCAGCCCGCTGCCGGCCGCTGCGATTCCAACGTGCACCACGCCCCCCAATGTGGCCGCTCTGCCGCCCATCCAGACTCCGGCACTGATCATTCCCGGCGTGGGCGCATACCTGCCCGGCAACCCGACTGTGGCGCATACCTGGTGCCCGCAAACCGTTCCGCCCAGCGCCACGAATCCCACCGGCATTGAGTTCTATCCGCAAGCGCCAGGAAGTTCGGTTGCCACACAGACCGATGTTCTGACGGCGACCACCGACGGGAAGCACATTCTGGGTGCTGCCTTCAGCGGCGGGGGAGTCACGCTTTCCGACATCGGAATTACCATTCCGGAAGTAGCTTCGCCGTCAGGGCCGCCGACTCCGGCCACCTGTCCAGTCTCCGCGGCCGGGGCTTTGATGCCGCTGCCGTTGACAACCACCTTCAATACTCCTCTGAACGTGAGTGGCGTGACCGCGGCTGCTGTAAACCAAGTGGTCGCCGCCCCGAATTCAAACCTGGCCTTCGTGACATATACCCCGCTCCCGGCCGGCGCGCCAGGTGGCGCAATGCTCCCTTATTACATTCCCGGCAGCGGAGCTGTTGACGCCGTCACGCTTAGCGACTGTCCGTCATCCGACGCTAAGTATCCCTGCAACTCGACGATCACCGCTCCGCTGGCGGGCGCCTTCAGTCCGGACGACACGTATTTCTTTGTCTCCACGGCCGGCGACAATCTGATCCACTACATGAGCGTGCCCGACGTGATCGGCAATCTCACGGCGCCCCCCAACAAACAGGTGAACCCGGACACGCAGCAGATTGCGCCCAACCTGCCGGCCTGCATTCCTGTAGCAGCCGGAGGCAACGACAGCGGCTGCACCTATACGGGGGTCGGCACGGTTGTCCCGGCGACGGCCATCGCTGTCAAGCCGAGGTCGACAACGTAACTGGAACTTCATTCAGTCGCATGCAGAAAAGGCCGGCGCGCCGGCCTTTTCTGTTGTTGCGCGTGAAACGAATGCGGCAACCCCGCACGATAGAATCAAACCATGATCAAGGGGATTTCCTTTCTTCGCGCCGCGGGCAGTGCAGCCGTCTATGGCCGGCTGGGGAGCTTTTTTTCCGCGCTTGGATTTGCCCCTGGACCAGGCTGGAACGAAGAAGGAAGCCGAGGTGCGTCGTTCCTGGCGCCGCTAGGCAACCTGGAGATTGTGGATGGTAAATTCCCCTCAACTGCCGATGTGCTGGTGGAGGTGACGGCTCTCGATGCGGTGCACCAGGCTGCACAAAGCTGGCTGCGCGCTGACGGCGGAGATGAAGCGGCTATGCGTCTGTCGCCCATTACAGAGACAAACTGGAGGTCGAGGATCTTTACCGTCGACCCGGAGCCTGGATTCCAGCTCAGCTTCTGGGCATGGAGCGATCCGCTTAAAGGCAAACCGGTTGCCGTGGAGGGCGATCTCTCCGCCGAGGGCATGAAGTTTGCCATCGTGGTGGCGCGCTGGAATGCAGTGATTACTGAGCGGCTGTTGGAAGGCGCGCTCGACGCGTTGCTGCGCAGCGGCGCAACCCGCACGGACATCGAAGTAATTCGCGTTCCCGGTGCTTGGGAAGTCCCCGCGGCGGCGCGGACAGTTGCGAATGTGGGCCATGTGGATGCCATCGTGACGCTGGGCTGTTTGATACGAGGAGAAACCGCTCACTACGAGGCCATTTACAACGAAGTGGCGCGGGGCATTGGCCAGTCGCAGCAGGAGACTGGGATTCCGCACGGCTTTGGCGTGCTGACCTGCGAGACTCTGGAGCAAGCGCTCAACCGCGCCGGAATCAAGGCTGGGAACAAGGGGTTTGAAGCGGCTGTTGCGGCCATCGAGATGGTGAGCTTGCGGCGCAAGCTACTTGGCGGCGATCGATCGCAGGATGGCTCCGCTTGACGGCCGGGACGCGGCGGAAGTCGCGCGAATTGGCGATGCAGATGCTGTTTCAGGCAGACATCGGCAAGCAGACACCTGACCAGGTGCGGGCAACCTTCTGGACGGCCGGCGATGATGTGGAGCCGGAGGTGCGCGGCTTCGCCGAAGACCTGTTTCGAGCAGCCGTTGCCCATCAGGAGCAGATCGACGAGTTGATCGTCGCCAACTCCAAGCATTGGCGCCTGGAGCGGATGCCTGCTGTCGACCGCAATCTGCTGCGCATGGCCGTGGGCGAGATGCTGGGCTTCAAAGGCACGCCGTTTCCCATCGTGATCAATGAAGCGCTGGAGATTGGCCGCCGCTACTCAGCGCCGGAGTCGATCAATTTTCTGAATGGAATGCTCGACGCCATTGCGCGCGGGCTGATCGGCACATAAGACGACAAGCGAGCGGATGAGTTGAAGATCGGGCGCCGATTGCGCGCAGCAAAAGGAAACAGGCCGACCGGATTGCCGGTCGGACTGTTTTGTCACGGGATAAATTGAACGCGCAGGATGCGGATGAGCTATGGTCCTTCCGTGCCCTTGCCCGCGGCCGGCTTGGCTGCCGACTTCTTCCCGTGGCGATGCACTGCTTTCTTCGTTCTACCGGCTGGCTTGGATGTGCCCGTGGGAGCCGTGGCCGCAGCAGTTGGTGGTCTGGCGGTCCTGGTTGAGGCCGCAGCATGCTTGCGCACGTGAGACCGTGCGTGAACCGGCTGGCTCGCTTGTGGCCGTGTGGCAAGCGGCTTGCGCTCCTGCGGCTTGACCTGCGTCTCATCCACCGGAGTGGTGCCCTGCACGTCGGCGGTGAAGATGGCGCCGGGCGGAATCAAGTAATCTTCCACGCCCGGTGTGCTTTCGCTCCCGGTCACAACGGTGATGCGGGTTGGATCAATGCCCTTCTCGGTGACCAGGTAGTTCTTGGTGTTGACGGCGCGTTGTGCGGCATAGCCGGACTCCGTGCCGGTTGCCTCGCCCACAATGACCAGGCTGTCATCCGCGTGCTGCTGCAGAGAGAGCGCAACTGCGTCCAGGCAGGCCTTGGCTTCGTTGTCCACGCGCGTCGGGCGCAGCTTGTCTTTGGCGAAGTCGATGGAGCAGAGCGGCTGGGTGTGCGGAATCACCTTCTCCGGCACCACGATGGTCACGGTGCAGGTGGTGTCGTTCGTCTGCCCCTTGTCGTCCGCCACACTGCACTTGATGGTTACCGGGCCCGCGGGCGCACCGTTGGGGCTGAACGTTCCAGTGTTCCCGTTCATGGCCAGGGTTCCTTGGTCGGTCTTGCACGAGTAGCTCAGTG
Source organism: Occallatibacter sp. (assembly GCA_050013495.1). Classification (GTDB taxonomy): domain Bacteria; phylum Acidobacteriota; class Terriglobia; order Terriglobales; family Acidobacteriaceae; genus Telmatobacter. The sequence goes on along the minus strand of JBEKFD010000108.1, from coordinate 2,876 downwards.
GACGATTCTGCGGGCTTGTTCCGGTCAAAGTGATATTGCTGGTCTGGTCCATGGTGATGGACATGGGGCCGGCCACGCAACTGACGGTCGGGGGCTCCCATCGCCTGACTGTGAAGCTGGCCTGGCAGCTTGCTGTTTCGTATTCCTTGGGCTTGGGACCCTCTGTCACTATCGATCGAACCGTGTATGTGCCGGGTGCCAGCGAAGCGGTGTCGACGGTAACGACATTTCCGTTTCCCACCACCCCTGTTCCCGTCCAGGTATAGTTCGCGGTCTTTTTTGGATTCAGGCCTGAAGCGGTCGCGGTGATCGTGACCGGCTCTCCGGGGAAGACATAATCGGGCGTGGCCACGCAGGCCAGCACTGGAGCGGGCAAAGGACCGCAGCCCACAGCCGGACCCCACGCCGAAGCGCCGCGGAATACCAGGCCCGCGGAAAGGCGAATGGCGTTGATGTTTTCGTCGTCGCCCCAGACGAAGTCGTTGCCGGCAAGAGAGCCGTGGGATGGGCCAGAGTTGGCATGAAGGTATTCATAGTCGGCTTGGAAGAGGCGGACGCCGAAGTGGCAGCCGAAGTACCAGTCAAGACCGCCGCCGCCGCCCACCACCGGGCCCCAGGTGTAGGGCTCATGATCCGGGCCGTCCACATCCGCGCCGCCCCCATAACCGTGCACGAAAGGCGTGAAGTGCACGCCCGGCCAGCGGTAGATCAACCCGCTCTCCAGAGTAAGTATGCCGCTGTTGCTGGTACCGGTAAGTGGGAACCCGGTGTTGGTGAACAGATCGTGTTGTGCGGACTCTACCTGGATACCGACGTTGCGATTGAAGAAATAGGCCGCGCTTTCAATCATGCCGGTCTTTTCAAATTTGAATGAAACGGGAAGGACAGACCCATCGGGCTGGATGGGATAAAAGGTTCCCCTGGGGTCGAGCACGCTGTAGCCCACAAAGATATCCCACTTGGGCGCGGGGGCATTTGCATTGCCCTTTCCCTGACTGGCAGCTACTTGAGCAGACAGGGAGCATGGCACCGAAGCCACAAAAGCAAGAATAAGAATCCGGCCCATCGCACGGAATTTTTGAGAGTACACGCGTTTACCTCCACAGCAAAACTGAACCGGCAAAGTTACCCCATTCTGCTTTCGAGCGCTTTTTGAGCATACCTCGTACGCAATACAGAATCGAAGAATAATACAATTCAAGTAGGACGTCTGTAACCCGCAGGTCACAAATGCGTGGTTACTTTCAGGCCACGTGGAAGTTCGCCAACGGCGCGGGTTTTCCGCATAACCTCGGCGCGCGAGCGATATCTTCAGCAATTGAAAGAGCGATAAATCTAACTTCCCAGGTACTGTTATTCTGTCATGGTGAGTAAGAACGCAAGGCTCAACTTATCGGCAACCGTTGCTGCAACTTTGGCACTACTGCTGGGGTTATGTCTGGCTGCGTGCCACAAGGAAGAGCAGGCAGTTGTGGGCGTGGCGCAGCACGCCGTGAACGCCGAGCATCAAGCGCAGGCCACAGCCACAAAACGCGACCAGCAGCGGGCTGAACTGGCGCGCATACCATTGCCCACCAAGAGCCTGTATATCGATGTGCATGAGCCGGGCGCATGGGGCAATCCCTTTCTCTCAGTGGATGCCGGCATGCTGACGTTGCGCATCACCATGGCCGACGCCAACCCCAGCAGCGTGGGAGAGGGAACCATGCTGCGGCCCGAAGCAGCGCGCCGCCAGGAATTGCAGATACGGCCCGGCGACCTTGCCGATGCATTGGTTGCGCTCCCCGCCGGCGCATGGCGCTATGGCCGCGTGATCGCCGTTGCCGAGTCTCCCTTGGCCAGCCGCAAAGACCGGCCCAAGGTTCGCCGCAATGTGGAGGCGGCCATCCTCGTGCTCAACGATTTAGGGATTGTTGTCGAAGAGTGGCCGACGAAATAGCTCGCCGCCTCGATCGGGAGTATCTGAATTGAGGAATACTGAAAGAGGCATCTTTTGGAAATATCTTGATATGTAGGGGATGGATTTCGCGGGCTAATTCGATTATTGAGGATCGATAATTCCAGAGCGCCGCTGGCCGGCAAGTTACAAGCGAATGGAGCCCGAGCGCAAATTCGCCATGCTGTATATTTCGACACATATCCCCCGGCCGCCAACGCACCGCTTGTTTTTTATGATTTTACTCACGCACGTTTGTCTTTGATTCGGCTAGCATTCCTTGGTGAGCATCCTTCCCATTTCCGTTCTGATGAACCAGCCTCCGCTGGACCATGAGGCGTTTTCCGCGCATCGCGAACTTGAGATGCGGCTCAAGGCCACGGTGCGCGGCGACGTGTTATTCGATCTCGCTTCGCGCGCGCTGTACGCGGCCGACTCGTCGAATTACCGCCAGATGCCGGTGGGCGTGATCGCTCCGCGTGACGCGGCCGACGTGGAAGCAGCGATGGCCGCATGCCGTGCGCTTGGCGCAGCAGTGTTGCCCCGCGGCGCGGGCACCAGCCTCGCCGGACAATGCGCCAACGTTGCAGTGGTGTTCGATTATTCGCGATACATGCGCGGCCTCACATCCATTGATGCGCAGGCGAAACTCGCGGTTGTCGAGCCGGGCATTGTGCTTGACCGTCTGCGCGAAGCCGCTGAGCTTCATCATCTGACGTATGCGCCGGACCCGGCCACGCACAGCCGCTGCACGCTGGGCGGCATGATCGGCAACAACAGCTGCGGCGTGCACGGACTGCTGGGCGGCAAGGTTGTCGACAACGTGGCGCGCATGGAAATTGTGCTCTACGATGGGACTCGCATGAACGTGGGCCGCACCAGCGAGGAAGAAATAGAGTCGCTGATTCGCGGCGGCGGGCGCGTGGGAGAGATTTATGCG
>JBEKFD010000107.1:0-30395 GCA_050013495.1 Occallatibacter sp. | reverse complement strand
CCTCCCAGATGCCTTGTACCGGATCGTCGATAAAGACATTGCCGGCCTGATCCACGGCAATGGCATCGGGATTGAAAAGCTTGATGCTGGTAGCCGGACCGCCGCTGCCGCCGGTGCCTTGCGTCTTGAATTGGCCGGCGAAGATGGAGATGATGCCGGTGGTTGCGTCGACTTTGTGCACCACGTTGAGCGGGCCATCGGAGATGTAGAGATTGCCGGCAGCGTCCAGCGCCATGTCGCTGGGATAGATGAAGGCATCGGTGGCCGGGCATCCGTCGCCATTGGCATCGGTTTGCCCTGGGCATCCTGGGGTGAACCCGCCAATGAAGCTGGCGTTTCCGACAAAGGCAGTGAGGTAACCGGGAGCGAAGGCGAAAGCCGACCCGGTGGCCGAGCCGGTTAGGGCGAAGGAATAGCCGCTTGGCTTTCCGCCCTCGATGTCGTTGACCAGCAGCGGCGCGGAGCGGCTGATGGGTGGGGGAGCGGTGGCCGTGCCCGGCAGGGCGGAGGTGTAAGTGACGGCGAGGTGACAGACGACGCCGGCGGCGACGACGGTGTTGCCGGTGGGATCGACGACGCAGCCCGGGCCGGTGATGGCGCCGAGGGAGTACTCGGTGAAGCTGGATGCGATAGAGATTTTGGTGATGGGCACAGCGTTGTTTACCGTGAGGAGTACGTCCCTCAGAGTGGGCGTCCCGACCGGCGTGGAGGGAAATGTGGTGTTCGCCACCGTGAAGGTGGTGCTCCAGGCGGCAGGACGGCCAGCAAGGCGATTGCGGCGGTAACGGGACCGAGGGCGCGCAGCACGCGCGGGGAAGCGCTCAGAAACGGGAAACGGAAACCAGCCATCATGGAATCACCTCAGCGTTGGTGGAGCGATTTGGTGCAAATCCACCAATCGCCGGATGGGGCGCGGTGGAGGGGTATGCTGCCGTCGTGCAGGGGGCAGATGAGTACGGCAAGGTCAAGGCGGGGATTGGTCACGGCGTCGCTCAACTTGACCTGGCGGGATGAGCCGCAGGTGGGGCAGGAAGCATGCCCGACCTCAAGCCAGCTGGTCGCGCCGGATGAGCGGGCGTCGATCGCGCGGCTTGCAGGGGCAGCCGCGCCGGCAAAGATAGGGACTCGGCAATGTTCGATATGCAACTCGACCCGTCGCCTCTTACACACGAACCCTCCGCACAGCAACTCCGTGGCCCGGTATTCACTTGAAATGCAGAACCCCAGCAATTCCTTAAACGTACACGGGAGGCTTTTTCATCTTGGGGCTAAACTCGCGGGGGACAAACCTGGCAATTCGTGAGTAAAGTTGAACTCATTCTCGCCGCAAGTCCTCAGAGCTGTCATCAATTTTTCTCAGTTTTTTCTATACTTAGGTAACTCATTGGTAAATCAGGTCTTAATTGGTTTTGATGGATACGAGCTAGATTCCGCTACCCGCACGCTGGAGCGGGAACAGCCTGATTCCATAGGGCCAAAGACCTTTGACCTGCCATTCTTCCCGGCTGGGGGCGAGACCGGGGATCACTTTCCAGCGGAATGGGAATGAGATTTGCGCAGGACACGCAAGCGAACCTGGAGTATTTGGGTTATGGCCAAACATGGCCGTACCACACGGCTGGAGGTTGCCGACAGCTGAGCTTCTGGCATTATCTGGGTTCGCAGGAGCCTGGAGTTTGAAGAGGACTAGCGCGCCGTCTCACCGCGGCCGCTGAGAAAGATGCCGAATCTATGCTCGCCTTTGCGGAGAAGTCTGCCCGCCATTGCGGAATTCTTCTTGCGCATGGCGAATTTTCGATTCCTGATCAATCCGCCGGGATTTGGAGATGCTCACATAGCTCCGTTCCTGGCAATTGCGGCAACGAACAGGCAGCCGTAGCAGCAGAAGTTGCCCGAGATCCTCGAACTGGAATCGGGAGTTTCTTATAACTTCTGATCTGCAGAAAGGGCAATTCATGGTATTCGACGCTCCTGGGTTGTTTGTCTGTAGAATGCGACTTCAAGGCGGAGGCGCATCTGGCTACAAAGGGAGGAAACCCATGCAGGGGAGGCTCTACCCTAGCAATGAAGTTGTCCCCTCTCGTTGGATGCAGACGAGCCAGACGCGATATTCCAGATACTCGAATTGAGGTACTCGAATTCCGGACCGCGGGACGCTAGGAAGGGAACAACAGGTCAGGAGGGAAAAAGCAGATCGGTCGGGTTGGGCACGGTGGCAAGGCGGGGACGGCGGCGGATGGGGCGCGGGGCCGGCGAGGCGAGCAGCGCGGCAAGCTCACGCAATTCGGCGCGCGCGTGGCCGATGGTGGCGGTAATGGCGTCGCTGCGCTTGACCGCCTCGGCGGACGGGGTGGCGAGGCGCGACGGAGGAGCGGGCTGGGTTTCGGGGCGGGACTCCTGCTGGCTGCCGCGGCGGTGCTGCTGGTCAAGAGCCTGACGGGCGCCGGGGAGCGTGTAGCCTTCCTCGTGCACCAAGCGCTTGATTTCAAGCACCAGCTCGACTTCGCGGCGGCGATAGAGGCGCTGGCCAGTCCCGCTCTTGTTGGGCTTGAGCTGGGGGAACTGCGACTCCCAGAAGCGCAGGACGTAGGTTTCCAGGCCGCAGATACGCGCCACGTCGCCGATCTTGAAGTAGAGGCGATCGGGGATGGTGGGTGCATCGTGCGCGCGCTTGTGGGGATGCAGTGTGGCCATTGGCACTCGTGAGTGTGGGCCACCCAGGGTAGGTTGGTAGCCGCACTCTACCCGCAGTATAGGGCACAATTTGCACAATTCGTGAAGCAAAATCTTGGCTTGCGTAGAAGCTTGTGGGAAAACGGGCCGAAATCATGGCCGTGGAAACGCGCGGGATCGTAGTTTCCCACCCTTTCCACGAGGAGACTGTGGAATGGATGGGACACCCCACATCATTGGCGGGTCAAGCGCGTGGCACCCGGCGCCCTGAACTTTGGGCGGTGTTACTGTTTTTTCAAGACGGCGGTCCCCTTTTCGTCGCTGAGGATGGCGCTTTCGAGCTTGCGGAAGGCTACGGCTTTTTCGGCGGGAATCTGCACCTGGCGGACGACGTAATCGCGCTCGTAGTGCAGCTTGTTGTCCTTGGCGGTGACGGTGGAGTGGTAGGTGGCGAAATCGACATCGACATTGATGGGGTCGGGGGTTTCGTCGACCACATAGCCGGCGGGCAGCGTGATGTCGAATGAGTCGTGCCACCTCCCGGTCGCGTTCAGGTCGATGGGCACCGTGCGCGGCTTGTCGTCGAAGGGCAGCACATCGGAGCCGACCACGCGCGGGCGCACCAGCAGCAGCGTACCTGCGGTGTGGGCATATTGGCCGGCGGTGAGCTTGTAGTGGAACTCGAGCGGCTTGTCGAGCGCGGTGGGCTGGACGAACTGGAAGGAGTTGAGCACCACTCCGGGCACATCGCGCGCGATGCTGGTTTCCCAGTATTCGCGGCGCTCCTTCTCGTCGGAATACTTGAGGAACATGCGCAGGTCGGCGCCTTCGGGGCCGGAGTGCGAGGTATCGACGGAGCCGGTCAGCGTGCCTGAGGGGTCGAGCGCGAATGTTCCTGTGCGCTCGGTGCCGTTGGCGTCCGGGGGAAGCACAGGGAGGGCGATAACCTGGCTTGATGCGCCGGCGGCCAAGGTTCCGTAACCACCTTGCAGATAGTTGGGCAGGTTGCCCACCGGAGTGCGCTCGTTGGTGGGATCGAAGATGAGGTAGCGCTTGCCGTCTTTGCCTTTGACGATGGCCATGAGGCGCGGGTCCTGCACGTCGTCTGGAACTTCGATCGCGGTGATCATGTGATCGCCGAGCAGCGAGGGATCGTTGGGGTCGACGACGCCGCGGCGGTGATCGACGGCCACGTAGTAGGCATGAATGCCGGCTACTTGAAGCATGGAGATGAGCAGGGTGGTTTTGTCCTTGCAGTCGCCATATTTGTTGCGGTAGATATCCGCGGCGTGATTGGCCTGCAAGCCGCCGATACCGCGCTCGACGATGAAATAACGGATGTTTTTCTGGATGTAATCGGTGATGCGCGAGAGCTTGGAATAGAAGTCCGGCGCGCCGGCGATGAGCGACTGCGCCTGGGCAGTAATCTCCGGTGACGGATCGGGACGATTGGCCTCAAGCGCAGTCATCCACTGGCCGATGGCGCGCCACTGGTTCTCGGTTCCGTCCACCGCGGCATCGCCCCATTGCACATCCATGCGTCCCGCAAGCGCGGCCCATTCCGGACGGGAAGGAATATCGCGCAGGGCCAGTGCCGGCACGTCCTTCAACTCCCAGCGCCAATGGTCGGGAACCACTTCAACCGGCTGCGCCCCTTTGAAGTTGTGCCAGGCCTGCGAATGCGGGCGACCGGCGGGCAAGTCGACTTCGAGAGCCTGAAAGACGACCGGGATGCTCTTCTGAATCCTCCAGATCGTTTCGCGAATGTAGGGTTCGAGAAGCTCTTCGGATTCGCAGAGCACGGTTGCGCCCACATCCACTGCGGGCGGATGCGCAACGCGCACCTTGTAGGTGGACAGCATGACAGGAACGCCGGTGTCCCCGGCTTCAATGAAATCGGTGTCCTGGGCCTGGTACTGCTTTTCATCGGCGGCGATGGTCCAGACGCGAAAGTAATTGATTTTTTCGTCGATGTCGTAAGCAACGTGGCACTCTCCGTCGCCGCGGCCCTGGGGCTTGAGAATGCGGATGGCTTCGCGCTCGCGCTCAACGGCGCGGCCGTTGCTGTCGACTGTCTCGACATATTCGTCGTAAAGAATAACCGCGGGGGCGTCCTTGACGTAATCGGGAGTATGGGTTTTGTAGGCGTCCATGCCCCATTGGGGGACGGGCTGATTTTTGCCGAACATTCCGGCGTGACCGGGCGTGGCCGCGCAGAGCAGGAGAGCGGCCACGAGCAGGCGGGCGGGAGAAGGGTTCAATGAGAGATTCGTGGACATTCAATCTCCTTTGAGATCAATTTCCTTTAACCGCCTGCGAACGGGTGAGCACGAGTTGCTGTTGATCGGCAGTGGCTACTTTCTGATAGAAGTCGTGCAGGTTGGGGTATTCCTTGGGGTCGAGCAGGGCGAAGTTGTAGACCAGCGTGCGAACAACCTCGACGGAATCCCCGGTCATTCTTGAGGAGATGCGGAGCATGGCGTGATTGGGCCAGGAGGCGTCGCTCGATTGGGGCGCGCTTTCAGGCGAGAAGCCGGGCGGCAGGTGGTAGGTCACGTCATCCTGCATGGTCTTGGCGTATTGGACGTCGATGGGCGTGGCGCGCTTGTCCTGGGTGACAAACGGGTGGGTGGAACGGGACGCGAAGAACAGTCCGGGCAGAAAATAGCGCTTGCCGGTTGCGGTGCCCATGACGCCGGTGACCTTGATGGCGCCGATCAGGTTCAAGTTGTAATCGTCCATGCCGAGAAAATGGTCGAACTCCGGCTGAATGCCGTCGGGAAACTGGTCACGGATGAACTCGTTGAATTGCTTCTTGACTTCGTTGGGGTCGTTTTCGAGGGCGAGTTGCCGCCAATGCAGGGCGTCGGGGCCAGACAAGGTAAAGCGTGCCGAGCCTGTGACATTGCCGGTGGGGTCGAGGGTGAGGTCGGCAATACGCAGCATTCCCGCGGTCTTGTAGGTGCCGGCGGGGGTAAGCACGTTGGCTGCTCCGTTCGCCGTCAAGCGGAAGCCGGAGGCTAGCGTGTGCTTCCAGGCGAGCAGCTCGAAGGGGCACATCTTTTGGCCTGGGTCCAGGATGACGTCTTTGCCGTCGATTTCAACGATGGCCAGGTAGTCGTCCAACTGGCGAGCAGTGAGATAGGTTTGATCGAAGATGGCGCGGTCGCGATCGACTACCTGCACCGGCCAGACTTTGACGCCGGCGGCGCGGGCCAGCGAGACAAAGAGCAGCGCGATATCGTCGTCGCTGCCGCTTTGATTCCTCCACACATCCTCTGCCTTGTGAATGTCCTTGATCTTCTCCACCTTGCGCTCGGCGTCAGACCTCTTGCGGCTGAATGCGGTGTTATCGAGTTTCTGTACGGCGGCGTAGATTTTGGCGGCTTTCTGCTGGTCGGTATCGGTAGCGGCCACGATATCGGCCGCGGCCTGTTTGATCGAAGCGGTGGGATTGGTGAATTCATCCACCGTCTTCGCCCAGCGCTTGCCGGCGTCCGCCCAGAACGCCCCTGAATTTGTGACATCGGTGTAGTAGAACTCGACGCGCCATTTGATGGTGTTGAGGGGCGGCATCCAGTCTTCTTCGGGAACCGGAGGAATGTCGGTGAGGTCCAGGCTATAGAGGTCGCGGGATTGATCCCAATTCACCTTCGTATCGGCTGCCAGGCGCTGAGAGTACATCAGACGGTTCAGGATGCCGCCGCTGGGGCCAGGGATGTAATGCCCGGGCGCGATGTAGGGGTGGTAGCTGAAATGCGCCTGGTGGCAAAAGTAAGGGGTTTGAACCTGCCATGTGGGCTGAGTGAAGGTCTCGTCGGGTTCGCGGACCTTGAGGCGATATTCAAGGATGCTGCCGACTTCCACCGCGGGGAGGGTAAAGACGATGGTGTTGACCTGAAAGTCTTTTACTTTGTAATCCGTCAGGTCGGCAGGCTTGGCGTTGAGCGGGACGATGCTTCCATCGGCGTGGATGGTGCGTCCCTGGATGTCGTTGACGCTGTCGTACCCATGCAGATAGGGGATGTGGATGGTGGCCAGGTCCTTCCCCTTCTCGGTGAGGATCTTGATGCGCTCGAAGTAGCTGTGGAAGTGATTGAAGTCGTCGGTCACGTCTTCGCGATAGAGGTAGACCGCGCTTGCGCCCGGAGCCTTGGGGTCGTCGGTCATCTTCAGCTCTTCGTCGCTGGGCGGCTGGAACTGGGCGCGCAGAAGGGCTGAAGGCGCGATGAGGGCGAGAAGAAGTGAGAGACTGAACGCCAGTTTAAGGAATCGCATGGATGAGCCTTTTTGAATACAAGCATGATGAGGGGCTTGCAGGGGAAAAGCAAGAGCTTTAGTTCCCTTTTGCCGCTGGGTCGGCCTTCAGTACAAGCTGCTGCTGGTCTGCGGCAGCAACCTTCTGGTAGAAGTCGCGCAGTGGCTGGTATTCGTCGATGGTGGCGAAGGTGAAGGCGCGTGCAAGCGTGCGCGTGATCGTGACCCGGCCAAGGTCGGATTTGGATTTGATCACGAGCACGGCATGGCCCTCCCATGGAATCTTGTTGTCTTGCGGCGCACTTTCCACTGTCGCGCCGGGCGGCAACTGGTAGGTTATGTCGTCGCTGATCAGGTCGCCGTAGTGCATGTCCACCGGGGTCAGGCGCTTGTCCTGGCCGGCAAACGGGTGGCCTTCGCGCGTCGCAAAAAAGAGGCCGGGAACCAGGAGTCGCTTTGAAGTAGCCGTGCCCGCCGTACCCTTGGCAGTGACCAAGGCGGCCAGCGCCGCATCGGGAGTTTCGAGCGCGATGAAGTGATCGATGTGCGCTTCAACGCCTTCTGGAACCATGGTCGCGACCCAATGGTCAAATTGCGTCTTGACCTCGGCTTCATCGTTCTCAAGAGCCTTCTGACGCCAGTAGAGCGCCTCCTGTCCAGTCATGATGAAGCGCAGATTTCCAGTTATGGCGCCGTGACTGTCGAGAGCGAGGTCGGCGATGCGCTGAACCACGTTGGCACTGTAAGCTTGAGACGGAGTTGTTGCGATTCCGCTCCCGGTTCCGAGTTGCCTGACGCCGCCGGTTTTCGAATGCGACCAATGAACCGTCTGGAACGGGCACATCTTTTCCCCTGGGTCGAGCACCAACTCCTTGCCGTCGAGGCTGAGGATGACGATCGTGTCGTCAAGCTGGTCCCACTCGAGATAGCTGGGTATGAAGATTCGTTGGCTGCGATCTACCACCCTCATTGCATAAGCTGTAAGCCCGGCCGCGCGCAGCATGGAGAGATAGAGCAGCGCAATCTGTGTGCGCGTCCCGCCCTTCTGCGTCCACACATCCTCCGCGTGATCGACTTCCTTCAGTTTCAGCTTCTTTCGTTCCGCCTCGCTCTTCTCGCGGGAGAAGTCGGTGTTATCCAAAGCCTCCACGGCAGAATAGAGTTTTCTTGCTTTTTCCAGGCTGCTGTCGCCCGGTGCAATCAGTCCGCTTACAGTCTCGCGAAACAACTTCGACGGGTCCACGAATTGATCCACGCTCCTTGACCAACCATTGCCCTCGTCCTTCCAGAATTCTTCGGGGCTGCTTGCGTACCTCGAATAAAAGACGGCTTTGTACAACATTTCCCCCATCGGTGGCATCCAGTCCTCGTCGGGAGCAGGGGGAACGTCCACCAGGTCCAGGACCGGGTGTCCAAAGTGGTCCTTGCCCAGGGTCACGCCGATGGGCAGCGCCGTCCAGGTGCTCAGGTTGTTACACCCGATGCACTGGAAATGTGCCTTGCGAACCAGGTAGGGGTATTGGATCTTCCAATAGGGATTCGGAATGTAGTCTGAGCTGTAGCGAAGTTCGAAGTAGTACTCCAGAATGCTGCCCACCTGGACACTTGGCAGAGTGAAGATCTTGCGCCCGGTTTCGTAACCTTTGCTCTTGGTCTTCAGCACATCCGCAGGCTTGCCGACCAGCGGAATGATGGTTCCATCCGGTTGAATGGTACGCGCCTTTATATCAGCGACCCCGTACACGTGTTTTTCGTAAGGCAGTTCGACGGTGGCCAGGTCCTTGCCCTTTTCCGACAGCACCTTGATGCGCGCATAGTAGCTCTCGAAATTCAACTCCCGGTTGGCGATCTGAGTCACATTGAGGTAGACCGCCGCAGCGCCCGGGGCTTTGGGGTCGGCGGTCATCTGCAGTTCTTCAGGGGTCGGGTTCTGGAACTGCGCGCTCAGAGAGCCGGGCGATGCGAGGGCTGCGAGGAGCAGAGCGATGCTGTACATCAGTCTGCGGGTTGGCACGGAGGTCGACCTTTCTTCAGACGGAATGGGGCCCGACAATAGACCGGGACGTCAGTTTCCGCTCCCTTTCGGCGTCGCGGCCGTAGCTGAGGTAAGCACCAGCTGCTGCTGATCGGCGGCGGCGACCTTCTGATAGAAATCGCGCAGAGGCGCATACTCGTCCGCGCTCAGGAAGGAGAATGCGCGCGCCAGGGTGTGGGTCGTGGTTACGTCGGAGCCGGCGGCCGAGGTCTTGATGGACAGAACGGCATAGGTAGGCCAGGGGATGGAGGTCGCCGGGGGCATGGATTCCACGCTGAAACCGGCCGGCAGGTGATAGAGAACCCCATCCTTCACCTGATCGGCGTAGTGCATATCCACAGGCTGGGTGCGGCTGGGCTGCTCGATGAAGACCCGCGTGCCGGCGTCGGCGAAAAACGTCCCAGGTAAGAAAAGGCGCTTGCCGGTGGCGGAGCCCGGAACGCCGGTGACGGTGGCCCAGGCGTCAAGGTCGGAGTCGGGATCGTCGAGCTTGGCGAAGCGGACAAAGTCGGCCTCCACGCCTTTGGGTATCTGCGCGGTCATCCACTGGGTGAAGTCGTGCTTGAGGGCATCGTCCTCCACCCTGAGCGCCTCCTGCCGCCAGTGCAACGCATCCTGGCCGGTGAAGGTAAAGTGCAGCTTGCCGGTAATGCTTCCATCGGCATTCACTGTGAGGTCGGCGCGGCGAGTAACGGTATTGGCGTTGTATGGAAGCAGCGGCGTCCCCGTGGGCGCAGTGCCCTTGTCGGTCTGTCGGATGCCTCCCGCGCCCGAGTGCTTCCAGTTCACCATCTGGAAGGGGCACATTTTCTCGCCTGGGTCCAGATAGATCTCCTTGCCGCCCGTGGAGAGGATGATGACCAAATCGTTGAGCTGGGAAAAATTCAGGTAATCCACCTTAAACAGCGCCTGATCGCGGTTGACTACCTTCATGGGATACGCGGTAAGGCCGGCGCCCCGCAGCAGCGCCAGATACAGCAGCGCCAGGTCTTCGCTGCTGCCGCTCTTCTGCGTCCAGGTGTCCTCGGCGCGCTTGGCGGGCTTCATCCCTTCCTTCTTGAGTTCTTCTTTGGTTTTGACGCGGGAGAAGTTGGTGTTGTCAAGAGCTTGCACGGCGGCATAAAGCTTTTTGGCCTTGTCGATATCGGCGTCGCCTGGCGCAACCAGGCCCGCAGCGGCTTGCTTGATAGCGGCGGTGGGCTCGGCGAAGCGGTTCACATCCTTGAGCCAATAGCCGGACTCATTGGTCCAGAAGGCCTGGGTGGATTTTCCCGGCGTGTAGTAGAAGATGACCTGGTAACGCTGGGTCTCAATGGGGGGCATCCACTGCTCGGTGGGTAGCGGCGGAACGTTATTGACCACGAGGTCGAAATGCCCATTCTCCGTCCCCGCAAGAGTCGTGCCTTTGGGCAGGTTGACGTACCACATCAGGTCAGAGAGAGATTCGCCATGCCAGTTGACCAAATAGCCGCCGCCCACGCCCGCGTTATTGCCAAAGAACCCTGGGAATGCATTGAAGGTAAAGTGCGCCTTGCGGACCGGGAATCGCTGCTGAATCTCCCATGAGGGCTGCGAGTAACGGTGCATGTCGTAGCGGATCTGATAGTAGTACTCCAGGATGCTTCCGACCTCGACGCTGGGCAGGTTGAAGACCACCTGATGCATCTCGGCCTCGCCCTCCTTCGCGCGTAATAGGTCTGACGGCTTGACGTTAAGCGGGATGACGGTGCCATCGGAATGGATGGTCCGGCCCTGGACGTCATTGATGGTCGTGTTTCCCTTGAAATAGCCGAGATTGACGGTGGCCAGGTCCTTGCCCTTTTCCGTAAGCACCTTGATGCGGACGTGTTCGCTCTGGTAGTGGAGCGTGTCGTCGGTCTTGTATTCGCGGTAGAGGTAGATGGCCGCGGCGTCGGGATAGGCCGGGTCGGCGGTCATCTTGAGTTCTTCATGTGTGGGCTCCTGGAACTGGGCGCGCAGCAGGGCCGGAGAAGCCATGACCAGGAGCAGGAGAACGAGACGCACGAATCCGCGATTCAGCATGTGTTTTTCCTTTGATCTGGAGCAAGTGGAAGTGTAACCCCAAAAAGGCACGAGTGGATTGTGTTCTTCGATACCGCTGCGGGAATGGGCGGACCGGCGCGGGGTTGGGGCGGTTGGCAATTGGATGAGCATGGTTTGAGTGCATGGTCCGGGCTCACGCCGCCCGCTGCGGGGCCGCGGCAATTGGACTGGATTCGATTCCCCGCGGTGCGCTTCGCTTCCGCTGGGCTATTCTCGGCCTCTCCCTCCGGGAGGGTTTGCGGATGACTGCCGGAACGGAAAGTGAAATGGGTCTTCTTCGGCTGGCAGCAATCTTGCATGCGACGGTCGTGGCGGGGTTGGAGCGCGGGCGGGCATCGGCGGCGGCGCAGCTGGCGTAGACTGGTGCGGGCTGCGAATGCGATTGAGGAAGGGGCTTTTTCAAATGAAGCGGTTTGGGATGCTGGGGAGTTTGGCAGGACTGATGGAGTTGGCTGGTTTGGGGCTGGTAGGGCTGGGGTTGGCGATTCCGGGAGCGATGGGGCAGTGGAATCAGCCCAACCCGGTAGTTAGCTTTGAGAAGACCGCGACGGGGCTGGAAATGAAGCAGAAAGATGGCGTGCTGCGGCTGGAAGTGGATGCGGAGGACTTGCTGCATGTGACGTATTCGCCGCTTGACGCTGCGCCGGCAGACAGGGCCGCGGACCCGGCGGCGGTCCCTGCTGCGGATCAGGTCGTGATCAAGAACGACTGGCCAGCCGTGCCATTCGATGTGAGCTCGAACGATCGGGCCATCACGCTTTCGACCAGCAAATTGCGGGCTGTGATTGAGCGCCAGAGCGGGGCGATCCACTACATCGTTCCCGAGGGCGCAACCGGCCCTGGCGCAACCGGGCCAGGTTCGACGGGCGGCCCCATGCGCGGAACCATGCTCACCACCGATGGCTACCGGTCGTTGAAGCCCGTCGAGGTGAATGGCGAAAAGACATATCATGCCGAAGTTTCGTTCCCCATCTACGGCTCGCATGAAGGCTTCTATGGGCTGGGGCAGCACCAGGCCGGGGTGTGGAACTATCGCGGCGAAACGGTGGACCTGTCGCAGGAGAACACCAACATCGCAGTCCCGCTGCTGGTTTCAACCAACGGATACGGCATCTTCTGGAATAACCCCTCGCGCAGCCGCATGAACAACCGCTTCATTCATGCGCTCTATCTGAGCGCCGAGGTTGCCGACCGCATCGACTACTACTTTATCTATGGTCCCGATGCAGACCAGATTGTGGCGCGGTATCGCGAGCTTACCGGCGAAGTGCCGCTGTTTGGGCGCTGGGCATACGGGTTCTGGCAATGCAAGAACAAGTACGAGTCGCAGCAGGAACTGGAGACGGTTGCTGCGCGCTACCGGGCCGAACACATCCCCGTCGACAACATTGTGCAGGACTGGTTCTGGTGGATCACCATGGGCGAAATGACCTGGAACCCGCACTACCCTGACCCGCAAGGCCTGATCGACACGCTGCACAAAGAGCATTTTCACCTGATGGTGTCGATCTGGCCGTACTTCCGGCCGGGAAGCCCCACCTACGACATGTTCGACAAGAACGGATGGTTCATTGCGAAGACGACCCAGCAAAGTTTTCATCCTGTGGGGCAGGCGCTTTACGACCCCACCAATCCGGCGGCGCGGCAGCAGTACTGGGCCAACGCCAACACGGCGCTGTTTCAAAAGGGTGTTGACGCGTGGTGGCTCGACACCGACGAGCCGGAGACCGAAGCCCGTGAAGACAATATCCTGACCACCAACAAGATCTATCTCGGGTCGGGCGCCCGCTATGCGAACGTCTATCCGCTATTTCACACCATGGGCGTGTCCGAGGGCCAGCAGGCCGCTTCCGACCAGAAGCGCGTCTTCATCCTCTCGCGCTCAGCCTATGCGGGGGCGCAGCGCTATGGCGTGACCGCGTGGTCGGGCGACGTGCTGAGCGATTGGGTCACTTTTCAGCGGCAGATTCCGGCAGGGCTGAACTACGCCATCTCTGGAATGCCGTATTGGACGACGGACATCGGCGGCTTCATCTCCGGCGGGAATTTGAACGATCCGAAATTCCGCGAGTTGTTTGTGCGCTGGTTTCAGTTCGGGGCTTTCTCACCCATTTTTCGAGTTCACGGTACCCGCAATCCGAGCGAGAACGAACTGTGGTCCTACGGGCCGGATGCGGAGAAGATCCTCGTCGATTACGACACGCTCCGCTACCGCTTGATGCCCTACATCTACTCCGAAGCATGGCAGGTGACCAGCCATCACGGCACGCTGATGCGCCCGCTGGTGATGGATTGGCGCGAGGATGTGGAAGCGCAGAACACCGGCGACGAATACCTTTTTGGCCCCGCGATTCTGGTGAGCCCTGTGACCACCCAGGGCGCAACCAGCCGCACGGTCTACCTGCCGCAAGCCACGTGGTACGACTTCTGGACGGGCGAAAAAGTGGAGGGAGGAAAGCGCATTCAGGCGGATGCGCCAATCGAGAAGCTGCCGCTGTTTGTGCGTGCCGGATCGATTATCCCCATGGGACCGCAGATGGAGTGGACAACTGAGAAGCCTGCTGACCCGATTGAGCTCCGGGTATATCCGGGGGCGGATGGGAATTTTACCTTCTACGAAGACGCAAACGACGGATATGCGTATGAGAAGGGCGCGCACGCGACCATTGCGCTGCACTGGGACGATGCGGCGAAGACGTTGACGCTGGGGACGCGGGAGGGGAGCTTTCCAGGCATGCTCGCAGAGCACACCTTCCGCGTAGTGCTGGTCGGCAAAGACCACGGAACAGGAGTCAACGAAACCGAATCGGCGGATAAGACAGTGGTACACAAAGGCCGGAAAACCTCCGCCAGTTTCTGACCCATCCAAGAAAGCTCCGTGCCCCATCCTTGCGCATTTTTTGAGCGCAAGGGTGGGAAACCGCAAACCCAATCCAAGCAATTGACAGCGCAGCTACAGACCTTCCAGCAGGGTAGAAACCAGCGCAATCGGCAACCCCACCACATTGAAGTAGTCCCCTTCGATGCGCGGAATCCAGCGGGCGGCGCGGCCTTGGATGGCATAGGCGCCGGCCTTATCCATGGGTTCGCCGGTGGCGATGTAATCGGCGATGTCTCGCCGGTGGCGATGTAATCGGCGATGTCCTGTTCGGATAATGTGAGGAATTTCACCGCAGTCACTTCGGCGGCCACTTCGGTGCGCGCCGCGGTGACCACTGCGACGCCGGTGATGACGCGATGGGTGCGGCCGGAGAGCAGGCGCAACATGCGGGCTGCGTCGGCCGCGTCATCGGGCTTGCCGAGGATGTGGTTGTCGAGGGTGACGGTGGTGTCAGCGCCCAACACCACCAGGCTGTCATCCTGAGCGGAGCGCAGCGCAGTCGAAGGATCTGCGGCTGCACTTCCCCTCATTTCCTCAAACACCCGCTCGGCTTTTTCGCGGGCCAGGCGGACTACGTAGGCGATGGAGTCTTCGTTGGGCTTGGGGTCCTCGGGAATGTGGGCGGGATGGACCTCGAACGTGAAGCCCGCCTGAGTGAGGAGTTCGCGGCGGCGTGGAGAGGCGGAGGCGAGGACCAGCATATTGAGATTATGGCAGCCTTCCGGCTATTGAGTTCACTCGGTTCAACTAGACCGATAGCCCCGTCTGCAGGCCGCCCGGAGTGGCCAACCCCCAGGCCATGGCGGGGGTGTTATGCGCCAGCCCAAACCGCCCGTCCGGGCCGATCAGGATAATCCCGCCATGCCCGCCGAGCCGGTTGAAGAGGTACGAGATGGCTTCGCGGGCGGCTAGCTCGGGCGGCGTTCCACCCGCTACACGGTCGGTAGCCCACTTTCCCAGCACCAGCTTCATGATGGGTTCGCCCCAGCCGGTGAGAGAGACGGCGGCGGCAAGGTTGTCCGCGTAGCAGCCGCAGCCGATGAGCGAGGAATCGCCTACGCGGCCGGGAGTCTTATTCAGCGTTCCCCCGGTCGAGGTGGCGGCGGCCAGATTACCGCGGCCGTCCAGAGCCACGGCGCCCACGGTATCGTGCGACCACCTCGTTGGGTCATCGTTGGGCTCCGCGCCATCTCCGCCTTCTCCACGCTTTTCCGATCCCTGATCCCTATTCCCTGTTCCCTGGTCGTCCGGAAGGACGACCGCTGTCTCGGGGTCTTTGTCGTCGTGAAGGATGTGGCTGGGAATGCTCTCCGGGCCGGAGAAGGTTTCGTCTTCGAATCCCGCGGCTTGGCGGGCCTGGGCGTGCCTCAGCCGCTCGCGCTCGCGGTCCAGCACCAGCTCGGAGTTATCGATGAGAGCCATGCCGTGCGCTGCGGCGAACTGCTCGGCGCCGGGGCCGACAAAGTAGACGTGCTGGCTTTTTTCCAGCACCAGGCGCGCTGCCTGGATGGGGTTGCGCAGGCGCTCGACACAGGCCACGCCGCCGGCCTTCATGCGACCGCCGTCCATGAGCAGGGCGTCAAGCTGCACGCGGCCGTTGGAGGTGAGAAAACTGCCCCGGCCCGCGTCGAAGGTGGGGTCGTCTTCAAGCACGGAGACGGCTGCCTCCACGGCGTCAATGGCCGAGCCGCCCAGAGAAAGAATGTCGTAGCCGGTTTCAAGAGCGGCGCGGACCCCGGCTTCGTGGGCGGCCCGGGCGTCGGCGGGGATGGCCCATGCGCCGCCATGAACCAGCAAGGTGGGATCGTGTGTGGCTGGGGTGGTCACCCGACTCATGGTAGTGCATTCCTGAGGGCGGCGAAATGGCTGTCAAAGAAAACCCTTACCGCGAGATGGCGTAAACAGATGAAAACAATAGAGGATAGGACAATTTCCGCAATTGCATTCAATTTCGCCGTAATCCGGTAACCTGAGAACAACCAAAACGAAACAGAAATAACAGGAGAGTTAGGCGGGGGCCTGCCTTTGCATTCCAGCGTGTGTTGCACGCTGGGAAAGCGCGGGCAGGCCCTGGGCTTTCCTGATCTCTTCGGGCCACTTCCGCACGTTCGGCAATAAGTTGTTGAGAAGGGGCGATTCCGATGAGGAGCAGCCCCTTTTTCGTTTCTGCACGGAAAGCGATCGGTGCGGAATGCTGGAACGGAACTGGCGGAGAAATGACAACTCGTACGCAGGCAGCAATAGGAAAGAAACGGAAGGCAATAAGGCTCACTGCCGCGGCATTCAACGTGTTAGAAACCAATGCTGACAAGATCGTGCAGGCTCTCTACGAGAGCGCGCTCAAGGGACACGTGATGAGCACGAAGCTGCTCGTGGAGCTTGCGGAAGGAGACGTGGATGTGGAGGATGCTTTGAACAAAAAGCCCCTTCGCAGCCTTGCCTTGCGGCTGGCAAACGAACCGCAGTTGGTGGACGCAACCATGCACAAAGTGCTGGAAACTGGTGCCTACAGAACAGAAATTGTTCAGGGTTGATGGTTGAATTGGCGGAGAATGCGGTGGAATTTCACGGGGAATCTGCCGGCGGATTCCACCTCATTCCCAGGAAGAAAAGAGATGCGAATGAAGCTCACAACTGGCGGTTGGTCCGGCGCACGCAGAGGAACGGAATTGAAACACGAACTGAAGGTGGGGCTGTGGCTGTCTCTGCTGTGGATGACGATTGGCAATTTCGCCGGCGCGCAGGCGATCACCACCACGACGGTTCAGGGCACGGTGTATCTGGCCAACGGAGCGGCAGGCTCGGGGACGCTGGTGCTGAGCTGGCCCGCGTTTACCACGGCCGCCGGCCAGCAAGTTGCCGCGGACAAGCTGAACGTGACAATTCCGTCGAATGGGCTGGTGAGCGTGAGTCTGGCGCCGAACCTGGGGGCAACGCCGGCAGGCCTTTATTACACAGCGGTCTACTACCTGAGCGACGGCTCAACCAGCACCCAGTACTGGGTGGTGCCGGCGACGACGACGGCGACCCTGGCGCAAGTGCAGACGCAACTGATGCCTGCGGCGCAGGCGGTGCAGGCGGTGAGCACGGCCTATGTGGACGAGGCCATCAGCGAAGCTTCGCTGGGCATGAATTGCTCCTCTGGATGCACGCTGACCGGGCCGCTGTATCTGGCCGGCGATCCCACGCAGCCCTTGCAGGCGGCAGACAAGCACTATGTCGACACGAGCTTCGCCGCGGCGGTTCCGCTGGCCGGCGGCAATATGACGGGGCCGTTGCAGACGCCCAGCGTGAATGGAGTGGAGTCGCCGCTGGCGGGCACGTCGCAAACCACGCTGCAGGCGGCGATGAATGCCGCGGGGGCCAATGGCGCGATGGAGATTCCGCCCAACTATGCGGGCAGCGATACGTTCACAAATCCGAACGGCGTGTATGTGAGCGATTTGCGTTTGCCGGGGGCGCAGCAACTGGAGCGCAGCGTCAAGGAATTCGGCGCGGTATGCGATGGAGTTACGAACGATACCAATGCGCTGCAGGCGGCGCTCAACTTTGCCAACACGCGCGGCGTGGCGCTGACCATTCCCCAGGGGACCTGCAAGACGCACTCGCTGAACTGGCATGGGGAGTCGATTGGCGGCGTGGGCAAGCAGGTTTCGGCGCTGATGGGCTTTCCGGGACAGGACGTGCTGGCGACGGGGCCCGACTCGACGACGATGCTCCCCTATACGCACATGCACGATCTGACCATATACGTGGACCAGAGCCTGGATGTGTCCTGCTCTGCGGCGGAAGGGCGCGCACCCGCGGGGACGTGCGCGATGAGCCGGCTGATGGAGAAAAACTCCATCTTCTCTCCGGGAGGCAACGGGCTGACCGGGACGCTGGGAACGGGCACTGCGTGGGCGGTGGGCAATTGCGCCGTCGCCATGCCTGCTGCAACAGGGTCGGGCGGGAACGGATTGCGCGTCGCGGAGATTGAGAATGTTGAGATTGCGCCAACCGGCGTGGACCCCATGGCGGCGCAATATCCCGGAGCGCATTCCACGCATACGTGCGCATTCTACCTGGCGCAATGGCCGCAGTGGAGCGAGTTTCGCAATATCGATATTCGCGGCTTGAACACGGGGGTTGCAATTCCCGCGCTGCCTGTTGCTACCCCCGCCGGATTGAATGCGGATTCGAACCGCTGGCAGAACATGACCATTCAGGCGGCGCATGTGTTCACGGCGGCGGCGGGTTCGAACAACGTGCTGGACAACGTGGTGGCGATGGCGGGCAACTCGGCCGCGACCTCCGAACCGCCGACGGGGCTGGTGCTGGATTTTGCCGGCACGCAACAGGGCTGGACGGTGCTCAATGCGGTGGTGTTGCCGGCGTGGAATGCGGTGCTGCCGCAACTCACGGTCACCGCCGCGGGCGGCGCGGTCACCGCGGTGACCCTGGGCTCGGAGCACGGATTGGGACTCGATCCGTACGGCACGCAGGCGCCGATTACCTTCAGCGGCGCGTGCACCGCGCAGGCGGTTGCCAATGTAAATGCCAGCGGATCGATCGCATCCGTAAGCGTGACAGCGGGCGGCGTGGGTTGTTCGGGTACGACTACGGCAAGCATCAACGCCGCGGGCACATGGGACACGGACGCAGCTGTGAATCTTGTTTCCGGACAGGACATGACGTTCTTCGGGGGCAACCTGCTCAAGGGCAACGGCGGCTACACGGTTTGGAATGCAGCGAGTTCGCAAACAAACGGAACGGAGCTTGGCGGCGGTGGCGGAAACCTGCCCGGCGGAGGCACGTATCCGGCGTTAATAGCCAACAACGCATTGGGCGCGGCGCTCGCGGCGGACCAGTTTCCCGGCGCGGACTTCGGGGCCAAGGTGCAGGCGTGCCTGGCGGCGTTGAGCACTACTTATGGCGGCACCTGCGATGCACGCAATTTTACGGCGAGCCTCTCGATGGCGTCGAACCTGACGATATCGACGGCCAACGCCGCGGTGCTGCTGCCCTGCGCGACCATTTCGACCGCGAGCCAGATTATTGTGACTGCGGGAACGAGAAACGTGTCCCTGCGCGGTTGCGCATTGCGGGGCGCGAGCGCGGCCAGCGGCAGCCAGGGCGGAACCGCGTTCGCGTATTCGGGAGCCGGCGCGATGATCCAAGTAGGCGACCCAACGTATGCCGTGGATACCTCCGGCTTTCATCTGGACAACGCGGTGATCAACACCACCGCGGCCTCGAGCGCCGCCGCCAAGGGATTCATTGCCTATCGCGCGCAGGAATTGAATCTGGAGAATCTGTATCTCCTGGGAAACGCCAACCAGACCGGCATGACGCTCGACGGCACGGGCAACTATACCGGGGGAAGCTTCTTCGGCATCCAGCTCGATGGGTTTCAGACGGCGGTGAACGCCATCGGTCACCAGGTTGCGAACGCGGCTATAACCGATTGGTTAAATGCGAGCACGTTCGTGCGCCTGCACATCGATTGCCCTACCAGCGGAGGCAGCCCGATTGCCGGGACATTTGGAATCAATTTGCAGCAGGGCGACAGGAACACATTCACCGGCGGAGATGTCGAGGGTTGCAACACGGCGCTGCACCTGGGAGCGAACGCCCAGAACAATACGATTGTCGGATTGCGCAATGAGAACTCTAATAACCAGGTGGTTACGGATGCCGGTAGCTCGTACAACAACTGGGTCGCCGGTGGAACCCTATTCACCGGGCAATTGACGGACAACGGAACGCGCAACAGCTTTCTGGACAGCTTTCATCGCAGCTTCAACGGCATCAACGGCGACTGGTACGCGAGCCAGCAGGATGCGACGGTGACCGACCATCAGCGGCTGGGAATCGGGCTGGGCAACGAGCGGGGACGGTTGACCGAATATCAGACCGACTACGGTTATCGTTGGGAGGACGGGCTGACGGACGGAACCAGCGGAGAGCAGTTCTACAACATTCAGGACCTGCTGAACAACGTGAATCGCGTATCCATTGGCCAATATCTCAGCGCAACGGCCAATACCGTGACCAATGCGATGGTGAACAACGGCGGTTGCTATTCTTCTTCGACTGCGCCTGCGATCGGCTTTTCGGGCGGAGGCGGAACGAGCGCGGCGGCGACGGCGGTAATGGCGGCGTCTTCCACCACTTCCTGCTCAACATTCAAAATCTCTTCCATCACCGTGACGGCGGGCGGAAGCGGATATACTTCGCAGCCGACAGTCTCCTTCACGGCCTCAAACCAGACGAGCGCGCCCAGCGTGGTGGCTGAAATCACCGCGGCGGGAAGCACAAATAACCAGACGGTTATCAACGCAGCGGGGACGGGCGCGGTGGTGCTGAACGGGTCGACAAACTCGGGTACCGGCGGCGTAGTTTTTGGATCGGGAGGCGGCAGCGAAGCCACCGTGGCGACGGTCGATCATGCGGGTGATGCCCAATTCAACGGGACGCTGCAGGTGGGCGGAACTGCGCAGTCGACGGGAACCATGACGGTGCGCAACAACGCCGATGCCGAGGTGGACTATTATCTGTGGCCGGGGCTGACCACGAGCCAGAAGGGTTCCTACACGTATAAGGACTGGAACGGAAACAGCCAGTGGTACATGGTGAAGGATGCGAGCAATAACTGGGCGCTGAATTCGGCGACGGGCGGCCTCGATAGCTTCAAGGCCTATCAGAGCACCAACAGCGGCGACACTTACATCGATGCTTCGAATTCTTCCGGCGTCGTGCGCGTCAATTACGAAACAGGATCCGGAGCAGGTTTCAATGTCTACGGCGGCAGCAGCAGCACGCTGTATGCGAGTTTCACGGGGACGGCCGCGATCAAGTTTCCGGGGCTGGCCGCGAGCAGCGGGTACAACTGTCTGCAGATCGATAATTCGGGATTCATCACGAATACGGGCTCAGGCTGCTTCACAGGCGGTGGCGGAACCGTATCGTCTTTTGCGGCTCCCTCGGGAAGCTGGCCGGCATGGTTGACACCGGCGGTTACGAATGCGGCCAGCACTCCTTCGCTGGCGGTTTCGGCTTCATCCACTGGATCGGGCAACGTGGTGCTGGCAAGCGGACCGACCTTCACGGGCAATACAACCACTTTCGCCAACGGCGCGGCGGCGGAGCAGGATGTGACCATTCAGCCGGGCTCGAGCGCCGACCAGGTGGGCGCGTTTGCCTGGAACAACTATTCCGGCATATCGCAATGGAAGCTCAGGAAGGACGCCAGCAACTATCTGCGCTTGACGGACCAGGTGAACTCGCTCGATCGGGAGGTTTTCTTTCAGAACGGCCAAACGGTGATCAATGCCGGCGCGGGGGCGAATCCGGTGGTGGTGAACGGGACCTCCGGCAGCGGCACGGGCGGATTGCTGGTAGAGAACGGCGGATCGAGCCCGGCGGCGGTGTTGACCGTCTCCGGCAGCGGCAACACGACGGCGACGGGCTTCGTGGCCGGCAAGTTCATGATCGGCACAGGGTCCATGACGCTGACGGCGAACTCGGCGGCTGGAACCAGTCCGACGATTGCCTGCGCCGCCAGCCATGTATGCGACGGGGTGAGCGGAACGGTGACGCTGACCACGGGAACCAGCCCGGCGACGGGAACCCTGGCTACCCTGGGATTTCCAAATACCCACACCAACAACGCCAACTGCGTGGTGACGCCGACGCTGAGCGGGACCGGCCTGGTTACGACCATAACCTGGAGCGAGAGCGCCACCAACCTGACCTTGACCGCGAACACGGCGCTGGCGGCGAGTACGGCCTATCAGATTCGCTACTGGTGCGGCGGGAATTAGCGCCGTGGCCGGGACTGCGGAAGAGGGAACGCGGGAATGGAGCCTGCGCCTTGAGGATCTGGACCGGGAGGAGTTGGAGCGGTTTGGCCGGATTCTCGACCAGCGGCCGGCGATCCTCGGCGACCGCACCATAGGCATGGCGCTTGCCGAGCAATTGCTGCTGGTGCGCACGCGCGCGGGCAAGCCGGCGTATTTGACGGCGAACCCCGTCCAGGCGGAGTTCGAACGGCGCAGGGGCAGGCGGAATATTGTGCTGAAGGCGCGCCAGATGGGGCTTACTACCTGGGCGGCGGCACGGTTTTTCCTGCGGACGATAACCCGGCCGGGTACGCTGACCTTGCAGGTAGCGCATACCCAGGAGTCGGCGGAGGAGATCTTTCGCATCGTGCACCGGTTTCTGGATTGGCTGCCGGAGGAGTTGCGCACGGGGCCGCTCACGACCTCGCGGGCCAACGTGCGGCAGATTGTGTTTCCGGAGATGGATGCGCAGTACCGGGTGGTCTCCGCGGGCGAGCGCAATGCCGGGCGGGGATTGACGATTCAGAACCTGCACTGCTCGGAGCTGGCGCGCTGGCCGGGCAATCCTGGAGAGATTCTGGCCGGTCTGCGGGCGGCCATGGCTCCGGGGGCGGAGCTGATTCTGGAGTCGACGCCGGACGGGGTGGGCGGCTGCTTTCACGAGGAGTGGCAGAAGGCCGCGGAGACGGGGATGGTGCGGCATTTCTTTCCCTGGTGGATGGAAACCGGATACCGTGCGGAGGCCGTGGACGAATCCGCTTTGACGACGGAAGAGCGGGAGCTGATGGGCAGACGGGGGCTGGACCGGGAGCAGATCGGCTACCGCAGGCGCATCCGCGCCAATTTTCGCGGGCTGGCCAGGCAGGAATACGCAGAAGACGCGGAGAGCTGCTTTCTGGCCAGCGGCAATTCGGTGTTTGAGTTGGAGGCAATCGATGAACGGTTGCGGAGGTCTCCGGAGCCGCAGCAACGGCGCATGAACGGCGAGCTGGAGGTGTGGCTGCCGGCGTTGCCAGACAGGCGGTATTTGGTCGCTGTAGACCCGGCCGGCGGCGGCAGCTTGGGCGACTACTCCGCCGTGCAGGTGCTGGATATGGAGACAGCCATGCAGTGCGCGGAGTTTCAAGGCCATGCGGCCGGCCTGGAACTGGCCGAACTGGTGACCGGGCTGGCAAAGGAGTACAACGGCGCCTGGCTGGTGGTTGAACGCAACAACCACGGCGCCGGGGTGCTGGCGTTGGCGGAGACGGCTTGCAAATATAGCAAGGTTTTTCGCCAATCCGGCCAGGCAGGGTGGTTGACGACATCCATCAGCCGGCCGGCGGTGCTGGGGCAATTGGGCGCGGCCCTTGTTGACCAGCCGGAACGCTTCATGAGCCGCCGGCTGCTGGCGGAATGCAGGAGCTTTGTGCGGCTCCCCGACGGCAGAATGGGCGCACGCGCAGGGACGCATGACGACCTGGTGATGGCCATGGCGATTGGGCTGGGGGCAAGGGCGGAGATGCTTGCTTCGCAGTTCACAGTTCGTAGTTCGTAGTTCACAGTTCACAGTTCGTAGTTCACAGTTCGTAGTTCGTAGTTCACAGTTCGTAGTTCGCGGTTCTTGTTTCATGCGAGCAGGTGGGACTCAGGGTCTGCTGAGGGGCGCTGCGCCGGGCTTCTCGAGAGTGATGCGAGCCGCTTGGGCACCGAACCACGCATGACCGGCAACTGTGAACTGTGAACTGTGAACTTAGAATTGTGAACTAAGAACTGTGAACTTTCTCCGGCTCATGCGCTTAGAATCCCATTGAGGATCGGGGGACGGTCTTGGCGGTTCTGGCGGTGCAGCATATCCGGCGCATGCGGGGCGGCGCACAGGGCCAGTTGATGCTGGGGGCCGACGGTCACGTGTACGTGGTGAAGTTCCAGAACAACCCGCAGCACATGCGGGTGCTGGCCAACGAGTTTCTGGCCTCGCGCCTGGCGCTGGCCGCCGGGCTGAGCGTGCCGGACGTGGTGCTGATGGAGGTCTCGGGCTGGCTGATCGACCATACGGCGGAGTTGGAGATCGATCTGGGCCGCACCCGAGTGAGATGTCAGCCAGGACTGCAGTTTGGGTCGCGTTTTGTGGGTGGGTTGATGCCCGGGCAGGTGGTGGACTATCTGCCCGAGGAGCAGCTTGCCGAGTTGAAGAATATCGGTGAGTTTGCCGGCATCCTGGCTCTGGACAAGTGGACCGGAAACGCCAACGGGCGGCAGGCGGTGTTTACGCGGCGGCAGCGGGAGCGGCGCTACCGGGCGGTGTTCATCGATTACGGATATTGCTTTCACGCCGGGGAGTGGCGGTTTGAGGACATTCCCCTGCGCGGGGTTTACTTCCGCAACGATGTGTACCGCGAGGTGAGCGGGTGGGAGTCGTTCGAGCCGTGGTTGACGCGATTGGAAACCATGGACGCGGAGACGGTGTGGGCGGCTGCCAATGAGGTCCCGCCGGAGTGGTATGGCGGGGATTTATCCCAGATGGAAGCGCTGGTGGAGAGGCTGCTGGCGCGGCGCAGCAAAATTCGCGAACTGATTGACGAGTTCCGCAGGTCCGATCGGCTACCGTTTCCCAAATGGGGCATAAGAGAGCAATTAAGCGGCGCGGCAAGTTGGAAGGATACGCGCTGGGATATTAGCATTGCGGGAAGAGTGATGTGAGTAGGGTTCGCAGGTCCACGCCATCAGGCGCGGACGGCACGGAGTTCAGAAACACTTTGAACGGCGGAGAATGAGCGAGAGCAACGAGCGGCGGGCGTGCGAGTTTCACCTGCTCCGGTATGTGCCGGATGCGGTCAGGAACGAGTTCGTGCATATCGGGGTGATTCTGCGCGAGCAGGGCAGCCGAGATGCGCCTGAAGTGAACTTCACCCGCGACTGGCGCCGCGTGCGCTGCCTCGATCCTGAAGCCGATACGGCCCTTCTCGAAGGCATGGAGAGCGAGCTGCGCAGGCGCTTCCAGGCCGAGCCGGACGGCGACCTGATGCGCCTTCTGAAAGAATCGCTTTCGCTGAACGTGCAGATGACCGAGGCCAAGGCCTACCTGGCGGAGAGCCTGCCGGCGGGGATGGAAGACTTGATGCGGTTGTACGTCGAGCCGCCTCCCCGGGAACGGATTCCCAGGTTGAGCGGACGGGCGGCGATTCAAGCCCGGATGCGCAGCGAGTTCGAGCGCGCCGGGGTGTGGGATCTTTTGCGTAAACGGATCGCGGCCTCGGAGTACACCAGGCCCGGCGACCCGCTGAAGATCGATGCGGCCTATCGCCCCAACGGAGTGATTCGCATGTTTCACGCCGTGAGCCTGGAGCCGGGCGTGGAGATGGCCAAGGTGCTGGCGTTTTCTTCAGCCGGATTGCGGGCCGGCGTGGAGCGCGTGGAGAAGGCGCAGTTGGATCTGACCGCGGTGATTGAGCCGGCGGCGCGGGTGGGAGCTACGGACGAAGAGCCGGAGCGCCTGGAGATGTACCGCTTTGGCGTGGAGACGATGGAGGAGCACCGCATCCGCGTGCTGACGACGTCGGACCTGGAGCGGGTGGCGGAGACAGCGCGGCGGGAGCTGCGGGTGTGAAGGGCAGGTCGTAGTTCACAGTTCGCAGTTCACAGGCGGCAGACCACAGTTCACAAAACTCGTCAACCAGCTCAAGGCAACGGGCAATTGTCGGAGGGCGATTGTAAGTGCCCTGATTTCATCTACGTCTACGAGTTTTAGGGGGTCAAGAATTTTCTCCCCGCAGTTTGCATATTATTTCCAGGCTTCGAGGTACGATAAGTCTTGTT
This sequence comes from Occallatibacter sp., assembly GCA_050013495.1. Classification (GTDB taxonomy): domain Bacteria; phylum Acidobacteriota; class Terriglobia; order Terriglobales; family Acidobacteriaceae; genus Telmatobacter. The sequence continues at coordinate 4,864 of JBEKFD010000107.1, read as the reverse complement.
AGGTGGAACCGCATAACTGGCGGGATGAACTGTCACTCTTCATGGCTCACAATCCACTGCGAACTGTGAACTAAGAACTGCGAACTGCAATCTGAAATCTGAAAAGGCGCATCCACTGGGATGCGCCTTTTTTGTTGGAAACGGAAGGTGCTCGTGAAGGTTCGAGAACAGTTGCGGGAGATCTGGCGGCGGGCGACCGAGGGCAGAGGAGACGATGTGTCGGCCGCGGCTGCGGGTGCGGAAGCCGAGCGCAGGACGCTGGCGCTGCCAGCGATTCTGAGCCCTGTTCAGTTTCCGGGAAGGCTGCTGCCCAAGCCGACGCCCGCCAACCTGCGCCGCTTTGCTGAAACACCGGTTGTCCGGCGCGCCATCAATGTCATCAAGGATCGCATTGCCGCCATGGACTGGCAGATCCGGGTGCGGCGCGGTGTTGGACCCAACGATGTAGCGTTTGTCACAAGGAAGCTCACAGCTTTGCGACGGACGCTCGAAGAGCCCAATGTCGTGGACAGCTTTCGCACCCTGATCGAACAAGTGATCGAAGACGCGCTGACCGGCGGCTTTGGCGCCATGGAGATGGAGCCCACCGGCGACCCGGAGCGGCCGGCGATGCTGTGGCCGGTGGATGGAGCTTCGATTCGAATTAACGCGCGCTGGGACGGGCAGCCGGACACGCCGCGCTATGCGCAGGCGCTGCCGGGACAATTGGAGTCGAGCGCGATCGACTTGCGCGACGACCAGTTGATGTATGTGCGCATGAACCCGCGCAGCTTCACGCCCTTCGGCCTGGGGCCGCTCGAAGTGGCCTTCGAGACCGTGAATCAATTTCTGTCCGCGCACCGCTTCGCCGGGAAGCTGGCGGCCAACGCGGTGGCGCAATATGCGCTGTGGCTCAACGAGGCCACGCCCACGCAGCATGACCGGCTGATTCGCTGGTGGCAGGACGAGATCGAAGGCACGGGCCGCGTGCCGCTGCTGTCGACCGAGCAGAAGCCGGAGGTTCTACGTTTCGCGCAGGGCACCGATGCCGATCTGCGCCTGGCCTGGCAGGAGTTTCTCATCCGCATGGTGGCGAATGCATTCGGCCTGCCGCCGCTGCTGCTGGGCCTGGAGGCGGATGTCAATCAATCGACTGCCGCGGAGATGACCGACGAGGCCTTTCGCGGCGCCATCTCGCCGCTGGCCATGCTGCTGGCGGGGCACATTACGCGCGACCTGTTCGGCAAATGCATCGGCTGGCGGGAGTTCGAGTTTGTCTTCAACGAACTCAACGCACGCGACGAAGAAACCGAACTGGCGGTGCAAGTGCAGTTGCTCCAGGCCGGCGTGCTGACGGTGAACGAAGTACGGGCCATGCGCGGTCTCAGTCCGCTGGGGCAGGAGGTCGCGGTGCAGTTGGCGGGTGAAGAAGCGAACGACAATAACAGGGACTGAGGGACTAGGGACTGAGGGACTAAAGGAGGAAAAGAGCTTGAGCTTCGCGAAGAAGAGCCAATGGCGGCCCTGCCGAGGAGTTATCTCAGTTATGTAACCAGGATGATGACTCCCCATCTTCGTCCCTAGTCCCTTCGTCCCTAGTCCCTTAGTCCCTAGTCCCTTAGTCCCTCGTAAAGACCGGAGAGCGCATGCGACTTGAAGCGATGGCGGTGAAGTTTCCTCATGTAGACGGGCACCCCAACCGGGTGCCGTTCGAAGGAGTATTGACGGTGGTCAACGCAGCCAGCGACAAGGCGCCTGCCGGAGCACGCGGTCACCGGGTGATGTTGACGCGCGATGCGGCAGAGACTGCGCTGCCATCGCTGCTGGGCATGGCGGTGGACTATAGGCCTGGCTGGGACGGCCACGATGCGCGGCGCAAGATCGGCCTGCTTACTGAAGCCGACCTGATGGGCCAGCGGCTGGTGGTGCATGGTTACCTCTACGCGCGGGATTTCCCCGAGGTGGCCAACGCGATCAAGGCGCAGGGGCTTGAAGCAATGGGAATGAGCTACGAGCTGGCCGACGCGCGGGTGGAGGATTTGCGCGCCGAGGTGTGGAAGCTTACCAGGGTAACCTTTACCGGCGCGGCCATCCTGCTGCGGGAGAAGGCGGCCTACCGGGCAACCAGCTTCCGCATGGCGAGTTAGAAAGGCAGCTAACAGCTAATAGCTGAAAGCTGATAGCTGGTAGCCGATGGCTGTTAGCTGTCAGCTATCGCATAACAACTGAAGAAAGGAGAAGCATGGAAACGAACGACATTGGAGAGCGGCTGGAAGCCGCAACCATAGCGTTGGAGCGGACGCTGACCCGGTTGGAAGAGCGGGTGGCGACCGCATTGAGCGGTGAGGTGGAGAGGATTTCGGCAACCGTGGAGCAAAGCCGCCGCGAGGTCGAACTGGCGGAAAAGCTGGCCGAAGCGGAGAGAGAGTTGCGCGACCTGAAAGCATCGGCGGCGGCAACAGTCGTCAATCCGCTGCGCAGGACCGTGCCCGCGGCTACCTCGGAGATGCTGGCCAAGCACGGCATTGCCGATGGCCCGGTGGACGTGCGGGCCCTCGACGCAGCGTTGTCCGGACTGAGCCTGGAGCAGCGCATCGCAGTGAAGACGCAATTGCTGCGGGCCGGCGCAATTGCGTAAGAGCCGCTAACAGCTAAAAGCTGACAGCTAATAGCTGATAGCTGTCAGCTCAGCAACACTGGCCCCATGGAGGGGGCGAAAGCTATGAACGCAACCTTTGCAGACATTCACGCGGCAGCAGACTACATTGGGCCGGGCGCAATCGAAGTTCCGCTGTATCAGACCGAGATCTTCGATATCTGCCGGCGTTCCAGCCCCTTCGGGCAGCGCATCAAGCAGGTTCCAGCAACCGGCCACCCGTCGCGCTTCTTTGAAGAGACGGCCATTCCGAATCCGGGCACGGCCGGGTTCGTCAATCCGCGCAGCATTGTGCCAACGGTTGTCAGCCCCACGCGCGTGGAGCGCAGCGTGCCGCTGAAGGCCATTGTTTCGCAGATCAACTACAACCTCTTCGACATCGAGTTAGGCGATCAGCAGAAGCAGTTCGCTTATCTCCAGGCCAAAGACCTGGTGGATACAGTGAGCGGTGTCATGGTGACTCACGATGTCGCACTGTGGAACGGCAACGATACCAGCCTAAGCACTCCGACCACTACGCAGTACATGGGCGTGATTCCGCAGATCGTCGCCGGCGGTCTCACAACAACAGTCGCGATCGGCGCGTCGATCGTCGATGGAATTAAGTCGGCGGTCGCGCAAATGGTGGCCAGCAACGGTTACCAAGTGCGTCCGACCGCTATTTACGCCAATCCCGTACTGCTCGACCTGATCGACCGCGAAATGAAAACCGAGTTCAATGTGGTGTTGAATACAGACAATATCACCGGCGGCATCCGGGTGAAGATGCTGTCGACGCAGGCCGGCGACCTGCCGCTGATTCCGGACTGGAGTTTGAGTTACACGGGCACGCCGGGGTCGGGCTCGGCAGTCCTGCCGGCCTACATCGTGACCGAAGATCTGATCGAGTACCACTGGCTCGGCGATCCCACCCCGCGCATCTTTCAACTGGGCCTGCCTAACTCGATGAGTTACCAGTATGTAGCGGTCAAGTTCGGCGCACCGGTGGTCAAGGGCGCTAACTATGCGCATTACCAGGTGCTGGTGGACCGGTAGTTAGCGAGATATCAAGTCAATTGGGTGCCCCAGGTCTCGATTTTGAGACCTGGGAAACTTCATCGTCAAAAAGGGAAGGTAGGACATGGCATATCTGTTGCCGACGGATTACCCCAACTATGGATTGCCGGCGGGCACGACGGCGGACTGGATCACCGCCGCCACGGCATTGATCAACAGTTACTGCCGGCGGCCGGACCTGAATGTAATCCAATACACCGAGCGCTTGCGTCTGACCGCCGGATCGCATACCGTATTGCTGAGTTACCTGCCGCTGGCGCCTCTGGGCTCGGCAACTTCGCCCATGGTGAGCCTGGAAGGGCGATACGCAAGGCCACGCCGCGGAGAGCTTCCCATCGAGCCGATGTTTGAAATTGCGCAGGTATTCTCGCTGCCCGGCCAGTGGACCGCGATCGATCCAACAACCGTCGACTTCGACCCCAACACCGGCGAACTCACGCTGCCCTAGAACGTGCTCGGACTCCCATACAACGAGGTGTCTGTGACTTACACAGCGGGATTGGCGGTCATTGGCGACGACGTGAAGACGGCCTGTGCGCAGATTGTGCGCAACGCTCAATCGACGCCGGCCTTGAATGCCAGCAAGACCAAAATTGACACGATGCAGATGCAGTATTTCTCGAGTTCGCTGGTGGACCAGACCGTGCTGGCATGGCTGCGTCCCTACGTCGCGAACAGGCTGGGGTGAGCGATGAGCGATACTGCGCCGCGGAACCCTCGAGGTGCCCCGCAGATGCTGGCCGATGCCCTGCTGCGAAGCGTTGCGGGCACTACGGCTCTTTTGCGCGTGACAGGCACGAATGCAGATACCAGCCAGTCTGAAGTTGGACTGGTGGCAACAACCTTTTCAGATGTAGTGGTGAGCCCGGTGGTGATGCGCAAGCTGAGGCCCACATGGCAGGAAGGCGGCGAATCGAAGTGGGAGCTATTGGTTTCCGCGACCGGTGTGGAGCAGCAGGTGAACGCGCTGGACCTGGCTTCGGCCCAGGCGCTGTTTGCCATAACTCTGGCAGTTACCGTCGCGGGGCAGGATTACCTGATTGAATCCATCGCTTCCAATGAGGTTTTTGGCCAGGTATATCTCTACCGGCTGCTGCTCCGCGAAGCACGTCAGCAGGCGGTGTAAGTTAGCTGTTAGCTCGGGAGACTTCGATTCCATGCAGAATGCGAAAG
>JBEKFD010000106.1:0-16268 GCA_050013495.1 Occallatibacter sp. | reverse complement strand
TACACCGCCGCCAGCCCACGTGAACGCTCCCTTGGGAGACATTCCCAGCATGCCCAGTGATGGACACGGTGCCTACAGCGCCCATCAGTATCGCGACCTGTTTGCCGAGCAGGGTCACACGCCAGCCGAAAGCAAAGCCAAGATCGACAAGGCCTTTCAGAAGCTGTTTCACGGCGACGGGCAAGAAGAGCGTCTGTACTTCGAGACTGGCTCAAACGAAAACGGAACCCTCGCTTACATCACCGATTGGGCCAACAACGATGCACGCACCGAGGGCATGAGTTATGGCATGATGATCGCCGTCGAACTCGACAAGAAGCGCGAATTTGACGCACTCTGGAACTGGGCGAAGACTTACATGCTCGTTACCGACCCAGGCAATCCTTCCGTCGGCTACTTCGCATGGTCAATGGGCACTGACGGCTCGCCCCGGTCAACGGGCGCCGCGCCGGATGGCGAAGAATACTTCACCATGGCGCTTTACTTCGCCGCGCATCGCTGGGGCAACGGGACGGGCATCTATAACTATCAGGCCGAGGCCGACAAGATTCTGCGCGGAATGCGCCACCATCCAATCCTCACGGGAGCCGGTCCATTTCGCATTCATCCCGGCGACGTTCCGTTTACGTTTCCTGACCATCCCTGGCCCAGCCCCAACAACACTGAACGCGAACGAGCCGCTGCAGCAAGCGGCAACGCCGGCGCGGCTCATCCGCAGATGTTCCGCTTCAATCGCGGGCCGTGGACCGAATCAATCGGTCCCATGGTAGACGAAGCGCACTTCATGATTCGCTTCGTTCCGAATACTCAAGGCGGAATCACGGACCCGTCTTATCACCTGCCGGCTTTCTACGAGTTGTGGGCCCGCTGGGGGCCCGTCGAGGACCGCGCTTTCTGGGCCAGGGCAGCCGATGTTAGCCGGGACTTGTTTTCTAAAGTCACTGGGCCGGAAACTGGGCTGACCCCGGAGCGGAGCAACTTCGATGAGACGCAGATCATTGGCCGCGACGGCACGCCGACACCCTTCAGCTATGACTCATGGAGAAGCGTAAGTAACTGGTCGGTTGACTATGACTGGTGGCAGAAGGATCAACGCGAAACGGTGCTGAGCGATCGGATTCAGAAATTTCTATTCAGCCAGGGCATCGACAAGTTTGCCGATCGCTACACTCTCGATGGCAAGCCGATTTCGTCCAGGCATTCGGTCGGAATGGTGGCTACGACCGCGGTGGGAAGCTTTGCGGCAACGCCAGGGCCCATCTCGAAGGCCTTTGTTGAAGAGCTTTGGAACACGCCCGTTCCTTCCGGCGAGCAGCGCTATTACGACGGCATGCTCTACCTGATGAGCATGTTGCATTGCAGCGGGCACTTTCGCATTATCGGGGAGCGATGAAGGGACGAGATGGCCTAGGTGAAATCGGCGGCTACTTGCCGCTTCTGAAAATCAGCGGACTTCGATCGTCGGTGCTTCTACGTCCGCAATGTGGTTCCCGTGGCTTTCCCGTTTGCGGGCACAAATGCACTCCAGCCAGTTTCTGTAAATTCTCGATGCCGAGGATTGCCACGTATTCCGAATGTTTGCCTCTTCGGTTGCTGCCACAATGTTCCTCGGGGATTCCGCGATCCGGCATGAGATTGCTTCCTCTCGCGCCGCCGTGAGCGTGACCTCTGTCTCGCTGTCGAAATAGCCGAGCGGCAGCGGCGGGTAAGCATTTGTTTCGCCTTTGACGAATCGTTGCACATCCCTGCGGTACTCGCGCAGCAGCGTGTCGGACTCGTATTCAAGATGGCCCTGAAAGAAAACAAAGAGACTCTCCGCCTGCTTCATGAATATGTCGATGCCATCGTCCGCGATGCGGGAGAGAATGCCGTAGCCGTTTGCCACCAGATCTTCCTCGGCCACTCCGTTCCAGCGCGAGTGCGGGACCCGGAAGCATGGCGATAGACCTTGCGTCAGTGGATGATCGGAGACACGGGCGCAATCGAAGACGCCAAAATTCTTTTCTTTGCTTTTGCGGCGATCGATTCCATCCAAGTGCAAAATGGCGGCATGCGCGGCCAGGCACGACCATATGGCTGAATGCGTATTGGTCCGCGCCCATTCCAGTACGCGAGTGAAATCTTCCCAGTAAGGTTCGTCGCGCAGGCTGGCCATCCTGGGCTCTCTGCCGGTAACGATGAGGCCGTCTAGTTGCGTGTTCAAGAGCGCACCCACGCTTGCGTAGTGGCTGGCGAAATGACGCCCTCCGGTTTCGGCCGGCGACATTCCGGGCAATACATAGAACGAGACATGGATTGGAACGCCTTCAGACGCGGAGTCGAGCAGAGAGACAAACTGGCGCTCAGTGGCTTTGAAAGCCGCACCCGCCATGTTGTTGAGGAGCCCGATGGTCACGCACTGGCCCGCGCGTTCCTGCCGCTGGCGCTGCGCCGAGCGGCGAGGCGATCGTGCGCCGCCAGCCGGCCAGTCGCGGATGAAACGGCTTGAGTCAACGTTGACGACCATCTGCTCCTCCTTTCTGAAGTCAGCCGTTTCCGATTTGCAAAATCAATCTGCCTGCGCGGCTGCCGCAAGCGCCTGATCCAGATCCTCGATTATGTCGTCGATGTGTTCGATTCCGATGCTGAGCCGAATCATCTCCGGCAAAACGCCGGCGCTGCGCTGCTCCTCGGCCGACATCTGCCGATGCGTTGTCGATGCCGGATGACACACCAGCGATTTTGCATCGCCGAGATTCACAAGCCGCGTTATGAGTTTGAGCGCATCGTGAAATTTGACCGCTGCTGCGTAGCCGCCCTTGATGCCTACGGACATGAGGGAACACGCGCGTCCATGCAGATATGTTTGCGCCAGGGAGTGATAAGGGCTCTCTGCGAATCCGGCATACTTTACCCACTCCACCCTGGGATCGCCGTGCAGATACTCGGCAACTTTTCTTCCGTTCTCCACGTGGCGCTCCACGCGCAACGCGACTGTCTCGATCCCCTGCAAAAGGAGAAATGCGCTGAAGGGCGAAAGCACCGCGCCGCCGGTGCGCAGATAAACACTGCGGCATCGCGCAATATACGCGGCTCTGCCAAAGTGATCGGCATAGACGAGGCCATGATAGGAGTGGTCCGGTTGCGTGAACGCTGGAAAGCGCGCCGCGTTCTGCTTCCAGTCGAAGTTGCCGCTATCGACAATGACGCCGCCGAGCGTGGTGCCGTGGCCGCCAAGAAACTTGGTAAGTGAATTCACCACGATGTCCGCGCCGTGCTCGATGGGCCGCAGCAGAATGGGCGATGCTACCGTGTTATCGACGATAAGCGGAATCCCGTGATCGTGCGCCACGCGCGCCAGTCCTTCAATGTCGCAAATGTTCCCCGCGGGGTTGCCGACGCTTTCGCAGAAGACTGCTCGCGTCTTGTCGTCGATCAGCTTGGCGATTGCTTCAGGAGCGTCGTTTTCCGCAAATCGAACCGTGACGCCTTGCCCTGGCAGGATATGCGCGAAAAGCGTATGCGTGGTTCCGTAAAGTTGCGGAACTGAGACAATGTTGCATCCCAGTTCAGTAACGTTGAGCACGGCGTAGTTCACTGCGGCCTGGCCGCTGCTCACGCACATCGCTTCAAGGCCGCCTTCAAGCGCGGCCACTCGCCGCTCCAGCACTGCGGTGGTCGGATTCTGGATGCGCGTGTAGCGAAACCCCTCGGCCTCAAGATTAAACAGCGCGGCCGCGTGATCGGCGCTGTCAAAGGCGTAGGCCACCGTCTGGTAGATCGGCACAGCCACGGCCTTCGTCGTCGGGTCGACATCGTAGCCGCTGTGGATCGCGATCGTTTCCGGTCTCATTCGTCCATCCGTTCTTCAAGAACTCCGCTCAAGCTGACTTTCGGCGCGGCACATTCGATACAAGAAGGTTCATCTGTCCAACAACCCACGCAATATCCTTCTCCGTAGTTTTGAAACTGGTAATGCATGCGCGCACCGCTTGCACGCCGCCAACCTCCGCATCGGACATCCATGCAATCTGCCGCTCGCGCAGTTTATCTACTAATTCCGAAGGCACCAGTCCGTCGCGTGTAAACAAGACAACCGGCAACGGCGTGGAATTGACGATGCGCCAACCGGTCGCCGCAAGGGCTTCGCGCAGCACATTGCCCATGCGCACTTGATGTTCGAGCATTTCAGCGTAGCCTCTTTCGCCGTATTGCGCCAGTGCCATGAAGAGCTTGAGGCCGATGAAGCGGCGCGACCACTGGGCGGAATGCGTGAGCGGATTGAACGTGGAGAATGCATCTTCGCTCGCGGGCTTGGCGGGCATGTACGTAACATCGGAGCGGAAGGCCTGGGCAACGCTCTCGCGATGGCGGCAGAAAAACATCCCGCACCCCATCGGGACTGAAAGCCACTTGTGCGCATCGCAGGTGATCGAGTCCGCGGCCTCAATTCCGTCGAGATGGCGCCGCAGACTCGGTGACACAGCAGCGGTGCCGCCATACGCGGCGTCAGCATGAAACCAGAGGCTCTGTGCTTTGCACAAGCGCGCAATTTCTGCCAGCGGATCGATGATCCCGGCGGCCGTGGTGCCCGCCGTCCCGATGACCATGAAAGGCAGCAGGCCATTGTCGCGATCTTCCGTGACGCGCTTCGCCAGTTCGCCGAGGTTCATTTTCAAGTCTGTATCTGCTGCAACCATGCGCAGGTTGCGACGTCCAAGGCCTGCCATGTGGGCAATCTTGTTGAAGCCGTGATGTGTCTCTTCCGTCAGGTAGATGGTGGGATCTCCATCGAGATGTCGAAGGCCGTGTTCGCCATACTTGGGAAAAGCCTTCGTCAGCGCGACCACGACAGCAGTGAGATTTGCCTCAGAGCCGCCGCTGGTGAAGGTGGCGATGGAGTCCGCGGGCAATCCGAATTTGCCGGCGAGCCATGCCAGGGTGTGGCGCTCCATTTCATTCGCCGCCGGCGAGGTGCGCCAATTGGCTAACTGCGAGTTATACATGGCTACAAGCGTGTCAGCCACAACTGAGGCCAGCGTTACGCTCGGATTGTAAAGTCCGAAGTAGCGCGGATGCGTGACCTGCACCTGCCATTGGCGCAGCATCTGCTCCACATCGGCAACAACTTCTTCAAGCGGGATGGCCTGCTTGAAATCGAAGCGCGAGCCGAGATAGGCGCGAATCTCCGCAGCCGTCACATTCGAAACAATGGGTCCGTCCGCAATCGCAGACTCCATCATTGCGAATTCATCCCGGATTGGATCGATGTTCATCTTCCGCCTGTTCCTCGTGGATGGTGTCAAACCATAGTCAACTGCGCGTCCGCGCCAAAGTTACAATCGATACTCTCCGCCTTGAATGCGCTCGTACAATTCTCTGTCGAGCGGTATGAACTCGTGCCCATTGTCGAAGTAAAGCAAATCGCTGCAGGCATCCGGATCATACCCTTCGCGGACGAGTTCGGTTTTCGAATACTTGAAGGTGCCAGTCAACTCAACCTGGCTACGGATGCGCAGAAATGCGGGGCGCGCATAAGAGGGGAGACGGCCGGTCAGGTGCTCGCGGAAGCCGGCCAAATCGAGCTCCGCGTCGGTGGCGAGTGTCGCCATGCCCACGCGGCCCTCGACGCCTGGAACCGCGACCCCATAAACATTGGCGTGCTGCACTCCGGTGAAACCGCAGATGATTTCCGCAACCTCTGAGGTTGCTACATTCTCGCCCTTCCTGCGGAAGGTGTCGCCCAAGCGGTCGACAAAATAGTAGTAGCCCTTCTCGTCCTTCCTCATCAGGTCGCCGGTGCGAAACCATCGGTCGCCTGGTTCCAGGACATCGCGCAGAATTTTCTTTTCCGATTCTTCCGTCGATGTGTAGCCCTCAAAGCTGCTTCCTGAGTTTGACGTGTCATCGACAATCTTTCCCAGCGCCTCGCCAACCTGGTTCGGTGCGCACGAAATGCAGAATCCCAGTTCGTTGCGGGCCGGCTCACTGGTCTCGATGTTGGCCACTACCACCAACGGCGAGAACCGGTGCGAGAGGTAAGGCGGAATGTGACCGATGGCGCCGCGCTTTCCGCGAATGTTGAACAACGAGACGTTGCCCTCGGTGGCGGCGTAGAACTCTAGAATTTGCGGAATGCGGAATCTGTCTTTGAACGCATCCCAGATCTCCGCCGCCAATCCGTTGCCGCAGGCCAGGCGGATGCGATGCCGGGTCTCATTCGTAGAAAAATCGGCGTGCAACAGATAACGGCAAAGTTCGCCGATGTATTGAAAAAGCGTGCAGTCCCAACGCACAACGTCGTCCCAGAATTGTCTGGCTGAGAATCTTTCACGCACCACGGCAGAGCCGCCTGCGACGAGCATGGCGCCGATGGCTTGCACGCCGCCGACGCTGTGGTACATGGGCAGGCAGTTGTAGATGCGGTCCATGGGCTGCACGTTCATCATCCCAGCAAACCAGTAGCTCCACTGCATGGCGCGTACATGGCTCACCTTTGCGGCCTTGGGCAGGCCTGTGGTTCCCGACGTGTAGATATAAAGCGCAAGATCGTCGATCGCAGGTGGGCGACGTTCGGAACTGCTGAGCGGCTCTCCGGAGTAGCGCTCCATTTCGCGCTGAATGTCGCGCTCAATGACGCGCGCGAACGGCGCGTTCCCGTGGCCATGGGTCCAGATCGCTGGAGAAATCTCAAGTTGGGGCATGACGTCTGTGAGCGCGTCGACAAACTCCGCAGACGCAATGATCTGTTTGGGCGAAACGATGCGAATGCAATGGGCAAGCGCGGACCCGACGAGGTTGGTGTTAAGCAGGGAAACCACTGCGCCCACACTTGTGATGCCCAGCCACACTGCAAAATACTCAGGCCTGTTGGTCATCAGCAGACAGACAACATCGCCCTTGGCGAGCCCCTGCTCCAGAGCCCATCGAGCATACTTGTTTGCGCGTTGAACCAGGGCACTGTAAGTCATGCTCTCGCGGTCCGACAGCAGGGCCGGAGCGTCACCCCTGCGGGCCGCGACCTCTTCAACCACAGTGTGCAGCGTGCGATGGCGATTGCGCGTGATAGGCGCGGTCATCTCCAGCGCACGCAGCCAGGCCTTCGCGGGAGAGATGCCGGCCAAGGCCACGTCGCTCTTTTCGATAGTCATCATGCGGTGTTCCCCGCGTCTACGGTGATCACTGTTCCGGTTATGTTTCTCGATCCCTCACCCATCAGGAAGTCAACCGCATTGGCCACATCCCCCACGTCGACCATGCGTTTGAGGGCGCTGCGCCGTGCAATCTGCTGGCGATTCTCTTCCGTGAGTCCCTGCGTCATTTCGGTTGAGACAAATCCCGGAGCCACGGCATTGACATTCACGCCGGTGCGGCCCACTTCGCGGGCGAGCGACCGCGTAAAGCCAATCAGCGAGGCCTTGGTGGCGGCGTAAACCGCGAGCCCGCTGTAGCCGGTAAACGCGACGATCGACGAAATGTTGACGATGCGCCCACCCCCATCGGCCATCATCGAGCGCACCACATACTTGGTGAGCACCATGGGCGACGTTGTGTTCAGGCGCACCACCTGCTCGATCTGCTGCGTTGAAGTGAGCGCCAGCACGCCATCGGTGCTCATGCCGGCATTGTTTACCAGGCCGTAGATAGGGCCGAATTCCTTGCGCAGTTTTTTCACCAGGTCAGGGATGCCGTCAAGCTGCGCCAGGTCGAAGGGCACAAAGTGCAACGATCCTGGATGAGCCATTTCGGTTTCAAGCATGGCCGCGGTGAACTCATCGCTCTGCTTGCGCGCAATCACAATGGCGCGAAATCCTGACTGAATGAGTTTGCGCGCGATGCCCAAACCCAGCCCGCGGCTGCCGCCGGTAACGATTGCGTTACGCACGGCGCACCAGCTTTCCCGATTCGCCGACGGCCAGCACGGGAACAATGTTGATCGCGGTGGGCACCATGTGCGGAGCCAGCTCTCCGCGGCAAAACTGCAGAATGTCCCGCTGAAGCGGATCGGTTGAGCTATCCATCGGCAGTGTCTTGAGCACCACATCGGCTACAACCAGCGCGCCCGTGATGGGATTCTTCTTGGCCTTCACCAGCGACATTGCAACCACAGGATGGCGATTAATAACTGCCTCGACTTCTTCCGGATGCACCTTGTAGCCGCCCACATTAATTGTCCCGTCGCGCCGGCCAGTGAAGTAATAACGTCCGTTGCGGAGCTCAAGCGTGTCGCCGGTGTCAACAAAGCCCTCGGCATCTTTCAAGACGGGGCTGTCTTCTCCCAGGTAGCGAACGGCCGTGCGCGTGGAACGAATGCGCAGTGTGCCATCCTTCACTTTCATATCGATCTGCGGATTGCCGGTGAGGATCTCCGCGGGAAAGCCCATCAGGCCGTCGTTCACGTTAAAGCCAACGCCTGCCTCGGTAGACGCGAAGGTGTGCGCAACCCGCGCATGCGGATACTGCGCCTGCACCTGGTTCAAAATCGCCTGATCCACAATCTCCCCGGACATGCGAATGTACTCCGGCGAAATGCGATCGGCGAAGGGGCTCATCAGCGCGCGTCGCCAGTGCGACGGCGTGCCGGATATGTTGGTGACCCCATTTGCACCTGCGCGGGTAAGAAAATCCGCCGTCGACTCAAGCGCGCTCGACACCACGAGTGAAGTGCCGGTCAACGCGGCGTGAAGAAAAATGTGTAGCCCGCCGTAGCGCCTCATATCGTAAAACGTGCTCCACACCAGCGAAGCCGACGCAGGGTCGGTGTGCCACGCCGAGCCCGCCAGGCTTGCCAGAGTGTGCACGGCCAGCTTGGGACGGCCCGTTGTGCCGGAGGTGAGCAGGATCCATTCGGTTTCAATTATCGAGTGGGATTCAGACGCGCGGTCTTGATCGACCGGCGCGACATTTCGTCTGCAGAAAATGACGCGGCCTACCCCGTGCTGCACCGCTGCTGTTTCCGCACGGTCTGTAATCAGGACGTCGGCGTCAGCGATTGTCGCAACATAGGGCAGATGCTCAAGCGGCAGATCCGGGGGATAAAGAACGATACGGCGCGCGATCCCGTCAAGTTCGATCAGCGCTGCCGCGGCGCGAAACTGGTCGACTGTTGCAATCAATATTGACTGGCCGTGCAAGCCGTCCGTAGGCCCCTCAAGAATCGATCTGTAAACCAGTTCCTCCCAGTTCGCCTCGGCATCCAGGCCCACCAGAATGCGCGACGACAGATTGCCGGCGGCAACGATCGACGACTTGAGGCATGCCGGATTAACTGGCTGCATTTTCATAGAACCGGATGAAGTCGCCGAATGTTACGGGGAAACGTGCGTCCTCATCGTCGCTGAAGGGGTCTTTCCCAAGCGAGTTTTCCAGGCGCGCTACAACAATCGCGAAGCAGAGCGAATCCAGGCCTGAATCAAGCAAGGCAAGATTATCCGTGAGCGGCGCGAGCTGTTTGTCATGCTCATGCGCCACCCTTTCGAACTGTGCGATGACTTCCGTCCTGATATCCATCTCTCGATTCACCTGCCTTTCAGGGCGCAACCAAGACCGGCAGGCGCCTCTTGCGATTCTCTCGCTTCACTTTGGTTCTTGCCGGCATGCAAAAGAGAAGCATAGCTTGCGCCCGGGCTGAAATTCGCCAATGGGAACTGTGCAGCCAGCCAACCGGCGATACGCCGTTCCACTGCCTCGCGGCCCTCACAATTGGCGAACGAATGATCGGCGCTCTCGACAAAGTCGACCGAGACGCGGCTCTTGCGGCCGGCGAGTTTCACAGCGTAGTCAATGTAGTCGAACTCGCCGACTCTCGGCTTTGAGCCCTGGGCCTTGATCCCCGGCGCTTTGAGGATCAGGATGGGCAAACCGCCCGATGCCACCTGCTTCCATCGCGCCAGCAACGCGGAATTCGCATTCGCGGGCAGCGAGTTCCCACGCAGAAGCAGGCGAAGCTTTCGGGCACGATCGTATCCATTGCTCAGGAAAGCGCCCACCCTGCTGCGGCGCGCCCAATCGCTCAACTCCTGCCGCACCTTGGGCCGCGTTGCTCGCGGCAGGTGAAAATACGGATCAAGCAGAATCAGCCCTTCGCACTCAGCGCTGGCCGCGCCTGCAAACAGGGCTGAGACGGCGCCAGCGCAGTGGCCGAAGATCACCATGCCGGTGAGCCCAAAGCGTTGCACCAATTGTTTCGCGGCGCCTGCTGCGACGGTGGCAAGACCTCCTGCGCTGATCGTGTCCAGCAGGTCGGGAGAAGCTTCGCCTTCAGAGTCGCCAAGGCCAGGCAGATCGATGCGAAACGCGGGATAACCGTGCTCCGCCATGGAGTCAGCCCAGTAGACCGCTGAATCACCGCTGGCCGCCCTGGGCAGCGAAAGCGAATTCACAAACAAGACTCCCGTGCGATTCAGTTTCGTCTGGCTCGCGGCTGAATCACCCGCCAATGAATAGAGGTGGCAATCCGCCGGCCGGTGATACGTGCCGCGCACGCACACCCCCTGGCCGTCCAGAACAATAAGCTCGCGCTTGCCAATGGCCTCAAGCATAGGCGACACCCTTGTCCAGTTGCGCAACGGCATCCGCGATCCATGCGCGATTCGGATTGTACAGCCAACTGAAGTCTTTCAGGTCGTCGTAGCCTACCAGGCCGCCCTTGGCCAGCGGAGCGGCCTCGCGGGTAAGCTTCACCATTCTGACCGGCCTCTTGTATTTCTCAGCGGCACTCTCTTCGCTCTCAAGCGCGGCAGGCAGCGTGAACTCAAAAGAATCGCGCCACAGGCGCACCGGCCAGCGGTACCCATCCACTTCCAGCGGCGAACCTTGCTCCAGCTCGCGAATATAATCCGACGCAGACTTGCGGTCGGGGCCGAACTTGAAGATCTCTTCCAGGCCCACCCAGCGCATCAGGGTGGCTCTCAGCGCCTGATTGGCGTTGGCGGGCGCAGACCATAGCAGCAGCGCGTCCCCAATGCCTTCGTCAAACGCGCGGCCGGCAAGCAACGCGCCCATCCCCAGGCCGTGCAGCACCAGCGGTGCGTGGGGCGCGCGGTCTGCGAACCATGCACCGAGCAGGCGAACATCGTCGCTCCAGTCCGCGAAGGTCATCTGTTCGAAGTCGCCTGTGCTTTCGCCGATTCCGCGATAGTCGTAGCGAAGAACTTCAATGTTTTCCGCGGCCAGGGAACGCGCCCAGCGCACCCAGGGAAGATAGGAGTTGTGGCGCTCCGAGGCAAAAGAGCCCACCAGCAGAACGCGCGCCACTGGATTCTCCACTTCGTGAAGCACAGTGTAAAGATGCGCGCCGGATACAGGAAAGTATCCGGCGCGCTCCTGAAGCTGACCGTTCAGATGGTGCTGGTTTTGCACTGCAACACCCTATGAATCCGGCTATGCCGCGGCGATCTTTTTTGGACCATGAACGATTGCGACGATCAGAGTGCGCAGAAGATCGACGCCCTCGAACAGATCTGCATCCGGACTGATTGGATTGATTGCCATCTCCAACTGCAATGCGCGGAAAAGCTCAGCCGTGTGCGTAATGTCGCAGACGCCGTGCACGTCAGTGTATTCCCGCTCCGAAGAGCCTTGCAGTTCAGCCAGATCGGCCAGGTAGCCCATGAAGCGTTGAATCCAGCATTCGAAAAAGGCCATGGTCAGCACAGACTGCACACCCTGCAGCTTGCCCAGGAAAAGGCGGACCGCCGTCAGCTCGGCGTCCACTGATAGCGCATCCTTGTCGGTGGGGTATGCGTGCGCCGCCACGGCAAACCTGCGCATCATTAGCGGATGAGCGTCGCGAACCTCCTCGAAGAGATTCTCCCCGAGGATGGGGCGCACCTCGTCGGATTTGGTGGCGATGGAGGTGGCGGTCATCCAATAAATGAAGTTGCCTTCGAGAACCGAGGTATAACGTGCGATGATGGCGCGGCGCTGCTCGCTGCTGAGACGCTCGGGGTTAGGGAGTTTCACAATCAGATTGTCGACGATCACCGCGACCTGCTGTTGAATCGAGTCTTCAAGAGATTCACCGGCGGCCTGGGGAGCCATTGTGGTTGTGCTCATGTTTCACCTTCCGAACCAAGGAATGAGGCTTGCCGGATTGCTCATCCGGTCAACCGTAAAAGGCAAATGCTGCATGCCCGAAAATTGATAGAACTGGCGGCCTGAGTGGCAGGAAGCTTGATTGCCGGCCGCGAACCCTTTTTGTGACACAGCTTAAAGCCGAATCCAGGGGCGCGATTCATCGAGCCGTTCCACGAACCTTTGGAATCGTCAAACCACCAATGTCTGTGACGTACAGCCGAATCCCGTTCTGCGAAAATCCTCGACCAGACGAAGTGGTTGCTTCGATGTGGATACAGCATACAGGACTTTTGAAAATCGGGCAGCGACTGGTTCATCTTGACTCCCAAAAGCGGTGACGCCAATGCCCCTTTTTTGTGAGGGGCATGGGCCGTTGGTAAGTTCAAATTTGGGTTACCAGTAACGAAAGAAATTGGTTACAGAGGTTCCGTGGACGCTGCCGAGTTCGCAAGCCGCGCCTGGGAGAAGGCTGTTGAACTTCAGCGCCGGGGTCTTATCATGATCCGTATGGCAGACATGCTCCGCTGGGGAGTACTCAGCACCGCCAACATCGCCCTCAGGAAGGTCATCCCGGGAATGCAAAAGGGCCGGCTCACATCCGTCGCGGCCATCGCCTCGCGCAACCTGACCAAGGCCCGCGAGGTCGCCGCCGCGCTTGGCATTCCCACGGCCTACGGCTCCTATGAGGAACTGCTCGCCGATCCCACGATCGACGCCATCTACAACCCGCTTCCCAATCAGTTCCACGTGCCCTGGACCATCAAAGCCGCCCAGGCCGGCAAGCATGTGCTGTGCGAGAAGCCGCTCAGCCTGAGCGTCGCGGAAGCGGAGAGTCTGCTTGCCGTTCGTGCCCGCACCGGGGTCAAGATCGGCGAAGCCTTCATGATTCGCAGCTACCCGCAATGGCTGCGCCTGCGCGAACTGCTTGACGAGCGCCGCATCGGCGAACTGCGCTCCGTCGCCGGCTTCTTCAGCTACTTCAACAACGACCCCGCCAACATCCGCAACCAGGTCGAGGCCGGCGGCGGCGCGCTCATGGACATCGGCTGCTACCTCATCCACGCCTCGCGCTATGCCTTTCAACAGCAGCCCACCCGCGTCGTCGCCCTCATTGATCGCGACCCAGCGATGCACATCGACCGCCTCTCGTCGGCCATGCTCGACTTCCCCCGCGGCCAGTCCATTTTCACGTGCAGTACGCAGATGGTCCCGTACCAGCGCGTTCACTTCTTCGGCGCCCGCGGCCGCATCGAAATCGAGATCCCCTTTAACGCGCCGCCGGATCGCCCCACCCGCCTGTTCATCGACGCGACCGGCGACCTTTTCGGCGGTGGAATCACAACGGAAACCTTCCCGGTCTGCGATCAGTACACGCTGCAAGGCGATGCCTTTTCAAAGGCCATCATGGATGGCACTGAGGTGCCGGTTTCGCTCGAAGACGCAATCGGCAACATGGCTGTGATCGAAGCCGTCTTCAAGTCAGCAGCCTCCGGCCAGTGGGAAATTCCAACGCGGTAGTGCGTTTCTCATAATCCCGATTTGTATATCCCGCTTTGTACCCGTCGTCCACCTGCTTCGCCGGCCCGCGGGAATGAAACTGTGCCCCATCCATCGGACGTCTTTGTTTTTGTCCGATGGGTGGGTTGGCATGAACCTGGCGGCCCGGCGGGTGGGCGGGCAGGACGCTCGACCCGGCCGGGTGTAGAATTCGCAATCATGCCCAGGGGACTTGTCCGTTACCAGCAATGCGGATGCTTTCACTTTCTGACCTTCAGCTGTTATCGGCGGCAGCCCTTTCTGGAGCGTCCTGAAGCTTATGGTGTGTTTGAAGCCATGCTTGAGTCGGTGCGCCTGCGGTACCGGCTTGTGGTGGCCGGATATGTGCTGATGCCGGAGCATGTTCATCTACTGGTTGGTGAGCCGCCTGGGTTGCCGCTGTCGGTGGCCATCCAGGTGCTGAAGCAACGGACCTCGCGCAGGTTGAGGTTACAGGGAGACTCCCCGTTTTGGCAGCGCCGGTACTATGATTTCAATGTGCACAACCCAGAGAAGCGCGTGGAAAAGCTACGATACATGCATCGCAACCCCGTGAAGCGGGGTTTGGTTGCGGAGCCTGGGGACTGGCCTTGGTCGAGCTTTCGCCATTACGCTACGGGTCAGCGGGGGACGATCGAGATTGAAAGCCACTGGACGGCGTTTCAGCGAGGGAATCAACTGCCGTATTATGCTCGGTTTGAAAGAAGGTAAGGTTGAGGTTCATGGCCGCCCACCCTTCCGCAAAGAGCGCGGAAGGATGGGGCACCCGCGTCTGGGATTGGGAAAGGGTGGGCCACCCGCCGTACAATGATGCCATTGAGGATTGCGAATAGAGTGGCCGAAGAGAGAAGCGCAACCGGTAAGCGTCTCGTTGGACCCGTTAGCGTTGCCATCGGCCTATCATGTGTGTGGGCGATAGATTTGTGGCCAGCCTACAAGGCCTCACTACAAATGGCTCTATACACCTATTTTATATTCGGACCTTTGGCATTGGGCCTCTGGCCGAGTAGGAACCGTCGGGGCTTCTGGGTCGGTGTGTCCTCGCTAATCGGATTGCATGGGTTAGTCCTCTATTTAATACGCTCCGATTTCCCTTTTCGGTCTGTTCTCATTGTTGTTCCACTCGCATTGGTCGAATCGGCGGCATTCTACATGGTCATGCTCAAAATGCTTGGAGATGACGTCTAGGTGCACGAATCGCAATCCTCACCTATTTACTTCGACACTAAGTCTGCGGGGCGGGTGGCCCCGGTCCCGGTGGAATTCTCCAATACGATGAGGGTGCCACCGGTCCCTCGGCGGGTGGGCGGGTGGCCCACCCTCCCGCAACCTCTGAAGTGGGTGCCCCATCCTTCCGCGCTGTTTGCGGAAGGGTGGGCGGGCAGGACGCTCGAGCCGGCCGGGTGTAGAATTCGCAATCATGCCGAGGGGACTTGTCCGTTACCAGCAATGCGGATGCTTTCACTTTCTGACCTTCAGCTGTTATCGGCGGCAGCCCTTTCTGGAGCGCCCTGAAGCTTGGACAAATGGGGACATGATACTCATTCGCCGCGCCCCGCCGAATCGCTTGTCAATACCCCCAACCCCACCCTTAACCATCCCAGCAGACCCATATCCCAAAAGAATCAACCACCTGCGGCCTGGCGAATTCTCTCCCCGGAATTGCATAGGATTACATCCTTATGGCGCACACTTATCAATAGATGGACAGCGAACACACAACCCGGCCAGCCCCACCACCGCGGCAGCAAACTCCCCGTCTGCCTGAAATCAGGCCTTCATCGACTCCTTCAACCCTGCGCCGCGAAATAAAAAACTCAACGTCAATTTCCGCCGCGAACCCGGCAATCCGTAAACAACCAACGCAGAATCAGGAAGTTTCACTCACCGGCATTCCAAGGGAGAACGTCGGGATCGCCTGTGGAACTGTGTGTTGTGCACCACCGCCCACCGCTTCGCCCAGAGTCAAAGGGCTCAGCTGGCACAGCGCAAACACATTTCAGCCTACGCGCCCAGCCGGCTCTTCCCGGACGCCGCTCTGCGCCGTCTTCGGCCGCAGCGCCTCCGAGGTCAGCTCGTCCGCATTTCGCAATCCGGGGAACAACCCCGCCCACAATCCCGCCACCGCAAGCGAGCCCACCCCGCCCACCACCGTTGCCCGCACCGCGCCCCACCACTGCGCCGTGAGCCCGCTCTCGAATTCGCCCAGCTCGTTGGAAGCGCCGATGAACAGCGAGTTCACGGCGCTCACCCGTCCCCGCATCTCCGGCGGCGTGCCCAGTTGCAGCAGCGACCCGCGAATGATCACGCTCACCGTATCCGCCGCACCGGCCACGGCAAGCGCCGCCATTGAAAGCCACAAGCTGTGCGACAGGCCAAACACCACCGTTCCCGCCCCGAAGATTCCCACGCAAACAAACAGCCGCAACCCCGCCTTGCGCCGGAAAGGGAACCGCGCCATGGTCAGGCTCATCATCAGCGCTCCGGCCGCCGGCGCAGCGCGCAGCAGCCCCAGCCCGCGCGGCCCCTGGTGCAGAATGTCGTGCGCAAAAATCGGCATCAGCGCCGTAGCCCCGCCCAGCAGCACCACGAACAGGTCCAGCGAAAACGATCCCAGCAGCATCTGCGCCCGCCGCACATATTGAAAACCCGCAAGCAGCACCTTCATCGAAAGG
>JBEKFD010000105.1:0-16286 GCA_050013495.1 Occallatibacter sp. | reverse complement strand
AGCACCACATTCTCCGGCCCGACCGAAGCAAATGAGTGCTCCGCCGGCAGCGTTCCCGCATGAGCAGTAGTCACCACCGCAGTCAGCGGATAGTTGTACTCATACCCATGCCGCACGGTCAGCGCATCCTTCCACGTCCCCGCATGAGGATAGAGCGCGTAGTGGAAATGATGATGCCCCATGTCAGCCTCGGGGTCAGGCCACTTCGCCGAACGCAGCAGCGTAATCCGCAGCGTATTCCCCACCGCATCATATCCGTATTTGGAATTGTTCAGCACAGACAGCCCATGCTTGCCATCCCCCAGATCGGCCCAGCGCATCGCCGCAACTTCAAACTGCGCCTTCTCCCAAGAGTTATTCCGCGTAGTCGGCCGCTCAATCGTCCCATAAGGAATCTCATATGTAGCAAACGGCCCCGAAGCCGCGAGCGGAAAGGCCGCCTTCAGCAAGACATGCGATTCATGCCATTCGATGTCATTCTCGATGTCGACTTGATCGGAGTCTCGGGCCAAGCTGATTGTCTGAACGAACTTCGAGTTCTGCCAAGTGCGCTTGACCCATATCGCCCCATTCTGGGTCTCACCTACGAGGTCAACCTTCGAGAGAATCGTCGGGGGCTGGTCCAGCGTGCCAGGGTCGATGTTCCAAGCGTCATAGTCCTTCGGTGTGTCTTTGAAGGCCTGCAACTCATTGCCGCAACTTCCCTTTGCCAGCGTTTCGAATCCCCCGCGCTTGTCGAAAAGACTGCTGATACATCCAGTCACAGTATCCACTGAAACGCGAATGAGAGGGTTCTCAAGAGTTAAAGTATGCGCGGCCGTGTCGTTCTTGACTGCGGTTAAGGTGCCATCCAGGCCCCCAGCCACATGCAAGTGGAAGACCTTATAGCCGAACGCTGGGATATCGGTGACGCCAAACCTCACTTCCGACGGATCGGAAGGGGAGGCACCCAGCGACAGGACTTCATATCGCAGTCTCTTTGTCTCGTGCGATCCATCGGACAGATCCAGCACCGTCCCGAAGTGACCTATCGGAATTCTCACCGTCACCTCGCCCGACCGCTCCCATCCCAAGGGATTGAAAACAAGAATCGGGATTTCCTTTTGGTCCCGAGCGCCGGTGTCGATCTTCTCTGCCACCCTCTCAATCGCACCAGCCAAAATCTCATTCGTCGACCACCGCACCACGTCGTAATCCTTCTGCGCATCCTTATAGATCACCCCAATCCCCGACCCCGCAGCCAGATCGTGAAACTGGTTGAACAGCACCTTCTTCCAATCCTCCGTGAGCTCCGCTCCTGGATATTTCTGTCCATCGAGCCAAGCTAAGGAAGCCCACTTCTCCGCATCCAGCACTTCCACTTCCGCGTCGCGCATATTCCGCTTGTGGTTGGCCTGTGTAGTAAACACTCCGCGGTGATATTCGAAATACAACTCGCTCTTCCAAGTCGGAATCCCCATCTGGCCCGGATTCGCCGGAGCCGGCGACGGCGTATACCCCTTCGCAATCGACTGGTAATTCCACGTCGGACTCTCCGGCGCAAGCTGCTTCTCAACTGTCGAGAACCACGTCTGTGCAATCCCGAACTGCATGTTCGGCATCACCTTCGGCGGTAGGGAAGGCATCGCCCAATGGAATCCCTGATCCAGAATCGCCCGCGTCGGCCCGCCGCCATGGTCGCCAATCCCATAGAGGTCCATCATGTCCGTCATGCCCGTGGCCCGCTGCCGCGCCTGCACCAGGTCTGAACTGAGCCGCACCGGATTCAGATTGTCGTTCGCATAGTCATGCGGAAAATAAGCCAGCACCTTCGACCCATCCGGCGACTCCCACCAGAACAGCTTGAACGGCAGTTGATTCGTATCGTTCCACGTCATCTTCTGCGTCACGAAATAATCCACGCCGCTCTTCTTGTAGATCTGCGGCAACTGCCACGTGTACCCGAACGAATCCGGATTCCATCCGATCCGCACATCCACGCCATACGCTTGCTTGTACCAGCGCTTGCCCACCAGCAACTGCCGCACCAGGCTCTCGCCGTCCGGCATGTTCAGGTCCGGCTCAACCCACATGCCGCCCACTACCTCCCAGCGGCCTTCCTTGATGCGCCGAGCAATCTCCGCATTCATGTCGGGATACTTCTCAGCCAGCCAGGCGTTATATTGCGCGGCACTTTGCGTGTATGTGTATCCCTCATACTCATACATCAGTTGCAACGCGGTGCCGAACGTCCGCTTCACCACGTCCACCGTCTCCGTCCACGGCCACAGCCACGCCGCATCGATGTGCGAGTTGCCCGTCAGGTGGAACGTCGCCTTTTGCAACAACGGCTCCAGCGCTTGCAGCTTTTCCAGCGAAGCCTTCAGGCTGGCATCGAATTTGCTTTGATCGTGCGCATCCAGCGCCTTCAGGTCCACAGCCTGGATCGCGCTGTTGAGCGTGTCCAGCCTGCTCGCGTCGCCCGGCGCAAGCGAAGGAACCAGCAGCGTCGCCGAAAGAAACTCGGTCCGCAAGTCTTCAGGATTCGGCCTATTCTCAGGAAACTCGATGCCCAGTGTTGCACCTTGAAATTGCTTGGTATCCACCGTGTGCAACAGTTTCACGGCAACGGTAATCTTGTCGCCCGGCTTGGCCTGGTCGAACAGCACAATCGGCTCCAGGTCGTCGCCCATGGCCACGCGCCGCCCGTTGAAGTAGAGAATCTGCGGCATCGGCCCATTGGCATACGCGTGAAACTGGAACCAGATGCGCGCGCCCGTCAGGTCGTAGCCCTCCAGCGTCTGCGGCACTTCATATGTCTGGCGAAACCACACGGCATCGTTGGGCGCCTTTCCAGGGTTTGCAATCGCCTCCCAGCCGCTCACATCCACATTCGCTGCCTCGCCATGCGCCAGGTCGCCGGAGTGCATTTTCCAAGCACCATCGGGCAATTGGCGCAATGCAGAGAGCCTTACGATTACGGCGCGCGAGTCCGGTTGCAGGTTGGCCGTGAGCTTTGCCAGCTCGGCTCTGAGCTTGGCTGCCTCTTCCGCGCTTTGCGCCATGCCGCGACCGGCAAACATCAGGATTGCGGCAAGAACAAGCACAAACGCAAAAATGCAGGAACGCAATTTCAAAATCGATCTCATGTTTGAAAAACCCTCCCGAGCATAGTAAGGCATTGGCGCGACGCTCCGCACATCCAGCCAGTCCGCAATGACGTCATCGATTCAACGAGCGGAAGGCGCGGCCTTCTGCTCCGCGCGCTGCTCCAGGTACTCCATATATCCCAGCAGAGCGCCCCAGTGATAGAACCGGTCGCTCGATGAAACATCGTCGCCGGTGCCAAGAATCGCGTTGTAATTTTCGTGCACGTGTCCTTTTTCCTTCC
Organism: Occallatibacter sp.; assembly: GCA_050013495.1. GTDB lineage: Bacteria > Acidobacteriota > Terriglobia > Terriglobales > Acidobacteriaceae > Telmatobacter. The sequence continues at coordinate 12,916 of JBEKFD010000105.1, read as the reverse complement.
ACTCTTTCAGAAACAAGTCATAGGACTTCTGCGCAAACTCCTTGCGAATCTCCGCGTCGTCGTAGTTTCTGAGTCCCAGATAGACGAGATAATTCATCGGGCCCCAGATTCTGCCCCGCCAGTACTCCTGATCGTGAAACGCCGGATCGTCCCGCTCGATGGCTGGAATCACCCACTCGCCCCAAAATTCCTTGGTGTTGAGCAGATGTTTCTCCACCATTGTCTTGGCCTGCTCGGGGGTAGCCGCATGCGCCAGCATGGGATAAAAATTTGTAGGCGAAAGCCGCATGCTCGACTGCCCGGTATGCAGGTCCTTATTGAGGAAAATCCCCGAGTGCTCATCCCACAACGTCGCCAGCTTGGCCCGGTAACGCGCACTTCGATCGCGCAGTTCCTTCGCGTCCACCGTTTTGCCCAGCGCATCCGCAATCTTCGCCAGCGCATCGCAATCCGCAATGTACATGCTCATAAGACCAACGTCGGCGAACTCCAGCAAATGACTCTGCGGGTTATAAGTCGTCGTGTCATACATCGGGCTGTTATCCAGGCCCGATTCCAGAATCGCTCCCGCGCGCGTTCCGCGTGAATCATCGTCAAGGTTTTCCGGCAGATTATCTCCATCGCTGCCCCACGCAAGATATCCCTGGATATCGCGATGCGCCGCCCACCATCGATTCCATTTCATAAGCGGCGTATACGTCTCCTCAAGAAACCAGCGATCGTGAAACTTGCGATAAAGGCCAAGAACGGTGATAGCCCCCACCGGAGGCTCCGATCGGTCAGCGCTCTTCCAGCCTCCCGATCGCGCATAGTTCGGAACAAACCCCTGTGGCGTCTCCTCGCGCAGAATCTCGATCGCGTTGGCATACGCCAGATCGCGATCGCCGATCGACGCTATCGTCGCCGCAAAAAACGTATCCCAGTCAAACAGCACATAACCGCCCCAACCCACGCTCCACACCCGGCTCACCGGAGAAATGACGCGGCTCTTCTCAGGCTCGTAAATCGTGTCCCATCCCAGCGTAGTTTCAATCGCATCCACAATCGGGCCGCTCCCACCGGCATCTTTGATGGGTTGTTCGTATGCGGCGCGCTGGCGATCAATAACGGATTGAATCTCAGGCAGCCTGCGCAGATGGCCCGTACTTACACCCACCGGAGAAGTGAAATCACCTGAGAAATAGGCGCCGCCCACTGGCACTTCGACATAATCGCTTTCTGGATGTGACCGTGGCCCGGCGCATGTGCAATACACCAGCGTGTTGCCATCGAGGCCGTCGGCCCGGATGAAATCCGAATGCCGGTCTGTCGTGCCCGGCCGATTCCAGAGGAAGTTCACAGAAAACACAATCGTCGGTGGAAGCGCGGATTCGGTCTTCGCGCTCGAATGAAGCGGTGTAGCCAGCAGCACAAGGTCCTCACCGTCATGCGCACTCTCGATCCGCCACTTGTGACCCTTCCATTCAAAATCGGCACTTGTATAACTTCCATCCCACGCATGAGGCCCAGGTGTCACCACCTCCGCACCCTGGCCGAAGCGCCCAATCAACGCGTCTCCCAGGAACGCATCGCCATACAACGTGGTGTTGTGCTTCATGCCTACATGTATCGCCAGCCCCTCGGGCAAAAGCACATGGGTCGCGACGCTACGAACATCCCAGGTGTTCCATCCCCGCGCCAGCCTCGACTGCAGTTCTCCATATTGCGCGGAGCGCACCTCGCGCTTGTCCCCATCGCCCCCAGAAACCGCTGTTCTCGTCCCGTTTGTCTTCTGCGCAAAGAGCAGAGAGCCCGGGCTCGCCAGCCCGGCAACGATAATGCCTATACCCACCCACAAAATCTTCCGCATGATTCCTCTGAAAGTCATTCGTCCTGACTCCGATCTCTGCCAACGGTCGACCGCGCTATACCCAACCGCCATCCACCACGTAGCTCTGGTTGGTAATCGCGCTCGAGTCGTCCGCCGCGAGGAACAGCACCAGCCGCGCCACATCCTCGGGAAGAATGTCCCGCTTGAGCGCCTGGCTAGCCATGATCTCCGCCTTGTACTCCGGCGTGTACCACAGCTCTTTTTGTTTCTCCGTAGCAATGGCTCCCGGCAGCACAGCATTCACGCGAATGCCGTCCGCACCCAGTTCGTGCGCCATCGTGCGCGTCAGCCCTACGATGGCCGCCTTCGCCATGATGTAAAGCGGCAGCCCGGTGGAAGGAATCATCCATGAAATCGACGACATATTGATGATGGACCCGCGCCCGGCTCGCCGCATGGCCGGCAGCACCGCCTGAATGGTGAAGAACTGCGGGCGCAGATTCACGGCCATCGAGCGGTCCCAATACTCCTGCGTCACTTCTTCAATGGAATGGCGATGATCGTTGGCCGCGTTGTTCACCAGCACATCGATGGTGCCCCACGCCGCAACAACTTCCGCGACACTGCGGGTGATCGCCGAAACATCCGTCAGATCGCATGGGATGAAGTGCGGCGCCGTGCAGCCATCGGTGGTCAGGGTCGCCACCAGCGCCCGCGCAGGCGCATCCTGCACATCGAAGAAGGCCACGCGCGACCCCTGCCGCGCAAAATTCGTAACCATCGATTCGCCGATGCCCGTAGCCCCGCCCGTCACCAGGACCACCTTACCGCGAAGGCTTGGGTAGCTGGCAAAACTCCGATCGTCAGATAGCACTTTCATCGGTCCCTCAACTGCAGTCGTCGCAATGCGGCACTGCGCCCTCTTGGACATAACCTAAAGGTTATTGAATTCCTGCTCCTGTGACGTCATTTGATAACCTCAACGTTATGGGCGCGCCACCGGGGCACCCTCTGTGGCCCGCGAACTTTTCTTGCGGCTAGGGCGGGATTCCACGAACCCGCTCCAAGCGAGCGATCAATGCGACTCCCGCGGCACCCCATGTCCCCGGCACCCCAGCAGAAAGTCGAAATCCGCACCCTCGCTCGCCTGCATCACATGCTTCACATAGAGCGACTGGTACCCGCTCTTGAATGCCGGCTCCGGCGCAATCCACTCCGCGCGCCGGCGCGCCAGTTCCGCATCGTCCACTTCCAGGTGTAACCGCCGAGACTCAACGTCCAGCTCAATCCAGTCCCCCTCGCGAACCAGCGCCAGCGGCCCGCCCAGCGCGGCCTCAGGACACACATGCAGCACCACCGTCCCGTAGGCCGTCCCGCTCATGCGCGCGTCGCTGATGCGCACCATATCCGTAATGCCCCGCGCCAGCAGTTTCGCCGGCAGCCCCATGTTGCCCACCTCGGCCATCCCCGGATAGCCCTTCGGCCCGCAGTACTTCAGCACCATCACGCTGTTCTCGTCGATCTCGAGATCGGGATCTTCAATGCGCTCGTTGTAGTGCTCAATGCTCTCAAACACCACCGCCTTCCCGCGATGCTTCATCAAATGCGGCGAGGCAGCCGAAGGCTTCAGCACCGCGCCATCCGGGCAAAGATTCCCGCGCAACACTGCAACTCCGCCGTGCTCAACGAGAGGCTTGTCAAAGTCGCGGATCACTTCGCTGTCCCAGATCGGAGCATCCTTCACGTTCTCGCCCATGGTCCGGCCATTCACGGTGAGCGCATCGCCGTCCAGTTGCCCATGCTCGGCCAGTTTCGCGAGCACAGCCGGCAGCCCGCCCGCATAATAAAAGTCTTCCATCAAGAAGCGACCCGAAGGCTGCAAGTCAAGAATGGTGCGCACATCGTGCCCATACTTGTCCCAGTCCTCCAGGGTGAGCGGAATTCCGACCCGCCCCGCAAACGCAATCAGGTGAATGACAGCATTGGTCGATCCGCCCACGGCCGCATTGGCGCGAATCGCATTCAGAAACGCCTCGCGCTTCAGAATCTTCGAAATCCGCAGGTCCTCATGCACCATGGCCACGATGCGCCGCCCGGACTCGTGCGACAGCACCTTGCGCCGCGAATCCACCGCCGGAATCGCCGCATTCCCCGGCAGCGATAGCCCCAGCGACTCCACCATGCAGGCCATCGTCGAGGCCGTACCCATGGTCATGCAGTGCCCCGCGGAGCGGCTCATGCAGCTTTCCGCGTCCATGAACTCCTGCTGGCTCATCTGGCCGGCCTTGACCGCTTCGCTCATCTTCCACACCACGGTGCCCGAGCCGATCGCCTCGCCACGATAGCGCCCGTTCAGCATCGGGCCGCCGCTTACCACGATCGTCGGCACATCGCAACTGGCCGCGCCCATCACCAGCGAAGGAGTGGTTTTATCGCAGCCGCACAGCAGCACCACGCCGTCTATCGGATTTGCACGGATCGACTCCTCCACATCCATGCTCACCAGGTTGCGAAACATCATCGCCGTGGGCCGCATATTCGTCTCGCCCATCGATGTAACCGGAAACTCAACGGGAAAACCGCCCGCCTCCCACACGCCGTTTTTCACCCGCTGCGCCAACTCGCGAAAGTGAGCATTGCAAGGAGTCAGCTCACTCCATGTATTACAGATCCCGATCACCGGTCGACCGTCGAACACATCCCCAGGAAAGCCCTGGTTCCGCATCCAACTTCGATGGATGAAGCCGTCCTTGTCGTTGCCGCCAAACCACGCCTGCGACCTTAGTTTGCGCTTTTCCATCGTTTCTTGAACTCCGTTCCGCACCGCGTCGTTCTCTTGCGAAGAATGCGTTGACACACCGTTCGCCCACAACTATACAACCTGCGGATCAATATGCCGATTGCGTCTATCGACATCCATGCGCCGTGGTCTATACTTGTCGGGCTGCCGGCACCTTCCCTTTCCACGCGTAGACAGCTCCTCGTGCCGACCGCCAATCAGCCCCCGCATTTTGATGCACCCAGGCCATGGAGGTTCGATGAAGTCAACCATGATGCCGTCCCCGCTGTTAATCTCCAGCATGCTCGACCGCGCGGGCAAGCTTTTCCCCAACGTAGAGATTGTCTCGTCCCTCCCTGACGGATCTCGCCACCGTTACACCAATGGCGATCTTTACCGGCGTTCGCGCCAGCTGGCCGCCGCCCTGCAGCGCGCGGGCCTGGGCAAAGGGGACCGCGTAGCGACTTTGATGTGGAATTGCAGCGAACATCTTGAGGCTTACTTCGGCATTCCGGAGTCCGGCGGCGTGGTGCATACCCTCAGCCTGCGACAACACCCGGACGAACTCGCCTACATCATGAATCACGCCGTCGATCGCTTCCTCATCGTCGAGGATGTGCTACTCGACGTCTTCGAACGGATCCGCTCCCGTGTCCATTGCGAGCGCGTGCTGGTGGTCGATCGCGGCAGCGGCCGGCTGCCCGAGGGAACCGAACCCTACGACGACTTTATCGCAGGCCCCACCGACCCTTGCGATCCAGGCCTGGCGGAAGACGATGCATGCGCCATGTGCTACACCTCGGGCACCACGGGAAGGCCCAAAGGTGTGCTCTACTCGCATCGCGCCATTGCCCTGCATTCGCTCGCCATTTCGTTGCCCGACCAACTCGCAATCAGCCGCTTCGACACCGTGCTCCCCCTTGTGCCCATGTTCCACGCCAACGCCTGGGGAGTGCCCTATGGCGCGACCATGAATGGGAGCAAGCAGGTGATGCCTGGCCGCAATCTCCAACCCGAGGCGCTCCTCGATCTGATCCAGCAGGAACAGGTCACGCTCGTCGGCGGGGTTCCGACCATCTGGCTGACCATCTTGAATGCGCTCGATCGCGAACCTGGCCGGTGGAAACTGCCCGGCGGTTTGCGTGTCTTCGTCGGCGGCGCGGCAGCCCCGGAGTCCATGATCCGCCGCCTTGACAAGCTCGGCGTGCGCCTCATCCACGGCTGGGGCATGACCGAAACCACTCCCGTCGCCACCGCATGCACGCTCAAGCCTGAAATGGAAGCCTGGTCAGAGGATGAGCGCTATGTCCTGCGCGCGCGGCAGGGACTGCCTCTGCCTTTTATCGAAACGCGTGCCGTCGACGATCAGGTTGAAGTCCCATGGGACGGAGAAACCGCCGGCGAACTGGAGGTACGCGGCCCCTGGGTCACCGCCAGTTACTTTAACGCCGACCAACCTGACAAGTGGACCGCCGACGGATGGTTCCGCACCGGCGACGTGGTCACCATCGACTCCGGCGGCTACGTCAAAATCACCGACCGCGCCAAGGACCTCATCAAATCGGGCGGCGAGTGGATCAGCTCGGTCGACCTGGAAAACACGCTGGTGGGCCACGAAGCCGTCCGCGAAGCAGCGGTCATCGCCGTGCCGCATCCCAAATGGCAGGAGCGCCCGCTGGCCGTCGTCATCCTCAAAGAGGGCCGGGCCGTCGAACCCTCCGAACTCCGCGCTTTCCTGGCCCGAAGCTTCGCTTCCTGGCAGTTGCCCGATGCCTTTGTCTTTGTCAGCCAGCTTCCCTACACCTCCACCGGAAAGGTCCTGAAGCGCAAGCTCCGCGAAGACTTCGCCGATTGGCAATGGGACGTCAGTTGCAGAGCCGAGTTGAGTTCTCAGCCGGTGCTCTGAGTCGATAACCTTTATTGTGAGCAGGGGGCAAACTTTTGGATTACCGAAGAAGAATGGATGCCCCAACCTTCGCCTCTTTTTTGGCGAAGGTTGGGAATCCACCGACCTCTTGGCACCAGGCGCCTCCGCTCTCTTCCGCCAGGGCGGAAGACCCGGGAACGCATAAAGTCCGGATTGCCGATCATACGACCGGAACCGGTGGTTGAGGTCAGCCGTCAAGTCGGAAGCAGTACTTCGCAACTTCCGTCTGTTTGCAGCCCTTGTCGAACGAAGCCGTGCTCCTCGCTCCTGTCTCGAAAAGGGCACTCTGTGCAACGAAGGGGAATTATCATGAGGTTTTCCATGGTCACTAGAGCTGGGGTCACTAGATCTGGGCTCAGAAAATGGCTCGCGGGAAGAGGAGCCGCCCAGCGCGCTCCGATGCAGAAACCGGGAAGAGGCACACGATGAACATTCTGTTGTGGATCCTGCAGGTCCTCGCCGCGCTGTTGTACGGATCGTCGGGCGTCATGAAGGTCTTCATGTTCGACAAGGTAAGTCAGGACGTCCCGTCCTTTGGCGCCTTGCCGCGGAAAGTCTGGATGGCCCTGGGCATCCTGGAGCTCGTGTGCACGGTCGGGCTCATCGTCCCCGCAGCGTTCCATTGGCATCCGCCGCTGACGATCCTGGCTGCCGCGGTTCTCGCGGTCGAGAGCCTCGTGTTCGTCGGGGTGCACGTCAAGTACCGCGAGGTCGCGCCCACGATCTTGAGCGGCGTGCTGGGCCTCCTCATGGTGTTCATCGCATATGGGCGGATGGTTCTGCACCCGATCTTCTGACTGGCAGGCCGTCTCACAAAGGGTCCTTTGTGCAACGATCTCCGTTCCTGATTTCAAAATTCGTTTCGTGAGGCGACCGCTATCAGCCCGTTCTACAGCGTGAGCTCTTTGTCCAGCACAAACATCTTGAAGGTTTCGCGTTTCAGGCCGTCCGTGGCCATGGCATCGGCCGTCGCAGGCAGCGCCATTTGTTGTTGCATTGTTTCAACGCTGGCCACTTCCATACAGACCACAACGCGATTGCCGTCAGTGGTGTAAGAAATCGGGGCGTTGACGCTGTAGGAGCGAAAAACCTCGCCGTGAGAGCGGAATCCAGCTTCCCACTTCGCCGAGTCTTGGACTTCTGCTGTGATGATTACCTTAGGCATTTTGTAGCCCTCCCTTGAGTTTGCGATGTCGCGGATTTGAGTACGCCGCACGAGCGAGTGACGCTGTGAGCCCTCCCAAGCTACCACAATCTGCGGCGTATTGGCCGACTAGCAAATCGATTCAAGAATGGGGCACCCCTTGGCCAGCTTGGGTTAAGGCGTCCCTGGCTAAGGTTTGTGGTTTCCCACCCATGCCGCAAAATGCGCGTCATGGATGGGGCCCGACACCCATTTCCCAGATTGCATGGGGGAATATGGTTTTCTTCCCTTGAATCAAAATCCGCGTAGTTCCGAGTACGAGTAATTGACCGGCTATGGTTCACCTCTCCTGTCGTGAGGCTGTTTTGAAGTCTCAAAAAGGGTAGGTTTTGCATCATATTGCGGAAAGCCGCATGATGTGCATATCGTCTGAATATGCTCGTTATCCTCAGCGGTCTTCCAGGAACCGGAAAGACAACGATTGCACGTGAACTGGCTCGGCAACTCAATGCCGTACATGTGCGGATCGATTCCATCGAGCAGGCCCTAAGAAACTCTGGATTATTGCTGGGGCCGACGAACGACGCTGGTTACCGGGTTGGATATGCCATTGCTGAAGACAATCTCCTTATTGGACGAACTGTCATAGCCGATTCAGTCAATCCAATTCAGCTTACACGCGACCATTGGCTTTCGGTCGCGAAGGCTGCTCACCAAGAAGCTGTGGAAGTTGAAATCAAATGCTCTGATATAGCTGAACACCAACACAGGGTAGAAACGAGAGCGGCAGATATTTCAGGCCATCGCGTGCCGACATGGCAGGAAGTAATCACAAGAGAGTACCATCGCTGGAACCGACAACATCTTGTGATCGACACTGCAACCCAGACCCTTACGCGGTCGGTCGCTTTTATCGTTAACGAGATCGATGCCATTATTCCAGACCGCAGAAAACCGTCTGCCCCTTTTCATCTGCCAGAATGAGGCCCTTTTCAGATTCTCAATGTGGATACGTTTCGAAACAAACCGCGAAGCCACTGTAAACGAGGGCTCAAGCGTTCCGAATGTCCATCGCACAAATGGGACATGAGAGACTGCGCCCCCAGGCGCGGATCAGTCCCGACAAACACCCTGGGGCTCGGAGGTGGGTCGTGTCCGTATTGCCGCCTACCTGGAAGTCACTTTTTTGACCTTGCCGCTCGGGTGCCCGATCCTTCGCTTTTTCTAACAAGGGTGGGCGGCCACGAATCTCGACCTGCATTTCCCGCCGTGTCCACAAATCACGACCAAAGACATGCGCCGCCACCAGCGCATCTTTGCCATTTTAGACCGCAAAACACCACCATCAGGGACACCCTCCCTCAAGTCCCACTTCGTGGAACACCGTCTCTATCCCAAAGGCGCATACTGTTGTATAGGTCGCTTTAGGCCGACGCCAGAGGTTCAGCCCTCCCCTTGGGTTTACCCCTCTCCAATACGGCCTTTACACTTGCAAGATCATCAAGGGTACACCGCTTTACCACGCGGAACGATGCACCAACCGTACGGCCTGCGCCGGGGATTCCAGAGGGAGCGATTTCCCCAGATCCAAACGCTTGCGCTGGCCCAGGACATTGACAGAAGAACTTCGCCTTACTGAGAGGGATTTATGACCGCATCCGCGCGTTATCCAGGCATTCGAATTACGGCAAACGGAAACCAGCTCGTCTCCTACCACACCGAGACCCGCATCGCCGACGCCGGCGTCTTCTATCCCATCACACCCTCCACCGAGGGCGGCGAGCTGTTCCAGCAGGCTTATGCCGAAGGCCACCTCAACGTCTTTGGCCACAACACCATAGCCATTGAGACCGAAGGCGAGCACGCGGCCCAGGGCGGCGCCATTGCCCACTCCGTCTGCGGCAAGCGCGTGGTCAACTTCACCTCGGGTCAGGGGGTTGTCTACGGCGTCGAGCAGTACTACCACGCCCCCGGCAAAGGGTCCACGATGGTGCTCGAAGTGGGCGCCCGCGCGCTCACCAAGCACGCGCTCAATGTCCATTGCGGACACGACGACATCTATGGCGCGCTCGACACCGGCTGGATCATGATCATGGGCAAGGACGCCCAGCAAGCCGCAGATCAGGCCCTCATCCTGCGCCGCGTCACCGAGCTTTCGCTCACCCCCGGCATGAACATCATGGACGGGTTCCTCACCACCCATCTCGAGCGCACCTTCTACAAGCACGAGTCCGACCTGATCCGCGAGTACCTCGGCGCGCCGGAAGATATCATCGACTGCCCGACGGAAGCCCAGCGCGTGCTATTTGGGCCAACCCGTCGCCGCGTCCCCAAGATGATGGACCTCACAAACCCCATCCTGCTCGGCCCGGTGCAAAATCAGGAACACTACATGCAGGGCATTGTCGCCCGGCGCAACAACTTCGCCGAGCCGATTCTGCAATTTTTGGAAGACGCCTACAAGGACTTCGGCGAGCTCACCGGCCGCCACTACGGCCTCCTCAGCCAGTACAAGACCGACGACACCGACACCGTCTTCGTATCGCTCGGCTCGGCTGCGGAAAACATCGAAGCCGCCGTCGACTACCTGCGCCAAACCCGCGGCGTCACCGTCGGCTCCATCCACGTCAACGTCATTCGCCCCTTCCCTGAAGCCGCCATCGTCGCCGCGCTCAAGGGCAAGAAGAACGTCATCATTCTCGAACGCACCGACGAAGCGCTCTCACCCGACAATCCGCTGGCCAAGGACATCCGCACCGCCATCTCCAAGGCCATCCAGACCGAAGACCGTCCGGCAGCCGAAGGCCTGCCCGCCCTTTCCATCAACGAAGTCCCCAAGATCTTCACCGGCACCTACGGCCTGGGCTCGCGCGACTTTCGCCCCGAGCACGTGATCGGCGCCTACGAGTTCGCCACCGCCGGCCGCGCCCGCCAGGACGGCAAAACCGCCGCTGACGGCGTCAGCTTCATGGTCCTCGGCATCGACCATCCGTATTCCGTCGTAGGTGACGAGACGCCCTCCCTGCTGCCCGAAGGCGCGGTCGCCGTCCGCTTCCACTCCATCGGCGGCTGGGGCGCAATCACCACCGGCAAGAACCTCGGCGCCATCCTGGGCGACCTCAACGACCTGATCTTTGAGCGCGACGGCCAGGTGGACGACCTCGGCAATCCCAAGGAAGTCATCCACGTCAGCGCCAACCCCAAATACGGCTCTGAAAAGAAGGGCGCGCCCACCAGCTACTTCATGGTCGCCGCCAAAGACCGCATTCGCGTGAACTGCGACCTGCGCCACGTAACCGTCGTTCTCTGCTGCGACCCCAAGGCCTTCACCCACACCAACCCGCTCGACGGCATGCAGGAGGGCGGCAGCCTGGTCTGGGAATCGGATCAGGAAGGCGAGCAGGCCTGGGAACAGTTGCCCATGTGGGCCCGCAAACAGATCATCGATAAGAACATCCGCGTCTTCACCCTCCCCGGCTTCGCTATCGCCAGAAAAGCCACCGACCGCGGCGATCTTCAGCTCCGCATGCAGGGCAACGCCTTCCTGGGCGCATTCTTCGCCGTCTCCAGCCTTCTCCAGGAGTTCGGCATCACCCCCGAGCAGTATCGCGAAGTGGTCTTCAAGCAATATGTCAAGAAGTTCGGCAAGCTGGGCGACGCCGTCGTTCAATCCAACATGGAAGTCATGACCCAGGGCTTCGAGCAGGTGAAAGAGATCAAGATTGGCGCGCTCGTTGCCGCTGACCGCTCCAGCCTGCGCGGTCAGGCTCTGCTTCCCATCCTTGAGCTCGCCACCGCCGGTGGCTCTTGCGGAACCGGCTGCCGTTCCACACCCGTTCCCGCCGGCCAGGGCACGCGCACTCCCATCAGTTCCGTAGCCAAATTCGACGCCGAGTTCCGCTCTACTTTTGGCTACGACCAGCCGGCTACGCCGCTCAGCGCCATGGGCGTCATCGCCGCGGCCACCGGAGACACCGCCTCCAAATACGTAGCCCGCCGCGAAACCCCGCTCTACATCCCCGAGAACTGCACCCAGTGCATGGAGTGCATCTCCGTTTGCCCTGACACCGCGCTGCCCAACACCTCGCAGGACCTGAGCACCCTGCTCACCACCGCCGTTTCCTACTACATCGCCGACCCCGAAGACCGCACCAGGCTGATGCGCGCCCTGCCTGCAATCGAGAAGGCCGCCCGCCTGCGCATGGTTGCCGAGTTCAAGACCGGCACGCCCATGCAAACTATCCTGCGCGAAGTCACCGACTCCATCGCATCAACAGATTCCGCCAGCTTCTCGCAACAATCGAAGCAGCAGTTCTTTGACATCATCGCCAAAGTGCCCATGGCGTACCAAAAGGTCAACGCCATCTTCTCCTCACCCGAGCGCAAGTCCCCCGGCTCCGGCGGCGTCTTCTCCATCTTCGTCAGCGACCTATGCAAGGGCTGCGCTGCCTGCGTCACCGCCTGTGGCGACCACAACGCCCTTCGCATGGTGCAGGAGACCGAAGAAGTCAATGCCGAGCACGAAACCGGCACCGCCTTCCTCGATCTGCTGCCAGACACTTCGCAGAAGTACCTCGGCCTCTTCAACGCCGCCAACCCGGCCGACTCGAAGACCGCCACGCTGCGCAACATGCTTATGGTCCGCACCAACTACGACGCCCTCGTAGCCGGTGACGGCGCCTGCGCCGGCTGCGGTGAAAAGTCCGTCCTCCGCTCCATCGCCGCTGTCACCGAGGCCTACATGCGCCCTGTCTACCACGCCAAGAGCGACCGCTTCGTCCAGAAGGCCGGCGAGCTTGAAAAGAACGGCGTCGCCCGCCTGGCTGCTCTCGCCGAGCGCAACCCCGGCGAATACGCGCTGCTCCGCCAGGCCATCGCCCACCTCGTCCTTTCGCTCGGCGGCGAAGACGTGAAAGACACCAAGGCCCGCATCGCCGCGCACGAAGAGGCCAACGGCCCCATCACCGACGCGCAACTGGTCGAAGCCATCGCCGCCGTCCTGCTTACTGAGGCCTTCAACCACAAGAGCCTTCAGCCCATCGACGGCCGCCTGGCCAACGGAATGTCCGTCATGGCCATGGCCGCCCACACCGGCTGCAACACCGTCTACGGTTCCACCGCGCCCAACAACCCCCACCCCTACCCGTGGATGAACTCGCTCTTCCAGGACGGCATCACCGTGGGCTGGCTCATGGGCGAAAGCTTCATCGTCGACCACGCCCGCCGCTCCGTAATCCCCGAGCGCCTCGCCGACAT
>JBEKFD010000104.1:0-16322 GCA_050013495.1 Occallatibacter sp. | reverse complement strand
GCTTGTTCCGCGGCCACCGGCTCGTCCTTCTCCCGGCAGGCTTTCTCCATCTCCTGAAAGGTAGGCCGCACATGTTCGGGAACGGCGCGGCGGCCCATCTCGACCGCCAGAATCGGGGAAATCCCTTTGATGAAAGAAAGCATCATGACGCGCAGCACGTGATAGTACGCGTGCTCGTCCTCAATCAGCTTTCCCATGTTCGCCGCCAGCGGACCAACGGCTCCGTAGCACAACAGGATGCCCAGGAAGGTTCCCACCAGCGCCGCCGCGACCTTTTGTCCAATCACTTCAGGAGGGCCGCCGAGGGCGCTCATGGTGATGACCACACCCAAAACGGCGGCCACAATTCCCATGCCCGGCAAGGAATCGGCCGTCGTGGTGAGCGCGGCCACGGGCTGGGTAGCTCCGGCATGATGCACTTCCATGTCCAGTTCCATCATCTGATCCAGGTCAAATGCCGTCGCGCCCCCGGTGATGGCCATGCGCAGCGTGTCACACACGAAATCGCGAGCATGATGGTCCTTCAGGAAAGCCGGATACTTGGTGAAGAGCGGGCTTTTCTCCGGCTCCTCGACATCGGTTTCAATCGCCACCAGTCCATCTTTTCGGGACTTGATGAAAAGGTTGTACATCATCTTCAAGGTGTCGAGGTAGATCTTCTTCGACATCTTCGATCCCGCCAGGGTGCGCGTTATCCCGGAGACGATCTTCTTCAAAACCCGCACCGGATTCCCGGCGATGGTTGCGCCGATGGCCGCGCCGGCAATGATCACAAATTCCGATGGCTGCATGAGAACGAGGAGCGGCCCCTTCTCCATCAGGAAGCCGGCCAGGACAGCTCCGAGGACCATGAGAATTCCAATGATTACGAACATGTGCCGTGTTCCCCCGCAGCCGTCTTCCTGAAACGTCGATTGGGACTTTGCCGCAGCCCGCAGCAATGCCCCAGGGTCCAAAGACTGGAACGTTCGTTGACTATCGGCACGTCAGAAAGAATTTTCTAGCGCCGGAGGCCTGCCGCTTTCGGGTAATGGCTCAGCCTTATCACTGCCCGCCCCGCTCGAAAAGCCGAGGTGGATTGGCAAGCGCACGGGACGCTTAGGGGACACGCGGTGGCGAAGTGGCCGTCCCAACCACCACCAGGTCGACCCGCCGGTTCTGTTGACGGCCTTCGGGAGTGGCGTTGTCGGCGACGGGCTTGTACTGCCCATAGCCGGCGATGGATATCTTTTTAGGATCGATCCCGGAATCGTCCACCAGCAGCATGAGCACCGTCATGGCCCGTGCGGTTGACAGCTCCCAGTTGGAACGAAACTGGGAGGTATGGATGGGCTGGTCGTCGGAATGGCCTTCCACGCGCAGGTCCAGGCCATGCTCCGCCAGCACCGTCGCGATGCGCCTGATTTTGCCTGCGGCGCCGGGCATTAAAACCGCTTGCCCGCTGTTGAAGAAGCCCACGTCGTTCAGGCTGATCACGAACCCCTCCGGGGTCACGCGCATCACCACCTCGCGATTCTTGATCTCATCGCTGATCGCCGCCTCCAACTGCTTGCGCAGTTGCGCAAAGTCCACAGCCGGCGCCGTCGATAGGGCGCCCTTTGCGGCCGTCTCTCCGGTAACCGGGGCCGACCCGGCGGGGACTTCCGTGGGAAGGTTGGAATTCGAGTCCCGGCCTTCGATCTTCTGTCCCTGAAATGCTCCCAATTGCTGGAAGCCGATGTGAATGGCCGTCGACAGTTTGCGAATCACCTGGTTGTCGCGATACGAGGATGCGAAGAGGACTACGAAAAGCGCGAAAAGCACGGTAATGAGATCCGAGTAGGAGACCAGCCAGCGGTCGTGATTCATCGGCTCTTCGGCTTGTATTCGTCTTCTCATTGCAGGGTCAATCTGGACGACGCGCCGCGCTCGTCAGGCACGGTCAAGTAGCTCTTCAATTGGAGTTCCATGGCGCGGGGATTTACGCCTTCCATGATGGAGAGAACGGCTTCCAGCGTCATCTCCTGAATCACCTGCCTCTCGCGCAGCCGGATTCTCAGCTTTCCCGCCCAAGGCAGGAAGAGGAGATTCGCCGACCCGACGCCGTAGATGGTTGCTACGAATGCGACAGCGATGCCGCGGCCTACTTCATTGATGTCCTGAAGGTGCTGCATTACCTGGATCAGCCCCAGTACCGCGCCAATGATACCGATGGTTGGAGCAAAGCCGCCGGCCGCATCGAAGACCTTGGGAATCCGCTCCTGCTTCTCTCCCTCGTATTCGAGTTGCAGCTCCATCATCTTGCGCAGATCCTTGGCGTTTACGCCGTCCACTGCAAGCATGAGACTCTCTCTCAGGAAGCGGTCTTGAATCTTGGCCAGCTCCGCGTCAAGCGAGAGGATTCCTTCCTTGCGCGCCTTGTATGCATAGCGCAGGAGATTCTGCACCAGGGAATCGGGTTCGGGCTCGGAATTGAAGAAGACGTACCTGAGTTCGAGCACCGCCTGAAACACGATGCGCAAAGGAAATTGCACCATTACGGCGCCCATGGTGCCGCCAAAGACGATCAGGGCCGCCGTAGGCTGCAGCACCTGGACCAGGTTGCCGCCATCCATCAGCAAACCGATCGCGATCCCGCCCAGCGCGATGGCTATTCCACCGATGGTGCTCTTATCTATGGTCATCGTCACCTTGTCCATTCATCGGCGCAAGAGCAAGTTGACTGTCCTTCTGCACAGAATCGCCGAGGCTCGCGTTCTGCCCGTTCCCCACCTGTGGGCCTTGCCGCAATCGCGAAGTGGCGATAGTGCCCAGTTGTGGTCCAACCGGGATTTCTTCCACTCCGGAGAGTCAAGTCCATCGTCAGGATGGTTCTCTATCGGCAAATCCGCCTGGATTTTTCAAGCATCCTCACTTGATCCCGTCTGCGCACACCAAGCAGAATTGATACATGCTTTTCGCCCCCTGCAACTAGCGGCCGAGCACCTCCACAGGGAACGTTTTCAGGGCAATTTACACAATCGCCCCTGCAACGAAAGTTGCACTTCCTTTGCCAAAACAGGAGACCTGCAATATTGACTTTAAGTAGATTTAAAATAAACAACTTAAAATGGATGGACGAGTGGCCTTCCGGAGTGCGGAGTGGGCAATAGTTGCCTATGTGACCCAGAGGGGGTACCGGAAGTGCCTAGAGGCCGTTGAAATGCCTCCCGCGAGTTGCCGATAAAACGTCATGCATACCACTGGGCTTGCAAGAGAGCCTCTTCCCGGTCGCGGCTTAGAACCTGAAGCCAAGACCTTGAAGCAGGACGAGGCCAACGGGTCGATCAACGCAGCCCGTCCGCGGCCATTCCGGGAGCGCCGGCGCACGCGCCCTCTCGATGAATCGCGGCATGACGCCCTGGAATCGGTGAATCAATTGCTGGTCCGCTATGAGCAAACCATCACCCGGCTCGGAGAAGCGGAAGAAAAATACCGGGCCATCTTTGACGATGCATTGGTGGGGATGTTCCACATCAGCCCGGCCGGCCGCCCTCTGAACCTGAATCGCAGGATGGCGCAGATCTATGGCTACGATAGCCCGGAACATTTCCTGGCGCAAGTCTCCAACGTTACTGAGCACTTGCTGGTTGAGACCAACCAGCTCAAGGCATGGAAGCGCGCCGTTGAAGAGGGTGGCATGGCATCGGGTATCGAGGCCGAGGCCCATTGCCGCGACGGCTCCAAAAAGTGGCTTTCGGTCAATATTCGTGCGGTTCGCGATGGCGACGGGAAGGTGGTGCGTTTCGAGGGAACCGCGGAAGACATAACGGAGCGCAAGACTGCCGAGGAGCGAATCCAGTTCCTGGCCTACTACGATGCTCTAACCGGTCTGCCAAATCGGACGCTCTTCGACTTGCAATTTGCCGACGTACTCTCAGCCATGCGGAAAGAGAAGAAGAGTTCCGCGGTTATGCTGTTTGAATTCGCTCGCTTCAAAATCATGAACGATTCCTTCGGGCACTCGTTCGGTGATCGTCTTTTGCGTGAAACTGCGGACCGGATCAGGCGAAGCGTGGCGGAAAAGGATATTGTGGCGCGTGTCGGCGGCGGTGAATTTGCGATTGTGCTGACCAATATCGAGGACGCCCGAACCGCGATGGCAACCGCACAACGAGTGATCGCTGAGATGGCTGCCAAGTTCTCCATCATGGGTCACTCCATGAACATCTCTTTCAACATCGGGACCAGCATATTTCCCGATCATGGAACAACCCCGGAAGAGTTGATTCAGAATGCGGACGTGGCTCTCTATTCCGCGAAGCAAGAGGGACCGAACGAGGCACGGCTGTTTACGGAAGAGATGAATCTGCCCATCATGGAGCAGTTGATGCTGGAACATGGGCTGGGGATGGCGCTGGACAGGAACGAACTGTTCCTGGTGTACCAGCCGCAGGTGGATATCCGCACCAAGACCATCACCGGCCTGGAAGCGCTGCTGCGCTGGCAGCATCCTAAGCTGGGGCTGGTGCCGCCGGCAAAATTCATCGGCATTGCAGAGCACAGCGGCTTGATCGTGCCTATCGGAGAATGGGTGCTGCGATCAGCCTGCGCACAGGCCAAGATCTGGCAGGAAGCAGGGCTTCCCGCGGTGCCGATCGCCGTCAACGTCTCCGCCGTGCAGTTTCGCCAGCAGGGTTTCCCCGACCTGGTGCGGAAAGTGCTTCGCGACACCCGCCTTGACCCCAGATACCTGGAGTTGGAGCTGACCGAAAGTCTATTGCTCACCAACGCCGACGTGATGTTCTCGATCCTTCAGGATCTGCGGGAAATGGGAGTCAAGCTGGCCATCGACGATTTTGGAACGGGCTATTCCAGCCTCAGCTATCTACGCCAGTTTCAGGTCAACCGGCTTAAGATCGACCGCTCCTTTGTCCGGGATGTCGCTGCAAATCCAGACGACGCTGCGATTACCACCGCCATTATCAAGATGGCCAAGGCGTTGAATCTCGAGGTCCTGGCAGAAGGTGTGGAGACCGAAGCGCAAATGGCCTTTCTGCGGGCAGCACAATGCTTCGATGTCCAGGGCTACTACTTCAGCAAACCGGTCGCAGTCGCCAAGGTCGTTGAGCAGTTGCTGTGTGCCTCCATTGAGCCCGCTTCGAGCGTCCTCCCAAATTGACCCTCATCGGCGGCGGGTCGCCACGTCGCAGGAACGGCAACCATCAGGCTTGCCTGCTTGCACAAGGCGTGAATCGAAAAGCGTGAAGCGAAAAGTTCGAGAGTTCGGTCACCGGTTCGCCCGGAAGGAGTTGTGGGTGCGCCGCGCTCTCGGAATGAGTGCACAGCGTTCGCAAGGGTCACCCTCGATTGGTACCGTGCGGCGAAACAGGATGCCTTGCGACGGGGTCTACCGCCCGGGCGTGTCGCCAGTGGAATCGAATGTTGCACCTGCCGGAATCAGGGTGAGAGAAACGGCCTTCCCGTCCTGCGAGCCGGTGTAGACGGCGATCCGGGTTGAATCGATGCCCTTCTCGCTCACTAGATAAACCCTTGCGTTGGTGGCGCGTTCAATGGCAAGCCTCTTACCTCCCTTTTCCCCGCCGGAAACATTTCCAACGATGGCTAGCTGCGCATCGGAGCTACGCTGCAGATCGAGCGCTACCTCATCCAGGCAAGCCTTCCCTTCGTTGTCGATGCGAGACGGGCGGCGAACGTCCCGATCGAAGTGAATCGAGCACAGTTCGCTGGTTGCCGGCTTTGCCGCAGTGACAGGGGCTGCGACCGTAACCGATGTTGTGCCAGAGGCAGTCTGGCCCTTGTCGTCGACAACATTGCAGGTGACCCCGACGACTCCAACTGGGGCGCCTAAGGTGGACAGAGTAGCCGTCGTGCCGCTTCCTGCGACGGAACCTGAAGTTGAACCGTAGCTATAGGTCAGGGGACGACTCTGCGGACTTACGCCGGTTGCTGTGATCGTGGAAGGCTCACCGGCAACCACAGTCGACGGATTCGCGGTGCAACTGACTGTGGGCGGCTCAAATGCCCTCACCGTATACGCAGCGTTGCAATCCGCATTCTCATCGGGTCTGTCGCCCTCTGAGACATGCCCTTTCAGCGTGTAGGAACCGGGAGCGAGACTCGTGGTGTCGATCTTCGCCGTCCTTCCGGCGCCGGTCAGCGTGCCTCCATCCGCGGACCAAGTGTAGACCACAGTCTTTGCCGGGTTCAAATTCAGAGCCGTGCCCGAAACTGCAATCGCATCGCCGGGGAACACAGAGAATGGGTTTACCGAGCAGGAATAGGCAAGCGGCGAGGGAGGAGGCATTGGAGGAACGGTATTCCCACCGAAGCGCAATACAATTCCGGTAGAAATGCGCACATCGCTTTGCGAACCACTTCCCGCGGTGGTCAGATTCTCAAACCTGGTCATCATGTATTCGGCTTGAATGACGCGGATGGCGAGACGATGGTGGACTCTAACGTCCAGGCCGCCTCCCGCAGTTAGGGCAAACGCGTTCTCAGCGGGGAGGCTGGGTGCGCAAACCGTGCAGACCGTTTCCTGGCTTGCGCGTATGCCTCCAAACAGAATCTGGGCAAAGGGAGTGATCCTGTCGTGTTTCCGATAGGACAGGCGCGGACCGGCGAGATAAGTGAACACGGTTCCGGCTTCGACCGCTTCGTATGGGCCCGCGGCGATGGGCGGATTCCCAGTTGTGAGCAGGATCCGGGTTTCGTTGAAGCCACCGAAGTCGCCAACAAGTCCCAGGTAACGGTTGAAGTTGAAGGCGATGGAGGTGCTGCCTCCGTTGAGCCACATGAGCCGGTTGCCGGAAGTGAGCGACGGCACAGCGCGCAGATAGGAGTAACCCATGAACCATTCGACCTTGGGCGTCTCACTGCGCGGGCCTCCCCCAGGCGGCATGGCAGCCGCAGCTGAGGCGGCCGGCATCGACGCGGCGGAAAACGCTCCACTGGGCAACGATCTCTCTGGATCGGCGGCTACTGCGACGTTCGAATCCGCAGCCTTTGCATCCCTGTCGCTGGTCGACGGCTTTGCCGCTTCGTCCGCACGGAGCAGGAACGCGGGCACCAGGAATGCGGCACATGCCGCGGTGGCAATCATCTTTGCGCTCAATCTCATTGTCGTCTCCTGCACTGCGCGTCGCGATGATCGATACACCACTGCGGCGGGTTAACTTTATGCGAACAGAACATACTGAATGCCAGGGCCCAAATCCAGCAGAGACCGCACAAGGAGCGGTCCCTGCTATGGCCCTATGGCACATTGATCACTGTGTTCACAATGGTGACGGACGCATCCAAAGCGATCAGTCTGCCGTTGACTGTGGTTACCGTTGACGCCGTGGACTGTCCGGGGCTGGAAACCGTGGTTCCCGCCAGGGAGATGATGGTTCCCACCATCGTTCCGCCGCCCCCGTAGTTGATGGTCGCGGCGCTCCCCACCTGCCAGTAGACATTCTTGGCCTGGGCGCCATTGGTCAGGACGATACTTTCAGATGTTGACGGTGTGCCTACGGTGAGGTAGGTTCCCATCTGGAAGACCCAGGTAGCATTGGGGTCACCGTGTGCGTCCAGAGTAAGAGGCCCCGCCGTTATGTCATAGAAGCTTGCCGATGTGTAAGTACCGGGAGCCAGTGTTAGATTTCCCAACTCGTTTGTTGGCAGCGTGGTGCCTGGAGGCAGGCTCTTGAGGGTGTTGTAAGCCGTTTGAGCCTCTAGCGCAGCTAGAGTTGCGATGGCCATTGTGGTTGCGGTGCCCTCGTTGGGGCACGATCCCCTTGGCGGAGGAGGAGCGGTATCGATCGCCCCATTCACCAGCCCCATATTGAGCGGGGTCACCGTATACGAGCATGGATAGACGGTGGCAACGGGCGGAACGCTCTCATCGTAGAATCCGGTGATCAGCGTTGAAGCGGCGGTGGTGCCGATATCTCCATTGACCACTGAGTGGATTCCCTGGTTGGTCATCCCCGCATTGCCGCCAAAGCCGCCAAACAGCAATATCGTCGGTCCAAGAACGACTGGCGGTGGGACGATCGCCGCGCCCGTAGTAAACATCCAGGGATTCGGCGCTCCCGTGGTCCCCAGCGGATTGCCTTCCAGGTCCGTTGCTCCATCGGTCACCGTAGCGGTATAGGTGCTGCCCGCGATCAGCGGGACTGCAGGCGTGAACGTGGCAATGAAGTCGATCGCATCGTAGGATACGATTCCGGCAATCGCTGTTCCGCCCGGCCCGGCAAGCTGGAAGGTCGCCGTGCTGATCGTCAGTGGATCCATCGCTTCACTGAATGTTGCGCTGACTGCCTGGTTCAGAGGCACGCCGGTAACCCCGTTTGCTGGATTCGTTGAAACGATCTCTGGCGGAATTACATTCACCGCGGCGCCGGTCGTGAACGTCCACACGTAGTTGTTGGCGAGCGCGGTGCCTGCAAGGTCCTGAGCGCCGATGGTGATCGTTGCCGTGTACTGCGTGTTCGGAGCCAAGTTTGAGGCCAGTGTGAACGTCAGCGTATCTCCAACCGCGGCGTAAGCAACCAGGCCTGAAACCGCAGTGGCTCCCGGTCCTGTCAGCGCAAAGGTTGACGAGTTGATCGTCGCCGGATTCATTGCCTTGCTGAATGTGGCGCTGACGACTTGATTTAGGGGCACGTCGATGGCTGTATTCAGAGGATTCGTAGCAATCACCGTCGGCGGCGCGACACTGGAGGAGGCTGCGGTCGTGAATGTCCAGACGTAGTTTGCGGCCAGTGCGACGCCTTCCAGATCCATGGTCCCTGTAGTGATCGTGGCCGTATATTGCGTGTTGGAAGCAAGGTCGACGGCCGGCATAAACGTTGCAACTGAGCCGGCTGCAATGTAGGAAACCGTTCCTGTTACACTGGCCCCGCCGGTCACCGTCAGCGTAAAGGTTGCGATGTCGATCGTGGCCGGGTTCATTGCCACGCTGAATGTTGCACTGAGCGCCTGGTTCGTGGGCACTCCGGTTGCCAGATTCACGGGAACGGTGGAGATGACTGTCGGCGTTGTCTGCGCTGGCGCTGTTCTGAATTTCCAAACATAATTGGCGGCCAGCGGAGTGCCCGCAAGATCCTCGGCTGCCGTGGTGATCGTGGCCGTGTAGACGGTGTTGACGGCAAGACTGGCAGCCGGCGTGAATGTCGCCACCTCGCCAGCGCAAGCCACTGTCCCTGCTACAGCGCTTGCGCCGGGGCCTCTGACTGTAAATGCGGTTCCTGCGAGGGTGGCACAGTTCATCGCTTCATTGAAGGTCGCCGTGAGCACCTGTGTGAGCGGAATACCCGTAGCTCCATTCGCTGGTACGGTGGAAACCACCAGAGGCGGAGGCGTAATGGTGGTAAAGCTCCAAACGTAGTTGGCCGGCAGCGGTGTGCCAGCCGCGTTGGTAGCTCCGGTTGTGATGGTAGCCGTATAGACAGTGCTGTAGGCCAAGCTGGCCGTCGGCGTGAACGTTGCCGTTACGCCGCTGTAGCTTACGGCTCCGGCAACTGCGGCCCCACCCGGTCCAGTCACGGTAAATGTGGATGCACTGATCGAAGCCGGGCTCATGGCTTCGCTGAAGGTTGCGCTAAGCGCCTGAACAATGGGCACATTGGCGGCCCCGTTCGCGGGGATCGTGCTCATTACAGCGGGCGGTGGGGCCATTGTTGTAAAGCTCCACACATAGTTGGCAATTAGAGGAGTGCCGCCTGGATCTGTCGCTCCCTTCGTGATTGTGGCCGTGTATACGGAGCTGTATGCAAGAGTGGCGCCTGGCGTAAACGTCGCGGTCAAGCCACTGTAGACTACGGCCCCTGCAACTGCCGCTCCGCCTGGACCGGTCACCGTAAACGTGGATGCAGTGAGCGAGGCTGGGTTCATCGCTGAACTGAAAGTCGCGCTGATGGTCGTGCCGATGACAACATTCGTTGCGCCATTGCCAGGGACGGTGGACACCACGGATGGAACAGTAACTGTTTCCTGGCCGCATCCGGCGACGAAAACGACCAATAGAGACGCCAGAAAACATGTGATCCCAATCCTGTATTTGCGCATTTGTAACCTCTCGTCCGACCGCGTGGTACTTACCCGTTGCTCATCGCTTTGCCGGGTCGTGTGGTCTTGCCGATATGACCTACGTTGCAACGAATAGCAATTTCTGCGCTGAGGGGTCTGTATAGATATGCTCATTCACAATCGCATAAGAGGAACTTAAGTTTTCCATTTCCGAGCAGAATTGACCGTTCTTCTTGGAACGAAAGGTGTAGTGAAGATTTGCGTTTTGCCCTTCGGCCCGGAGTCAGGGCTTCGCATCACCGCAAGAACCTGCGCGGAAAACTCCCTATTCGCAATAATGGAGTCTCATCTGACAATCACTGCACACAAGACTGTCCGCTGGACGTTCGGATGAACATTCCAATCCGGCCCGGGCTCAGGATTATTCAGTCGTCGGACACATGCGCAACCAGCACCACCGGCCAGCACGCAATCATCGCTGCGCGCTTCTCAGGTCCTGGCTATTTGGCTGCATCCAATTCAGTCTGCAGGCTCGCGGCTGAGTCTTCGCTAGCCGACGGTCATTAATCGCACATTAAGGCGAACAAAATATTGCGCCGTCTTCCACCATGAGTTCGATGCCTGCGGCCGCGGCGGCCTCCTGCAGGGCTGCGTTCAACATGGTAATCGGGTCGGCGCTGACGTCGAGCCGGCGCATCAGGCCTTCACCCTTTTTGTCGCCCGCGGAGAGGACGATTTTCAACCCCCGGCGCTTGCATTTTACCGGCGTGCCATCTTCGAGCTTCACATTCATCGGCTTGAGGTAGGCATCGACGTAGTGAACTCCGATGCCGGACTTGTCGCCGGTGTGCTGCGGGAGTTTGTCCGTGGCCGCAAGATTCACGTCACAAAGCTTGACTCTCATATCGGCCTCCCTTAACGTCGATTCCACGGCCGTCAAGAAACTCGTTCATCACTTTTCTAAACGCGCGGATGTGTTCCGGCGTACTGCCGCAGCAGGCGCCTACAATGTTTGCGCCCGCTTCCAGAACGGGGATCAGGCCTTTCACCATCTGTTCCGGCGTTTCGTCGTACACAACTTTCATGTTGATCAGTTGCGGCTTTCCCGCATTCGGCTGAACCATCACTGGCAAATTGGTTACGCGCTTGTAGCGCTCCACGGCGTCTCTCGCGCGCTCCATCTCCATTCCCGTGCCGCAGTTCAGCGCGACGATGTGCGCGCCGTGCTCCTCCATGAACTCCGCAGCCCTTTCGGGTTCAATGCCCATCATGGTGCGGAAGGTCGCACCGTCGAGAGTCACATCGTAAGCCATTGACCCAATGATGCACTTGGCGCCCGCCGCCTGCGATGCCTCGATGCCGATCAAAAGCTCTTCGAGCGATGTCTGCGTCTCAATAATGATGGCGTCCGCCCCTGCCTCGACCAGGGCCGCTGCCTGTTCCTCGAAGGCGCCGCGAACCTGGGATTCGGTGAAATCGCCGAAAGGCTCAAGCAGGCCGCCGAATGGCCCAATGTCTCCGAGCACGTATCCTTCCTTATCGCCAAATGCGCGGCGGGCGATCCCCACTCCCGCCTTGTTGACTTCAACGACGTGGTTCGCCTCGGAATGGCGGTTGAGCATGATGCGCGATCCGCCAAACGTGTTCGTGATAATGCACTCTGAACCGGCTTCAACGTAGCGGCGCTGGATGGCGAGCACCCGCTCGGGTTGCGTTAGATTCCAGGCTTCGCCGCAATTGCCTTGTTCCAACCCGGCAATCATCAGTTGAGTACCCATTGCCCCGTCGCCGAGCAATGGCCGCTCTCTAATTGCCTCTTGCAAGAGTTTTTTCATGAGTTCTCCGTGTCCCGCGATCTTTCCTTTCGAGCCAGGGCGTAGTGAATTGTTTCCAGAACCAGGCCCCACTTATGATCGCGACTGGCCGATTCACAATAGCAACCCGCAGCAGACGGTTTGCGCCGCCACGATACGACAGCATTTAACCGTTCTCCGTACAGCGGTTTCTCGCGCTCGATGGCGGCCATCAAACCAGCGGGATTTTCAAGAGACTGGCACATCGCTGTGTGGCCCGAGTCCCCTTCGGCGGGCACGCAACGCTGCTCCAAAACAGGATACCCCTCGGCGCGTGGGCCTAACTTGACCTTGTAATCGAAGGCGAGTGGCCGGCCCATGTTGGTGCAGGTGGTTCCCTCATAGCGGAACACAAGATCGAGCGAGCCATCCTGATTCATGTTCATCGAAAGACGCTCCTCTGCCCATCGCTTCAATGCTTTTCGATTGATGGTGTATGTGGCGTCCTGATCGAGCACGGCGATGCGAACCGGCACCTGCTCGACCCACTGCCGAAGAGCCCGCCGGTACGGTGCTCGCCGGTACTGGCAAGGGCCAAAAGAACAACTTTCGCAGGGAACGAGGTCGGTAAGCCTGCGCAGTTGTTCGGTATGGCGCGTCAATCCGAATACGGCCAACAGCGTCTTCTTGGGCCGCAACATGCCCGTGTCAAACACCTCCACCGGGGATGGAAATTGCTCCTCCCGTGTCCGCTTCATCAGCTCGAGCAATCGCAGCTGTTCGGTGACCTCCCATTCGGGATACCCGGGGCTGTAATGTGGAAGCACAGCAATGCCGCGCCGCGCCGCCCAGTCGCAGAGTCGAGCTCCGGTCGTTGTGGCCAGATGCTCGACAACCGCGGAAGCGAATACTTCAAGGAAGAAATACTCGTCCGGCTTTTCGTCTTCCCAGCGCCGGCCGGCTTCCTCCTCGGCTTCGGCGCCCGCGCCAACGGCAATCAGAATCACGCTGTGGGCCAGCGCCTGCTGGAGCGTGGCTTGGAGACGCTTGCTGGTGAATGGTTCACCATCGATGTGTATCGAATCGCCGGCGATTTCGAAGCTATCCGCCTGGCGCGCATAGAACCACGGCCGGCCATTCCTTTCATACCAGTCTCGCGCCCAATCCGCTAACTCCATGGCCCGGCCTTCGAGTCCCCAGCCGCGCGGATAGCCCAGCAGCCGCACATACTCATCCAGCAAAACATTCACGTGGGAAAGCGTGCCTGCAAGTTCGATGGATTCAGCTAACGCGCGCATGGAATCGGCTCCACTGGCTTGAATTGGCAGCCTTCCACGAAGAATTCGAAAAAGCTCGGGTGGGTTTCCAGCCGGCAGTGCTCGACTTTTTTCACCAGTTCTTCCAACTCCTGGCGCTTCGACTTCGAGAGCAAAGCGATCGTTGCGCCCTCGATCGCAGTGTTGCCGGCCTGGACTATTCTTGTTGAGGCAAGGCTGGGTACAAGCCCGATGCGCTTGGAAGCTTCCACATTGAGATGCCGTCCGAATCCTCCCGCCAGATAAAAAACCTCGATGTCGTCGAAGTCGATGCCGTAGATCGAGAAGACGGCGTGTAAACCAGCGACGTTCGCGCCCTTGGCCTGCGCCAATTCATTCACGTCGCTCTCCAGCAGAAAAATATCCTTGTCTGCGCATTGGCGGAGCGTGACTCGCTGAATGTCATCGTCAAAGCGGCCCATATCGTTCATGAGGCCTGTGCGAAGCAATTCGCTCAGCACATCGATCAGGCCCGAACCGCAAATGCCCTCGGGCGGCAAGCCGCCGATGACGGCTAGCCGGAAAGTCCCGTCAGCGGCAATCTCCACTGATTCGATCGCCCCATCCAGCGCTGGCATGCCGCAGGCAATCGCTCCGCCCTCAAACGCGGGGCCAGCCGGACAGGATGCCGCCAAAATGCGGTGCTTATTGCCAACGATCAACTCGGTGTTTGTACCAATATCCATGACCGCGACCAGGCGTTCTTCATGCGCCAGATCCACCGCCAGCATGCAGGCAGCAGCATCCGCTCCCACGTGGCCGCTGATGATGGGAGCGCCGTAGACACGCGCTTTAGGATGAATGGGCAACAGGCTGCGCAGGCCGGTCTGGCTCAGGCTGGTGGTTGTGCGCTTGCCTTCAGCCATTTCGATTTCCGTAATCGACTGGTAAGGGTTCTGCCCGATCGAATACACGCTCTGCCGGAAAAAAAGATCGCGCATGGTGGAGTTGCCCACCACCACCATTTCGTAGATGGTTTTGGGATCGACGGGAAACTTCTCGATGGCATGGGTCAGATAGCCGGCCAGCGTGCGCATCAGCAGCCTGCCGGGATGTTCGGTATCGTAGGCAATGCGCGACATGACCTCCGAGCCGCCGAAGCGTTGCGGATTCTCAAACGAAGTATCCGCAATCAGCTCGCCGGTCTCGAGATCGAGAAGGCGCAGAACAACCGTAGTGGTTCCCAGGTCCATTGCGATGCCGAGTATCGGGCCGGTGGAACGCTCGACTTCAACTCCGTCGATAAGAATCCGATCTCCATCGCGTGTGACCGCTGGATCGAGTTCAACGGCGCGATTGCTGAGCGGCAGTCCGAATGCATGGCGCTCAATGCGCATGTGCCCGCGCCGCATGGTATGGCAGCGGACGTTGCCCTCTGGAGCATTCACAAATGTCTGACACGACAGGCGGAAGTTGCCCTTGAGATGGCGCTCCGGCTCGGCAATGGCCGACAGCGCGCCCATGCCTTCAACAACTTCGACCATGCACTCTTTGCATTTGCCTTGCTTGCGGCAGGACGTGGGCACGTCGATGCCGAGCGCTTCGGCGTAATCGAAAAGCGATTGGCCGCCCGTTGCCTCGATCGACCGCCCGTTGATGGTGAGGTTAACGGCCATTCGTGGAGAGTCCCTACCAACCCTTCGCTTCGAGTTCGGCTTTCACTGCTTCCGCCACTTCGCGCACGGAACCCTCGCGCTCTTCTTCCTCGCTCCATTTCCATTGCGCGAGGTAGTCGTCTGAAGACTGCAACCCGCATTTGGCGGCGAGGATGTCGACCTGCGCCATGAATTTCTCATCCAGCATCACGGTCACGTCGTCGGCCTCGTCCTCGGCCTTGATTTGCGTAGGGATTTCCTGCCAATACAGAATCTTGTAAGTGGTCATTCGTGCTACACCTCGGCCGAAAGCCGCAAGAACAGATCCACAGCAGCGGAAGCGTTTGCGCCGTATCCGTCAGCGCCGATTTCGTCGGCAAACATCTGGCTGATGGGTGCGCCACCGATGGCCATCTTGATGTGCGACATGCCGGCCGCGTCAAAGCCATCGATCACTGTCTTCATGTACATCATGGTGGTGGTCAACAGCGCGCTCATGCCGATGATGGTGGGCTTGCATTTCTCCGCCGCGGCCATGAATTTGTCCAAACTTTGGTCGACGCCGATGTCGTGCAACTCAAATCCGGCGCCCTCAGCCATCATGCCCACCAGGTTTTTGCCGATATCGTGCAGATCGCCGCGCACCGTGCCCATGAGCAATACGCCCTTGGGCTTGATCCCGCTGCCCTTCGCTGTCAAGAGCGGCTTCAACACTCCCATGCCCGCCTTCATGGCGCGGGCCGCAATCAGGACTTCCGGAACGTAGAGCACGTTATGTTTGAAGTCCTCGCCTACGACGCTCATGCCCGCGATCAACCCCTCGTTCAGCACCTCCTGCGCAGTCCGCCCCTCGGCGAGGGCTTCCTTGGTAAGCCGCTCCACCTCGCCGGCATTCCCCTCGTAGAGGAGCTGATTCATCAGGGCATAATCAGGCATCGATCCACTCCTCAGCGGCCACTCGATACTGCGCCGACTGCACGCTTCGCGTTGAATTCTTCCAACGCCTCAAGCATGGCCAGGATATTTTCACGCGGCATCCCGGGGCTGGTGCCGCCGCCTACCGAAAGAATGATCCCCTCGCCACCGGAACCCTCGAGCACCTCGAGAGTTTCGTCTTTCACTTCTTCCGGCGTTCCGCGGACCCCAATCTCCAGCGGGTTGACATTCCCCATAAGGCACATGCGGTCGCCCACGCGCCGCTTCACTTCGGTGATGTGTTTCTGCTTGCCCCAATTGAGCACATTGAATCCCGCATCCGGCAAGTGGTCGAGGCAGGCATCAACTTCCGCATCGTTGTGGTAGACCTTGACCCAATCCTTTGGAAAAGCGTCGCAAATGCGCTTCAGGTAAGGATGCGCAAACTCCAGGTAATGCTCTTCGTTGATGAAGCCGACGATATCGTCGAGGATGAAAATGCTTTCCACTCCGTCGCCCATGACCTTCTGCTGCGCTTTGAGCCAGTCGATCACGACGCGCGTGCACAGGTCGATCAACTTGTGCGCGCCCTTGGGATCTTCCACCAGGTCAATCATGAAATTGGTTGTGCCGCGCACAAACCCGGCGGTACAGAGCGGGCCACGCGAAGTGATCATGGGAAGAATGCAGCCGGCGTCCAGGATGCG
>JBEKFD010000103.1:0-16417 GCA_050013495.1 Occallatibacter sp. | reverse complement strand
ATCACCACCCTCAGCCTCGGGCCGCATGCAATCAAGTTCGGAACCCGCGTGCGCGATGCGCGCGATGCCCGGCTCACCGACTCCGGTTTCAACGGCTCGTTCACTTTCTCCAACTACCAGGACTACCTGGCCATGGCCAACGGACTGCAAAGCCAGAGCTTCAACAGCCTGGTCGCACAGGGTTACGGGCCCATCTCCGCGAACATCACCACCGGGCAGCAATCGGCGCTTGCCAACGTATTCGATGCGGCGCTCTTCGCCCAGGACGATTGGAAATTGAGTTCCCGGCTTACTCTCTCCGGGGGCCTGCGCTGGGAGGCGCAGAATCACATAGCCGATCACGACGACTGGGGGCCGCGCGCCTCATTCGCCTACGCGCTCGACGGCAACGGCAAAGACAAGAAGACCAAGACGGTGGTGCGCGGAGGCTATGGCTTCTTCTTCGACCGCTTCCCTGTTTCCAACCTGTTGACCATCAACTTCGCCAATATCCAGAACCAGGTTGTTTTGAACCAACCGACATGCGGTGCTACCGCAACCACGCTGAGCGCGATTGACTTGAGCAGTTGCACCAGCAACGGCGGCCCCGCCAGCGGGAATGCAACCCCGGTGAAGTATGAAGTGGCTCCCAACTTTCACGCGTCCACCACGCAGCAGTTTGGCGCCAGCCTGGAACGCCAGGTGCTCCCCGGCACCAGCGCGACACTTACTTTCTTGCGTTCTTTCGGCGTCCACCAGTTGGTCACCCGCAACGCCAACCAGGCGACCGGCGGGACGCCGCAGACCAACTCCGGCGGATACTTGTACGAGTACTACCCGGAAGCGGTTTTCAAGCAGAATCAGCTCATTGCCAGCGTCAACTCCAAAGTCAACAAGAACCTGAGCCTGGTTGGCTTTTATACCCTTTCCTACGCCAACGGCAATGGAAACGGGAGCACTTCAAACGCTTACGACCTGGACCAGGACTACGGCCGGGCCGGCTTTGTGAACCGCAATTCGGTGTTCTTCATGGCCAGTTACACCGCGCCCTGGGGAATCCGCTTCAATCCGTTCCTGATTGCGCAAGCGGGACGCCCGTTCAACATCACGCTGGCATCCGACCCGCTGAACAACTTCTACAATCAGCGCCCCACATTTGCAACCTCAAGTACGCCCACGGCCGACATCGTCTCCACTCGGTTTGGACAATTGGATAGCGCGGCTCTGTCCGGCGAGACTTTGATTCCTGCCAACCTGGGGACCGGCCCGGCAGCTGTTGCCCTCAACCTGCGCATCAGCCGCTCATTCGGCATTGGCCCCAAGCTTGCGGCAGGTACCGTTCAACCCGATGGTGGACCTCCCGGTGGCGGCGGGCCCCCTGGGGGTGGAGGCGGAGGCGGGGGACGCGGAGGCGGACCTCCGGGAGGAGGGCTTGGACCTGGCGGGCTTGGAGGCGGCGGTGGACGAGGCGGACCGGGTGGCATGTTTGGACCCACCGGCACCGGACGGAAATACTCGTTGAACTTCAGCGCACAGGCACTGAATCTATTCAACGATATTGACTACGGGACTCCGACGGGCACCTTGACCAGCCCCTACTTCGACAAATCGACCACGCTGGCGCAAGGAATTTTCAGCACCGGATCGGCGGCGCGCAGAATCTTTATCCAGGCCGTGTTTTCGTTCTAGCCCACATTTCTCACAGGCCGCCAAAAACTGTAGCGCCGGTCTCCAGATCGGCTGTTCTGAGGGCCTCCCCGCCCTCAGAGACCTCGCCAAGCCTGAAATTCCGGGTCGTCGCGCCGTTTGTGAGAAATGCGGCCTAGCCATCGCGCGCTATAGTGCGATCGCGGTGGTACTCGAAGAGCGTGCGATACAACGACTCCCATTGCTGCGCCCGGGCTTCGATGCTGAAGTAATCCTCGATGCGCACGCGCGCCGCGCGGCCCAGCTTTTGGCGCGCTTCAAAGCTGCTCCGCATCAGCACCAGCATGGCCGCCGCCAGGGCCTCCGGATTCTTGGCCGGCGCCAGCATACCCGCTTCCCCCATCAATTCGTGTACGCCGCCTACGTCCGTTGCTACAACGGGCTTCTCCATGGCCATGGCTTCGCCAACAACAAGCGGCATTCCCTCCCAGGCCGAAGCCAGCACAAATCCATCGGCAGCGTCGAGCAGAGCGGGAAGATCCCGGCGCAGCCCCAGCCAGCGCACATGTTCAAGCGATCCGTGCTCCACACAAAAAGCGGCCACCTGCTTCTCTCCCGTTGGATTTCCTTCTCCGGCAATCCAAAGCTCCACGTCCGGATGAGTTGCTCTGACGGTCTTGAACGCCGCGAGCAGGTTGGGAATATCCTTTGCCGGCGCCAGGCGCCCGGCGGTGAGCCAGACGAATTTGTCCATCGCGTCCATGTCGGTGCGCATTTTCATGCGCCGCGCGGAATTCGATAGGAAATGCGCCGTCTCAATGCCGTTGGTCACCACCACGCATTTGTGTCGCGGAACAGCCTTGAGTTGCACGTACCGTTCAGCGGCCACGGCGCTCACAGCCGTGGTCCGTTTGCACAGGAAATCCGTCAGCCGATAGGCGATCATGCGGTGCGGGCCCCCTTCGTAGACGTTGTGCACGGTAGAGAGCACCACCGCAGCGGGGACAAAAATCCTCAGCAAGCGCGCCACAATGTTGGCATGGAAGGTGTGGCTATGCACGAAGTCGGGACGATAGCCGCGCAGGAAGCGGGCCGCCCGGTAGAAGCCTTTCATCACGCTGGCGGGCGATCTGCGCATGTCGAGATGAATCACGGGTAGCGCGGTGGGCCATTGCTCAGCGAGCGCAGGGCGCAGCACGACCAGTTTGACCGCGTGGCCACGGTCGGCCATGCGCATTGCTAGCCCCAGAACCTGGCGTTCCGCTCCGCCCATGCCAAGCGACGTGAGCATGTACACGATCACCATTGGGCAGAGCTTCCACAAAATGCCATTGTGGAAAGATGATAACTCGTGCTCAGCAGCCTGTCGTGAAAGTCAGGTTTTGAAAGGGCACGACCGGGGCACCCCCTGGGTCGCGTGCTGCTGACGGTTGATAATGAACGATGGGCTTTAGCCCTGAGGGATGTTTTTATGCGATTTGGCCTTTCACCACAGGCTGTCAGGCCTTGCGCCGCGGACCGAAGCGCCGCTGCAGCAGCCAATCCACCGCGAATGCGCCGGGCCCAAGGATCAGAATCAGAAGCGCCGCAAACCAGTATGTATACGGAGTTGCCCCGTAGAAGTCGTCAGGCTTGGAAAGAATGTGCGAGAAGTTGACGCGGTCGTCGGGCACGCTGAGGTAAGCCATGGTCATGTTGACGAATAGCACCAGTGAAGTGAGCCGCGAAGCAATGCCCAGCGCGAACAGGATGCCGCCGAAGAGTTCCACCAGCGCAACCATCAGTGCAGCCAGCCAGGGAGCCGGCAGGCCAAGTCCCGCGAAGAACTCCGTTACTTTGGCCAGGTGAGTGAGCTTGCCCCAGCCGTCCTGGACGAACTGAAATCCCCAGTAAAGACGTATCGCCAGCAGCAGCGGGCTTTGCATTGAGTTGAGAAGCGAAGCGAAGCCGCCATACGCAGACTTCCCGAGGTCGACGATCTTTGCCATTTCGTTCCGTCCTAGTTGTCGAGGTATGAATCGAGTTCCGGTGCGCAAATCCAGCCCAGTTCGGCCCAGTGAGCAAACCATCCGCGGACCAACGCCGGCCGCCGCGCTTCCGGCTTTGCAGAATCGTTGAATCCGGCCTCCAGAGCCTCTCCCAGCGGCAGGCCGGCGCGAATGGCCCCGAGGGTGAGAAACTCTTCGCGCTCCAGCCGCCGATAGTAGACCGCATTGTCGAAGCGATGCGCAGCCAGCCAGGTGGGACGGCGGCGCAACCGTAGAAGTTTGACGGGCGGCTCAGGGCCATCCTCGCGTTTTACGCCGGCCTCGGTAGCGCCGCGCTTTTGCTGCTTATGCAAGGCCAGCACCAAGTCGTCGGCCGCGTAATCGAGGGCCAGAAGGCGCAGATGCGGCTGAAGGGCCAGGCCCGATCCGCCGTCGAGCGTGGCAATCTGGTCGAGCGTGAGCGGCGTGCGCTCGGCATGGTCAAAAGCCTCGACGAATGCCCACTCAATCCGCACCACGTCCAGCGCCAGCCGCTGCCGCCGGCCGGCAAATTTCCGATGATCCACAAGCCATTCGGCGAGCCTCGAGCCCAGGTTGCGCAAGCTGAAAGAGCGGCTGGGATGCGCGGTCAGATATTCAATCGAAAGCCGCTCAAACGCTCTGCTGCCCACCACGGCCCGCAGCACCGGATAGTCCTCCGCCAGCGCGTCGAGCACGCGATACCAATACTGCCGGTTATAGATTTCCAGCCGCTCGAAGGGCGTGAGCCGGCTGTTGGGCGCAATGAAGCCGGCCGCGACCGCTGTCATGGGCCGACCGTCGGGAGCGTGTGCGCGCATGTCTTCATCTGCCGTGAGCGGCATCATTATGGCCGCGGCCATCTGCCGCTGCAACTCGGCCAAGCTCATCGCCTCGGGCGTTACCGCGGAAACGCTCATGGCGCAGCCTCCACCAGCGCACCCGCCTGCTGGTGCAGATAACGGTTGGCTTTCTTCGCTTCGTTGTGCACTTCATCAAATGTGGGGATGTGGTCGTCCCATTCAAGCAGCGTGGGCGTGGGCCCGCAGCGCTCGATCGCCCGCGCGTAAAGCTGCCACACCGGATCAATCACCGGATGGTCGTGCGTATCGAGAATGTACTTATCGTATTTCGAATGCCCCGCAATGTGAATCTGCGCCACGCGATGCGCCGGCACCGCGTTGACGTATTCCATCGGCTCGAACTCGTGATTCACGCTGGACACGTAAATATTGTTCACGTCCAGCAGAATGCCGCAGTCGGCGCGCTCCACCACTTCGGTCAGGAACTCCCATTCGGTCATCTGCGAGCCTGTGAACGCGGCGTAGGAACTGACGTTTTCGACAGCCACCGGAATCTCCAGATAGTCCTGCACCATGCGCACACGCTCCACTGTGCGCTCGACCGCTTCCCAGGTATAAGGCAGCGGAAGCAGGTCGTGCGTGTAAGTGCCGTCTACCGAGCCCCAGCAAAGGTGGTCGCTTAGCCAGGGCGTGTTGGTGCGGCGGACAAGGTTCTTGAGGCGCTTCAGGTGTTCAGGATCGGGCGCGGTCACCGAACCGAAATACATTGACACCCCATGCTGCACAACGCGGTATTGCTCCAGAATCCGGTCCAGCATCGCGAGCGGCCGGCCCGCGTCGCACATGAAGTTTTCCGAGATGATCTCGAACCAGTCAACCACCGGCTTGCGCGAGAAGATGTGGTTGTAATGGGGAATGCGTAGGCCGATCCCGACGCCGTGATCCTGATACGCATTGAAGCGATTGCCGGCCATGGGGTCCGTTCTTGGTTCACAGTTCTCAGTTCACAGAGGTGGCGTCCGAGAGTCGGTTACGGAACCAGAATAAGTTGATGTTTTGAAAGGGCACGACTTCAGTCGTGCCGCAAATGCTGCAAGATGAGGTCGGGCTTTAGCCCCTGTGGGTCCGTCTGCATCGCCGAAATACCTGTGCAGAGCTTCCTTAGGGGAATAAACAACATGAGGTCGCGGCAAGCGATACGGAATGACGATGTGCGTGACGCGACCTCGGAGGGGGTGAAAGCTAGACCGCGCTGGGTGGCTTGGAGCCATCGGTGGCGCAACCGCCCTTGCCCTTGCAGGTGTTCTTGCCCTTGCAGCCCTGGTCGCCGGTGGAGCAGCCGCCGGTTCCCTTGCAACCGTTTTTGCCTTTACAGGAGTGCTTGGCAGGTGGGGTCTTGTCCTGAGCGGCAAGCATCATGCCTGCGGTCACGCTTGAAGCCCGGTTTGAGCCATGGGTGGCCGCCTTGGCCGCTACGGAGGTTCCACCGACCAGGCCGGAGAGCGCCGCCGTCAGAAGCAATGCGTTGAATTGATTCTTTGTCATGATCCTTTGACCTCGTTTTGGGGGGTTGAGGCGGATGATCTCCGCTGGTTGTGACCTTGCGTGGCCGGCGCCCTGGCCGAACCCGCCTTCTGTGTTATCTGTGACTAACGACCTGCCGGAAAGGTTACAGCGAAACACGCACGCCTGGAAATGAAAATCTCTCCAGACTGATTCGTTGCCAGTAGTACGACCAGCAGCACCCATCGGATTCCGGGTTGAATTTGAGCTTCAGCGCGCCCGCACGCCTCACCCGCAATGCAACGCCGGCCGATTGGCGGTGATCGCTCGCGTGAGCTACCCTGATTCTGGCTGGATCGACCGCAAGGTTGGCATTCCGGCCGGCGAGGCAACCACGGTGAGCGAAGGATTCCCTGAAATTCCGGGCCGCCTGCGGGCCCTTGGAGGTGTCAGCCTCGCCATGGCGGTTTTGCAGAGTCTGTGCACGGCGGTGTTCGTCATAAGCGGCCTCCGCCTGGCCATCGGTCTTACCGCACTGGCCGCGGTGAGCGGCATCTATGCACCCGCCCGCGGCTTTCACCAGGACGCGATCCGCATCCCCATGCTGATCTTCGCCGCCGCCGGCTCGCTGGTAAATCTTGCCGTCCTGGCATGGATTTGGCGCCTTCGCTCCCGGCCTTCCGCGCAATGGCGCAAGCAGCCAATCAGCCCGAAGCAGCGGCGCTCCGAGCGGCTGCAGGTTTCCCTCGCCATTGTGACGCTGTTGCTGGTAGGTCTAGAAACCTGGACCCACACCAGGATTCATCGCACCGGACCGCCGCCGACCGTCCAGGCGCCGTCTGCCAGCGCTAGTTCGTCCTGACTCTTCACGAAGACCCCGCCAGTTCCAACTCCCGATCCAGCCGCGCGTGAAGCCGCGCGCTGAACCCAGCCGGCAGTTCGAACACACGCTCGTCGGCCACCAGCACCACCACGTTGCGCGTGGAATCCAGTACAGCGGAGCAAATCTCGCAAGTCTCCAGATGCCGGTCGATTTCCGCGCGCAAGTCCGCATCCACCTCGCCGTCGATGTAAGCGGAGATGTGTTCCCAAACGTGTTTGCAGTCGATCCTCACTGGTCCAACCTCATCTGCTGCACCTCATGATTTCAACCACCCGAACACGCCCTTGCCCCGGTCTTTGCCCTTGCCCGCAAACCCCTCCAGTCGCGGCGCCAGTTCCCGCTGCAGCATGGCGCGCGCCCGGTGCAGCCTCACCTTGACTGACCCCTCGGTGATGCCCAGAGCCGCCGCCGTTTCGCGCACGTCCATCTCTTCGATGTCCCTGAGCAGCACAACGTTACGGTAAATCGGCGAAAGACCTTCCACGGCCTTGCGCAGAATATTCCCCAGCTCCTGCCGCTGCAACGCTTCAAGGGGCACTTCGCGCCAACTTGTCAGCACCGCGGGGGTGTAATCGCCGGACTCCTCGTCCATCTCCGCGTCGAGCGAATCCTCCCGGCGCGAAGCCGCCTTGCGCAGCCGCCCCAGCCCTTCGTTGCGCGCAATGGAGAGTACCCAGGTGCGAAACTGCGAGTCGCCCCGAAAATTCTTCAGATTCAGGTAAACCTTGATCGCCGTATCCTGCGCCGCATCTTCGGCCTCCACTTCATTGCGCAACAACGACAGCAGCAGAAAGTAGACGGCGCGCTCGCACGGCCGGATGAGCGCGTGAAACAACTGCCTCTCGCCCGCCAGGATACGGCGGATACAATCTGCCTCGAATTCAGGATTCGATGCTGTCATAGCGATTTTGAACGGTCTCAAACGGCAAAAGAGTTGATATTGAGTTACTAACAGTTCTCTCCTCAGAACTATACCGGGCCGCCCACCGGCTCAGCGTAAATCGGCCCCAGGGGTCGCAGCACTTAGAAAAGTTTTATATAAACAAAAACTTTCCTTGTGCGCAAAACACAAATTGGTGTGTACAATCTCCACGAGGACACCCATGGCCGGAGATATATCACTTACGTGCAGCGATTGCGGGCAGGACTTCACCTTCACCGCTGCTGATCAGGCGTTCTTCCAGGAACGTGGTTATTCGACCCCGAAGCGTTGCAAGACTTGCCGTCAGGCAAAGAAGCAAGACCAGGGGGGCTCCGGCTACCGTTCGGCTCCGGCCACAGGAACACCTGTGATTTGTTCGGGTTGCGGCCAGCCTACAACTGTGCCTTTCGAGCCGCGCGGCGATCGTCCGGTGTTTTGCCGGGACTGCTACCAGGCGCGCAAAGGCTCGGGTGGTGGCGGCGCTGGCGCTGGCGCTTCCCGTGGCCGCGGCCGTTACTAAGTGCTATCGGATCCAATCTTCAACATCGGGCCCCGGATTCGAGCTTGGAAGAGGAAGCTCACCCAGCGTTCTGCGGTGAGCGGACTTGGTGCTGCGTTTTGGTGGCTGGACGTCACAAAGTCCGGTTTTAATCCTGCGCAAGTCAATTCCGATATCAATCCCCTGGGAAAGGGCAGCCGCGGCTGCCCTTTCTGCTGCTCCCTGGCCACACTCCTGCCCACGTCGCAATGGCCAGCGCTCCTCTCGTTCCCCCGGCGCCCTTGGACTTTCACCGCGCCAGCCCGATAAACTGGCCCTTCATTCAATACCGACCACCTGAGGAATCATTCCAGCATCATGCCGTCTCAATTGTCCTTTACAGGTTTTGCATGGAAGAATCTGGGCCGCAGACGTCTGAGGACGCTGTTGACGCTGCTGGGAATCGGCATGGCCATTGGCGCATTTGTAGCGCTGGTCGGCTTTTCCCGTTCCTTTGAGCATGAGTGGGAGCGGCTCTACTCCTCCAGCGGAACCGACATCGCTGTGGTTGACAAGGACTTCATGAACTCCTCCGTCAGCCAGTCGCTGCAAGGCAAACTGCGCGCTTTGCCGCTTGTGGCCCAGGCCCAGCCCATGATCTTCAACATCATGGACATTACGCCGGATGTGAATGCGCTCATCTTCGGCTGGCTTGACGATACCTACGAGTTCGATTCGCTCACCTTCAGCTCCGGCGGCCGCTTTCATAACGGCAAGCCGGAGATCATTCTCGGCGAAGCGCTGGCCAAAAATCTCGATAAGAAGGTCGGGGACACGGTGGAATTGCAGGGCTCGACCTTCACTGTAACGGGAATCTTCCACGGCGGCACGGCGCTGGAAACGGGCGCGGTGATCATGCCGATCGATCAGATTCAGCAGCTCACCAGCCTGCAAGGCAAGGTCTCGGGCTTTCACGTGCGGCTGCGCCCCGCGCCTCCCGGCGAATCGCCGGAGCAATATATGAAACGCGCCCAGAAGCAGATTGAAGCCGCGGTGCCCGGCCTCAATGCCCAGCAGGCCTCGGAGCGCGCCGCCAATAATCAGTTTGTCAACGTGGCCCATGCCGTCGCCTGGGGCACATCCTCCATCGCTTTGCTGATGGGCATTCTGGGCATCGCCAACACCATGGCCATGTCGGTCTTCGAGCGCACCCGCGAGATCGGCATTTTGCGCGCCATCGGCTGGAAGGCCTGGCGCGTGATGCTGCTCATCCAGGTGGAAGCGACCGTGCTCGGCTTCGTGGGCGGCTTCATCGGCATTGCCCTTGGATGGGGCGCGCTGCACCTGCTCTCCACGATGCCGCAGACTGCCAGCATCGCCTCCACGTCCCTGTCCTGGGTCCACTTCGTCGAGGCTCTGGCCATATCCGTACTTTCCGGGCTGATCGCCGGAGCCTATCCCGCCTGGCGCGGAGCGCACCTCTCGCCCGTGGAGGCGTTGCGCCATGACTAGCCCTCAGCTTGAAGTCCGCAACCTGCGCAAGAGCTACGACGATGGGCGCATTGAGGCGCTGCGCGGGGTAAGCCTCACCATTGAGGCAGGCGAATACATGGCCATCAGCGGCGCCAGCGGCAGCGGCAAATCAACGCTACTGCAACTGCTCGGAGGCCTGGACGTTCCCACCAGCGGCGAGGTGCTCTTCGAGAATGCGGCCCTCGGAACCGCCATCAACCTCGACGAGTACCGGGCGCACCGCATCGGGTTCGTCTTCCAGGCCTTCTACCTGCTGCCGACGTTGCGCGCAATCGAAAATGTGCAGGTTCCCATGATGGCTATTTCTTCCAACGCCGGCAGCCGCGCCGACCGGGCTGAAGCGCTGCTCCGCGAATTGGGCCTGGAACACCGCCTTACTCAGTACCCCAACGAACTCTCTGCCGGCGAACGCCAGCGCGTCGCCATTGCCCGCGCACTGGCCAACAATCCCTCCATCCTGCTGGCCGACGAACCCACCGGCAACCTGGATAGCGTGAACTCGGCGCGTATAATGGAGATATTAACCGGCATACAAAAAAAGCGCGGAATGACGCTCATCATCGTCACGCACGAGAACGATATAGCCAACGCCGCGCCGCGCCACATTCGCATCCGCGACGGGAAAGTCGAGCCATGAGTCTCTCCCAGGCCGCGCTCCTGCTTGCGCTCGCGGCCGCTATCCCAGCATCTGCACAGTCCCATTCCAACGCCCCGCAGGCGCTGCTCGCCGGACCTGTGCAGACCATCGAAAAGGCAGACTATCGCGCCTCCGGTCACCTGGTCCGCGTAGATGCCACCGGCAAGCGCACAACCGACGACATCAGCATCAAGGCGCACTGGTTCCCGGGCGTGTTGCGGGTTCTGCTCCAGATCACCGGTCCCGCCGATGCCCGCGTCCATGTTCTCTTCGAGATGCGCCCCAACGGCCAGAACTCCATCCGCATTGCCCATCCGGGCGATGCAACGCTGTCGCCTGTCCCGTTCGAAAAATGGAGCGACGGTCCCCTGGGCCCCGGTTTCAGCTACGAGGATTTCCTGGAGCAGCAGTACTTCTGGCCCGGCCAAACAGTGCTCGAATCGGTTCGGCGCGGCGCTCGCGACTGCGATGTGGTGAAGAGCGCGCCCGGACCTGCCGATAAAACTCACTACGCCGAAGTCCGCACCTGGATCGACCACACCATCGACGTGCCGGTCTATGCGGAAAAGACCCTCAAAGAGGGCGGAGTAATCAAGGAATTCACTTCGTTCGACCTGCGCCATGAGGGAGGAATCTGGTCCGCCACCCAGATTGAGGAAAAAACTCATGGCAACATGGGGTCCACATTGCTTATCATCAATCGCGGCAGCCCAAAAGCTAATCTCAGCGCCCGGGACTTTACTCCCGAGAGCATTGCTCGTTTCTGAACGACTTACCCTCGGTTCTCAGGATCAACTATGTATATCGTCCTTTCCATCGCCGCTCTGGCCGCAGTCCTCATAGCAGCGGGATTTCTATATCAGGTGATCGGATCGCATCGGGATAGGCTGCGCTTTGCCGCGCCCGGCCGTTCCGTCGAGCTTGGCGACGGGCACCGGCTCTACATGCTTGAAAAAGGCTCCGGCGGCCCCACCGTGCTTTTCGAGGCGGGCATCGCGGCCACCAATCTGAACTGGTTTCAAATCCAGGAAACCGTCGCCAACTTCACTCATACAGTCTCGTACGACCGCGGCGGACTCGGCTGGAGCAGTCCCAGCCACACCGCGCGCACCCCCGCCAATTGCGCATCTGAGTTGCACAACCTGCTTGATCGCGCCGGCATCAAGCCGCCTTTCATCCTCGTCGGGCACTCCTTTGGAGGACTCGTCATGCGCCGCTACGCACTCAGCTATCCGGAAGACGTGGCGGGCGTCGTCCTGGTCGATCCCATGCGCTGCGAAGAATGGCCGCCCTTGAATCCAGGCAGGCAGCACGAAGTCGATCGCGCCAAGAAATTGTCCGGCTTTGCGGTTCCCATCGCGCGCTTCGGACTCGCCCGTCTGGCCGTTACGTCCCTGCTCTGCCGATCTGGCCGCATCTCAGGTCATTTGGCGGGAGCCGCTGGAGCGGGCGGCCGCCATGTTCTGGCGCGAGTCACAAGCGAGGTCGGCAAGATGCCCAAGGGGGTTTGGCCCATCGTAGCTGCGCACTGGTCCCGCCCCGGCTACTACGTAGGCATGCGCAACCACGTGAAGGCCGTCCCTGACAGCGTGCGCGAGATGCAGGACGCCGAGCCCATCCGCGATATCCCCGTGCTGCTGCTCACGCCGGGGAAATCGACGCCGCTGTCCGAAAGCCGCCTGCGCTCGATCGGCGATAACGTGCAGCAGGTGATCGCACCGGGAAGCGCGCACTGGATCCATCTAGACGACCCGCAGTTGGTAATCAACTCGATCCGCGAGATGGTGGCCGCAGTTGCGGCAGAACCAATCGCGGCTTCAATCTGATACAAACTGTCCCTCTTCACTTGGGAGTCACCAGTGCTTGACCGATTGTTTGGCTATTGGGTATACGGCGGTTTCCTTTCTGGCCTGCTCTTGCTGCTGCTGACACCGGTTCTCATCGATTCCTGGCCCGTGGCTCTTGCCGCCACCTTTCTCTGCCTCCCCGCTTACATGCTCCACCAGTATGAGGAGCATGACAATGACCGCTTCAGGCTGTTCGTCAACAAGGCCATCGGCGGGAAAAAAGAAGCATTGTCCCCCGCTGCTGTTTTTGTCATAAACGTTCCAGGTGTGTGGGGAGTGGTTGGGGTATCGATTTTGCTCGCGGCCAAAGTGGAAATTGGCTACGGATTGATCGCAGCCTACCTGTTGGTGGTCAATGCGATCGTGCACATTGCTCATGCGATAGTTTTCCGAAGCTACAACCCGGGACTGGCGACCGCAATCGCATTCTTTCTTCCTTTGGGCAGCTTCACGATCCGGGCAATCGACCACGTCGGCGGCGGTACGCTGCCTATGCACTTGAAGGGCGCTGCGATCGCAATCGGCATCCATGGGGCAATTATCATCTATGCATTATCGAGATCAAGGAGACATTCGTATTGACTTGGAAGTTATTTCGGGCGCGGGTCGCACGACCTTCAAGGCCAATCGGAAGACGCAAATCGGAAGTGGCTCACAAAAAGGCCAGCTTGCCGGCTACTGCCACTGGCCCGTGACAAACGTCGTCGACGCCCCCGCCTTCATGTAGTGGAGGATCGCCTTCTGCCAGTCGAACTCCCGATGCGCCGCAAGGAACGGCGCGGCCAGGAAATCCTCCCCGCAGGGATGCCCTTCTCTTCCAATGAAGCTCAGCTTCGCCGTCAGCCTACCGCATCAAGCCCTGGTTTTCCACCCTCCGCCGCATCGACTCCGCGTGAACCCAGGCATTCTCAAAAAGATTGATTCATTTCCCCCCGGCTTTGCGCTGTCTGGGTGAGTTGTGAATTTCGAAGTCAAAATGCTGGGGAGAAAAAATGGATCGCCTGAATTTGAACCGTCAATCCAATCGGCTTCGCATGTCTCTGAGTGGGAACGTACTGCGCACCCCGATTCTGCGAGGGATGGCTACCACGCTGCTGGCCTTCTTGCCGGGGATTCTCGCGCTCACAGGCCATGCGGCTCCTCACTCCACGTCAGCCGCGAAGGGCGCGGGTTCCTCTGCGGGCCAAAGCCGGATTGAAGCCGGCTACGGCAAGATTTCCCTCAGCTTCGAACCCAACCAGGGACAGACCGATCCAAGTGTGCAGTTCCTCTCCCGTGGCTCCGGTTACTCCCTGTTCTTGACGCCGGGCGAGGTTGTGCTCAGCCTGGAAAGGCAGAATTCCAATGTCTCCACGC
Source organism: Occallatibacter sp. (assembly GCA_050013495.1). Taxonomy (GTDB): domain Bacteria; phylum Acidobacteriota; class Terriglobia; order Terriglobales; family Acidobacteriaceae; genus Telmatobacter. Next base: position 2,823 of record JBEKFD010000103.1, on the reverse strand, counting down.
CGCCTGACAGCCAAAAGCCGGCCGAGCCGCTGAGCGACACTCTGCGCATGAAGCTGGTTGGCGCCAATGTCAATGCAGCCGTCTCCGGCCTCGACCCCCAAGCCGGTGTGGTCAGCTATCTGATCGGCAACGATCCCAAGAAATGGCATCCCGGCATTCACACCTTCGGCAAGGTCAACTACGCGCAGATTTATCCCGGCGTCGATCTTGTGTTCTACGGAAACCAGCGGCAGTTGGAGTACGACTTTGTTGTGGCTCCCGGCGCGGACGCAAGCAAAATCGCATGGCAAATCGCCGGCGCCAAGGCAACGGTCGATGCATCGGGCAATTTGCAATTGCTCGCCACCAACGGCCCCGCCAGCTTCAAGTCCCCGGTGGTTTATCAGATGGACGGTGAGAAGCGCATAGCGGTCGATGGCGCATTCGATGTGGCCGGCAACCAGGTTCGATTCAAACTTGGCAGTTATGACCACGGCAAGGCGCTGATTATCGATCCGGTGCTGAGTTATGCGAGTTATCTGGGGGGAAGCTCGACGGATAACATCGGCATGAACACCGGCTTTGGTGTGTCCGGAATTAACAACATCACGCAGGCGGCGGCGGTTGACAGCAAAGGCAGTCTCTACGTAACCGGCTACACTTACTCGCCTGACTTTCCCACCACCAATGGCGCCTATCAGGCGACCGCGCCGTCCAGAACCAGCAGCCGCTATCCGTGGGGCTTCGTGACCAAGATCAGCCCCGATGGCAGCTCGCTGGCCTACTCCACTTATCTGGGCGGTTCCGTTTGGGACTACAGCGCCGCGATCGCTGTGGATTCGACCTTCCACGCCTACGTCACTGGCTACACGGCGTCTCCCGACTTCCCCATCACCCCCGGAGCTTATCTGTCTTTCTGCGGACAGAACTGGGAAGTGCCTCCCTCAGGTTTGGTTGAGGTAAACGGCTGCCCAGGCATGCAATCTGCGTTCGTTACCGAGCTCAATCCCACGGGAACGGGTCTCGTCTACTCCACATTTCTTGACGGGTACGGCAGTTCAGAGGGGGTTGCGATTGCGGTCGACTCCGCGGGCCGCGCCTATGTCACCGGCAACGAGACCGATGGTTGCGGCGCCGATCAGCCGGCGTTTGCGTGTTTCCCTACCACCGGGAACGCGATTATCAGCGGCGCGCAGGGGGGCAATCCATCCCAATTCCCCATTTACATCAGCGTGTTGGACCCCACTGGATCGACCCTGCTGTATTCGACCCTGTTCGGCGATCTGAATGGAATCAACCGCGACCCGGCCGGCAGCGGCCCCACCTACGCTACGGCGATTACGGTTGATAGCCAGAATAACTTCTATGTAACCGCCAACGTCGACGGCCTGGCTGTTCCAACCACGTCCGGCGTCATTCAACCTGAGCCGAACGGGATCAACACCACATATAACATTGCAGAAAGCGTGCGCGGATTCATAGCCAAATTCACCCCTGTCACTTCTGCCGGGGGACCGAAGCTTGCCTACGGCACCTATCTCGGCGGCGGGCAAAATCTGGCCGACTCAACCAGCGGCATCGCCGTGGACGCGAGCGGCAACGCTTATGTTACCGGCCTTACCCAATCCTGGGACTTTCCGGTAACCGCCGGCGCGTATCAGACCACATGCGGCCCGGGAGGCGGGGATAACTGCGCCTCAGCCTATGTCGTGAAGCTGAACCCCACCGCCAGCCAGATCCTCTGGGGCACCTTCATTGGCGACTTGAACAATTCTGCATTCCCAGGGTACCAGGGGCCGGTAAACCAAGTCGGCCCGGTGCAGTTGGACGGGCAGGGCAACGTCTACATTACGGGCCAGTCCTCGCTCGGCTTGCCGCTCGTCAATCCAGTCGAGCCGGCCACAGGCGCCGTCGCTCAGGCTTTTGTGGCGGAGTTCGATCCCACCGGCAGCCAGTTGCTGTTCAGTTCCCTGATTGGAACCGGGGGGAGTGCAGACAGCGAGCAGTATCCGGCCGGCATGGCGGTGGACGGAGCGGGCGATATCTATCTTGCCGGAAATACCTTTTCTTCGCTTATCACCACGCCCGGCAGCTTTGAGCCCAATGACCCAAGCACGAGTTATTACCACGGATTTGTAGCCAAGATTTCAACCACAGACACCAGCTCAACCACTCTCGCCGCCCTGCCTTCCCCCGTGCCGTACGGGCAAATGGTCACGCTGACGGCAACCGTCAGCGGTCAGGGAATCTCATCCACGCCCACCGGCACCGTGACGTTTTATAACGGCGCCACGGAACTGGGCACGGGCACTTTATCGGGCCCCTTGGCCACCTCGGCAACAGCCTCGTTTTCTACGTCCTCGCTTGCGCCCGGCGTATACAGCCTGACCGCTTCTTACAGCGGCGACGCGTCGTTCGCAAGCAGCGCCTCCGCGGCGCTGAGCCTCACAGTCGATAACCAGGCGCCCACCACGACCTCGCTTTCTCCCGCCAGTACAACGGCATTATTGCCTGCCTTCACCCTCACCGTGAACGGAACCAATTTCAGCCCGACCTCCCAGGTGCTGTGGAATGGCAGCAGCCTGGTAATAACTTCTCAAACCCCGACACAACTGCAAGCTACGGTGCCGGCCACCGGCTGCACAGTCGGCGGAATGGACACCGTAACTGTCTTCAATCCCACGCCGGGCGGCGGAGGTTCGAATCCGCAGACATTTACCTGCAACAATCCCGTGCCAGTCACAACCTCGCTCTCGCGCACCATTGCCGCATCGGGTGGGCCGGCCTTTACGCTCAATGTCTACGGTTCGAAATTTGTCTCCACTTCGACCGTGAACTGGAACG
>JBEKFD010000102.1:0-18796 GCA_050013495.1 Occallatibacter sp. | reverse complement strand
CCAGAGCATTCTGCGCCGCGGCAGCCTGCCCCAGGCCCGCAAACCCGCAGAGCACGGTCACCGCCAGCGCCTTGGTCCAACTTCGTTTTGCCCCTGCCATCGAGACACCCGCTCGCGGCAGACCACAGGGAAAACGCCTGATACGCTTACTTTCCGTCCCGCTCTACCGGCAGGTGCGGATGGGGCACAATCGCTGGGCGAATCCTCGCGCTCTCAAAAACCAGAGATTCCGCGGCGCCACCAGCCTGGAAACGGCAGCAATGCTTCTAGCCCGAAAAGGAACATCTGCTTGCAACCGCCCCAAACGCCCAAAAGGGAACTTGCAAACGATTCTAAGCCCGATTCGGTAAACTGGAAAGACGGCATCACGGATTTGTCCCCGCCAGTGAAAGCTGGCGGCCTGATTCCCCGATCTCCGACCCCTGGTCCTTCATGTTCATCGATGAAGCAAGAATTCGCGTCAAGGCCGGCGACGGCGGCAACGGCTGCATGGCCTTCCGGCGCGAGAAGTTTGTCCCCAGGGGCGGGCCCTCCGGCGGCGACGGCGGCCGTGGCGGCGACGTCCTCATGGTCTCCTCGCAGCGCCATAACACCCTCATCCACTTCCGCTACAACCCCGAGCACAAGGGCCAGCGCGGCCAGCACGGCATGGGCTCCAACTGCACCGGTCTCGACGGCCAATCCATCAGCCTGCAGGTCCCTGTCGGCACAGCGCTTTACGACCAGGACACCGGCGAGCTGATCCACGACTTCGAAACCCCCGACGAGAGCGTCGTCATCGCCAAAGGCGGTCGCGGCGGCCGCGGCAACCAGCACTTCGCCACCGCTGTCCACCAAGCCCCCCGCGAACATGAACTAGGCCGTCCCGGCGAAGAACGCAACTACCGACTGGTCCTCAAGCTCCTCGCCGACGTAGGCCTGGTCGGCTATCCCAACGCCGGCAAGTCTACGCTCATCTCGCGCATCTCTGCCGCCAAACCCAAAATCGCCGATTATCCCTTCACCACCCTCGAGCCGAACCTCGGCGTCGTCACCGTCGGCGAAGAGCCCGACCAGTTTTCCTACGTCGTCGCCGACATGCCCGGCCTCATTGAAGGCGCCCATCTCGGATCCGGCCTGGGCACCCAGTTCCTCCGCCACATCGAGCGCACCCGCCTGCTGCTCCACCTGGTCGACGTGAGCGACGCCAGCGGCCGTCCTGATCCGGTAGAAGATTTCAAGGTCATCAACAAGGAACTGGCCAGCTTCTCCGTTACGACCCCCGAGCAGCCGATGGACGATAACCCCGGGCCCACGGTAGAGTTCCCGCTCGCCAAGAAGACCATGATCGTCGCCGCCACCAAGATCGACTCCGCCAACCCGGACAAGCTGAAGAAACTGGCCGCCCATGTGAAACGGAAAAAGCTCGAGTTCCACGCCATTTCCGCCGTAAGTGGCCAGGGCATCGAGGAGCTGAAGTGGTCTCTAGCACGGCATCTGCGGAGTGAAGCTCCAAAGTAGACTATTTTCAACTAGAACGACTATAATTCTAGTTGAAATGGCAAGGAGGGCTCAATGGCCTGGCAGCTCCAGCAAGCAAAGACTCGACTGAGCGAAGTGATCGAAGAAGCCCATACCCGAGGGCCGCAGATCATCACTCGCCACGGCGCTGAACGGGCTGTCGTTCTGTCCATCGAGGACTACCGCGCCCTGGTGGCTCACAAGCCCAACCTGTTTGAATATCTACTCAGCGGTCCAAAGGTAGACGACTTCGAGATCGAGTACAGTCGCGACACGGGCCGGGAGATTGAGTTGTGAACGGACAGATCCGCTACCTACTCGACTCCAACTTTGTCAGCGAGACCCGCAAGCCAAGACCCGACCTCGGTGTCCTTGCCTTCCTTAAGTCAAACGACCCCAATTCTGCGTTCATCAGTGTTCTCACCTTGGGCGAACTGCGCAAAGGCGTCGCCGCTAAAAAGCTCAGAGATCCCAACCCCAATGCGGCGGCGCGGCTGGCTGCGTGGGTGGATGGCCTTGAGCTGAGCTTTGCGGACCGAATTCTAGGCATCGACACGGCTATCGCCAAGCTATGGGGAGAATGGTCTGGGGGGCGGCCACGGCCTATTGTCGATACGCTGCTGGCAGCAACCGCCGTGCTGCACGATTTGACGCTGGTTACCCGAAACATTCGCGATGTGCGGGAGACTCCGGTCAAGCTGCTCGATCCGTGGCAGGAATAATCGCGCTTCCAGACTTACCAGGTACCCCCGATCTCGCCGGGGAAAGTTGGGAGGGCGAATCCCAATGAGACTGCCCTCGGGAACATCGTGCGTATCTCAATTCGTGTATGCCGAAGCGGAATTCCTTCCTAACTCCTCTCAAGCCGGCAGGTCTAATGATTCGAAGAGCACGCGCATAAAAACGACAGAAAGCCTCTTCGGCTCTAGCCGGCGCGGGACGGAGATGCATCATGCTATCGCGCAGAGTTAGTCTTCCACTTATCGGCCTTGGCATCCTGATCGGGCTTGCAGGGTGCGGAAGCCTTCAACCCACCCTCCCAATTCAGACATCGAAGCCGGTTTCGGTTCTGTTCATCGAAGCTCCGCCCAGTACGCTCGCTGTCAATGCCTCGATAACCGTCGATGCCACGGCTGAAAACAGCGTTTCCAACAATGGAGTCCTCTATTCGGTCTCCTGCACGAGTCCAAAAGCATGTGGATCTTTCAGCGCCAGCGATGAAGGCGGCGCCATTGTTTACACAGCGCCGGCGGCCATTCCTTCCGGTGCAACGGTCACCATCACGGCCACCGCGGTAGCGGACTCCACCAAATCGATCTCTGCCACCATCACCATCGTGCTCCCCATTCCGATCGCCGTCTCGTTTTTTGGAACCTTTCCCGCATCTCTCCAGGTCAACACGGCAGCGCCCTTCCGCGTTCTGATTACCAACGATGTCAGCGCCAATCCCCGGGCAAAGTGGACCGTAACCTGCGCCAGCTCCGCCTGCGGATCTTTCAGCCCGGCGTCGACCACGAACGAAGCTCCAACCACGTTTACAGCGCCTGCCGCGATTCCCTCCGGCACCATTGTCACTATCACAGCAACCTCCGTTACGGATCCCACCAAGTCGGTTTCCACGAATGTCGTTATCGCTCCCCAGACACCAACCCTGGCCAACGGCACCTACGTTTTTCAACTCATGGGACCGGGCGGCAACGCGACAAACTTCCTCACCGGCGTGCTGGTTGCCAAGAATGGCGCCATCACCGGAGGCGAGCAGGACACCGTTGGCTACACCTCCGACAGCGAAGGCGACATTTCTCCCTATGCCGGATTCTCTGGACCGATTACCGGTGGAACCTATGCCACCACTCCTGACGGAAACCTTCAGATCGTTCTGAATCTAAGCGGGAACGTCTCTGAAACTCTGAACGGCGCCCTCGCTTCCGGCCAGCACGGCTTTACCGCCCAACTCTACGGTTCCATGGGCAGCGGCACGCTCGATCTGCAGACCGCCGCATCGGCTCCCTCCGGCGGGTACGCAGTCTCTATGTACGGCGGCGACGCCGACCCCGTATGGATCGGCGGCGTGCTCAATGTCGATAGCGCGGGCGGCATCTCCGGCAACGGCACCGTTCTCGATCTTGTTGGCGAAGCCGCTTTCGGCATCCCCGATGGCGAACAGTCCCTGGCCGCAAGCACAGTCAGCGCACCCGACCAGTACGGCAGGATCCAGTTTCAGTTGAACCCCGGCCAGTCCTCGTACCTTCCCATTCAGGGCGTCATCGGCTATATCGTCGATGCGAACCACATTCGATTGATCTCGCTGCCCTTAAATACCAATGGAGAAAATGAAGGAGCCATGGGCGGGGTAGCCCTCGGTCAAGGCGCCGGCACCGGACATTTCAGCAGCAGCTCCATCGCAGGCGCAAGCTACGTCTTCGGCGCGGTGAACCAGAGCCCGTATTCAACCTTCCAGGTGGCCGGCGTGCTCACCGCCAGCTCCGCAGGCGCCGTCACCGGCACGCTCAACTGGAACGACCTTTCCGGGAGCCAGCCGCAGACCCCGAACTCCGTCCACGGGACGTACGCTGTCGATCCCACTGGCCGCGTGAAGCTAACGAACGTCACCGACGGATCAGGTTTCAATTACTCCATGGAACTCTACTTGGCCGCAGACGGAAATGCCGTTCTGCTCTCCAGCAGCGGCGACCAGACTTTCGCCGGGCAGGCCTTCCAACAACAATCGGCCGCCTTCACGGCCGACTCTCTGAGTGGAACCTTCGGCTTGAACGCCGGCCAGTCCGCGCAACAGGAGAACTACGCGTTGTCCTCAATCGCGGGCACGGTAACCTCTGTTCCCGGCAACAGCGCCGTCACGCTTGCAGGGTTTGCCGATTCAGGGAATGGCGCCGCGGACTTCGCGCTCTCCGGCAGTTTCACTCCAGCCGCGAACGGCGTCTTCTCCGGAACCATGGCCGGCCTCGATCCCGCATCCCGCACAGCGGAGGATAGCGTGACTCTCTATCTCATCGACAGCGACAGCGCCATTGCCATCGAAACCGATAACTCCGAGCTAACTCTGGGATATCTCCAGCTTCAACAATAGGATTCGGTCCCAGCGCATGTCCCATGCCCTCCAGTCCAATCCTTCTGCCTTCGTTCCAGCGCGAGGATGGGGCATCGAGAGTCTCGATCTGCAATGCGACGAAAGCCGCTCCGGCCCAAAGCAGGTGGCTACTCTTCTACATCCTCAACCGGCCGTTTCGCGTTGGCCGAGTGCCCCAGCTCTCGATTCGGGGACCTGGAGCTGGGAACATGCGCCGCCCGAAAGACTTCTCAAGCTTGGGCCTTCGCCTCCTCACCGCAGGCTACAGATCGCCGCCACCCGACAGATCGGCCGCGCATTATTTCGCAAAGAGCTGACTACGCGACCCCATGCGGACGAGCCGCAGAGTCATTTCATCCGGGAATTGGTATATCAGCAGCAAATCAGGCTTCAAGTGGCACTCGCGATGGTCTTTCCAATTCCCACCCAATCGATGGTCGCGGTGCTTTTCCGGGAGCGGCAGTCGTCCACCAGTCGGTCTGCAATCTCCGGCAGCAACGTCTCGATGTCCTTGTGCCGGGGCGTCGATTTCACCCGCTTATAGTCGCGTCTGAAGGCCGAAGTCCATTCAATCGTCCGCATTCAGTTCAGCCATCATCTCGGCAACGCTGGCCGCATGGAAAACCTCGCCGCGCTCTCCAGCCTCCATCGCCGCCAGAGTCGCGCGGTTGGGCACCCGCACCTCAAATGGCATAGCCTTCTCGGCGGCAATGCGCGTGAGCAGAATTCGCACCGCGTCGGAGACGGTCAGGCCCATCGCCGCCAGTGCTTGAGCGGCCTGTTCCTTCACTTCACCGTCCACACGGATATGAACCATGCTGCTCGCCATCTCCCACCCCGTGTACACATTGTATACCTACCCGCCCCTTATTGAGTGGGAAACGCACAAGAACAGTTGCCGAGTGCCGGGTGCCCCAGGTCTCGATTCTGAGACCCGGGAGACCCCGAACCTTCTGGCGAGCAAGCGCCGTCTGCCGCACCGCAGGTGTCTATTCTTCTTCTTCTTCCACCGGCCGCTTGGCGTTGGCCAGGATCTTGTCGGCCACCAATTGCGGCACGATGTCGTAGTGGTCCATCTCCATGCGGTAGCTGCCTTTGCCCTGGGTCATCGAGGTCAGAATCGTTCCGTAGGTCAGCATCTCGGCCATGGGAACCTGCGCGTTGATGAGCGTGGTGCGGCCCTTGGAGTTGGTGCCTTGCACGCGTCCGCGGCGGCTGCTCAGGTCGCCCATGAGGGTTCCGGCGAATTCGTCTGGGGCTTCGATCTCTACCTTCATGATGGGTTCCAGCAGGCACGGCTTCGCCGTTTCCATGGCTTTTCGGAAGGCGATGCGGCCGGCCATCTTGAAGGACATTTCGTTGGAGTCCACGTCGTGGTAACTGCCGTCATAAACCGTCGCCTTGAAGTCGACGACCGGGAAGCCTGCGAGATAGCCGCGGGCAGCCGATTCGACGATGCCCTTTTCGATGGCGGGGATGAAGTTTCGGGGGATGGCGCCGCCGAAGACTTCGCTGGCGAACTCGAAGCCGGCGCCGCGGGGCTGTGGCTCCATGCGGATCTTGCAGTCGCCGAATTGGCCGTGGCCGCCGGTCTGCTTCTTGTGGCGTCCCGGCGCCTCGACCTTGGCGCGGATGGTCTCGCGATAAGGCACCTTGGGCGCCTTGAGCGTAACTTCGGCGTGGTAACGCTTCTTGAGCCGGCTCACGATGGCTTCAATATGCGGCTGGCCTGCACCCCCAATCAGGAACTCGTTGGTCATGGGGTCGCGGAAGAACTTGATCAGCAGGTCTTCTTCCATCAGCTTGTGAATGGCTGGCGCCAGCTTGTCCTCGTCAGCGCGTGTCTTGGGCTCGATGGCATAGGTCATGGCCGGCTCCGGCAGCGGAAGAAGGTCTACCTGAATCTCAACGCCTTTCGCTCCCAGCGTATCGCCCGTGAGCGTCTCGCGCAGCTTGGCCACGGCGCCCAGGTCGCCCGCATGCAGCTCCGCAACTTCCACCGCCTTGCGGCCCTGCATCACGGACAAATGAGATAGCCGCTCCTGCCCGCGCCGGGTGTAGTTCTCCACCGTTGCGTCGTTCTTGATGATGCCGCTGATCACTTTAAAGAAGGTGATGCGGCCGGAGAACGGGTCGGTCATGGTCTTGAATACCACCATCGCCGCCGGCTCGCTGTCAGCCACTCTGCGAAACGTGTGCGCCGCAGCTTCCACATCTTCGGCACTCTCCTCGACGACGGAAGCAACCGCGGCCAGCGAGGGAACGCGGATAGGCATGGGCGCGCGCTCCACGGGCGAGGGACAGTAGACCTTGATGAAATCCAGCAGGTGATCGAGCGCCATGTTGGCCAACCCGCTCGAAAACAGGACAGGGAAGATGCGGTCTTCGCGAATGGCCTCGTGCAGCGCAGCGATCAGGTGGTCTTCGGGGATTGTGCCCTTCTCGAAGTACTCCTCCATCAGCTCGTCCTTGCCCTCGGCCACCAGCTCCACCAGCGCCTCGTGGCGCGCCTTGGCATCGGCCGCCAGGCTGGCCGGAATCTCGCCCGTTACCTTGCCGCGACCATCGCCGCCCGGCGTGTAATAGAACGCCTCCATCGTCACCAAATCGACCACGCCATGAAACCCCTGCGAATCGGAAATCGGCAACTGCACCGGCACGCAGTTTCGTCCCCAGCGATCCACCAGGTCATCGATCAGGGCGCTCAACCCGCCCCCTCCGCCCGCCTTGGGATGATCCATCTGGTTGACCACAACAACGCGGGGAACATTGGCCTCTTCGGCATATCTCCAGACGCGCTCGGTCACGGCCTCAACGCCATTCTGCGCGTTCACCAGCACCACGGCGGCCTCCACCGGCAACAGCGCGGCGCGTGCTTCGTGCGAAAACATATGAAAGCCGGGAGTATCGACAAAATTGATCTTCACGCCCTGCCACTCGGCAAAGGCCACGGCGTTTTGCATGGTTGCGCCGCGGGCAATCTCTTCCTCGTCGTAGGCGGTCACGGCGGTTCCGTCGGCCACGCGGCCCTGGGTCGGGGTCATTTTCGCGGCCTGCAGCAGTGCGGCAATAAAGGTCGTCTTGCCGCTGTGCGCATGCCCCATTACAGCTACGTTGCGGATCTCACTTCCCTGGTACGTTTTCATAGGTTTCTCCTCAAGAAGACAAGCTCTTGCGCTTTGATTTCATAACGTGGGCTTGGACGGCTGGACGATTGCGACTTGCACAGGGAAAGCTTGGGGGCGTCCTGAGGGGCGTCCAGGTGGCCGAATTGGAGGGCCACGTGTCCCGGTCTGCCGTCTACCTCGTCCATAAAGAGGTTCGGACCGGCGCCGGCTGGAAACTGAAGTGGTCTCCGCCAGGCGTCTATCGCTAAGAAGCGGATGCTATCACATGCGGAGTGTGAACGTCCTGTGACTGGCCGCACAAACAGCCGTCGGGGGCGCGCTGCTGTTCGCGGTGACCCCCGCCCGGCTCAGAAAGGTAGTTGAAATACCAGCGGAACCATGCGCCTCCTGTGATAGATTCTGCTTACCCCGGCGCGTCCGCCGTTCCCCTGAGGTTCTAAACGCAGAAGGATTTCACCAAGGTACGCACTCATGCAGGTTTTGAGCAAGACGCTCGACGTGCCGCACCCGACAGAAGCCGATCTCGCGGCCATCGGAAAGTCGGCGCAGCGCAAAGCCAGCTTGCGGCTCATTCCCATCATCGGCATCGGCTATGGCCTCTCCTACATGGACCGCATCAATATCAGCTTTGCCTCCCTGCAGATGAACCGCGACCTGAACTTCAGCGCGTCGGTATACGGCTTTGGCGCCGGGCTTTTCTTCATTGGATACGCGCTGTGCGAGGTTCCATCGAACCTGCTGCTGCTGCGCTTTGGCGCCAAGCGCTGGCTGGCGCGCATCATGTTTACCTGGGGATTTTTGGCCGCGGCCATGATGCTCGTGCGCACACCGCTCGAATTCAACATCCTTCGCTTCCTGCTGGGCATGGCGGAAGCCGGGTTCTTTCCCGGAATTATTTACTACCTCACGCTTTGGTTCCCCGCCCGCATGCGAGCGCGTGCGGTCAGCCGGTTCTATATCGCACTCCCGCTCAGCTCGGTGGTGATGGGCTCGCTCGCCGGTTGGCTTCTGGGACTGGGCGGCAAGCTGGGTCTGGCCGGTTGGCAATGGCTCTTTCTCGTCGAGGGCCTGCCCGCCGTGCTCTTCAGCTTCGCCATTCTGAAGATGCTGCCCGACGGACCCGCCAAAGCCACGTGGCTCACAACGGAAGAGAAGAGCTGGCTGTTGGGCCAACTCAAAGCAGATGGCGAGCATGCGCATCTGGGACATGAAGCCGGCGTGATGCAGGCGCTTCTTTCACCCAAAGTTTGGATGATCGGCGCGTACTTCTTTTTTGCGTTGACTACCAGCTACGCCTATGGCTTCTCAGCCCCGGCAATCTTGCAAGGGGTCACCGGATGGAGCGTGACCAACGTCGGCATTCTCATTGCTTGCTTCGGGCTCGCTGGCGCGGCAGGCATGCTGCTCAACAGCGCGCATTCTGACCGCACCGGCGAACGCGCTCTGCACTGCATCGTACCCTGCATGGTGATTGCGATCGGGTTTTTGACTGCAAGTTATGCGCGAACACCGTTGATCGTTGTTGCGGCTCTGGCGGCTAGCTTCATCGCCTTTAACTCCATGCTGGGCCCGGCGCTGGCGCTGCCCTCGCAATTCCTTGCCGGCAGGGCGGCGGCGGCGGGCATTGCCGCAATGAATACCATCACCATGTTCAGTGGATTTGTCGGCCCCTATTGGATGGGATTGATGAAGGATACTACCGGAAGCTATCAGGCCGGGTTAAGAGGCCTGGCGCTCCCCGCTCTCGGAGCAGCAGCCATGATGTTCGCGTTGACTCAGAGCTTGAAAAGGCGAGTTAGCATTCCACTCATCAAAGCCAGCGAGTTAGCGAGGTAGTCGACCATGGCAGAAGAGTGGCCTGACGGGTTAGACGCGCTGGTAGCCGCGCCAAAGCATCATGCGCTGCTGTTTGAGAACGAGCATGTGCGGGTGCTTGACACCAGGGTCGCGCCGGGAGAAACGGTTCCGGCACACACGCATCGATGGCCGAGCGCGCTTTATGTTCTGAGCTGGAGCGATTTTGTGCGGCGAGACGGAGATGGCAACATCCTGGCTGATAGCCGTACCAAAGGCACATCGTTCGATGGGCAGGCGTTGTGGTCAGCGCCGTTGAACCTGCACACACTGGAAAACGTAGGTCAAAAGGAGTTTCGAGCGATCAGCGTGGAAGTGAAGGGAGCAGCGTGAAAGATGAACGCACGAAGGACCCAAAGGTAAGCTCCGCAACGACCTGCTACTACTGCAGCAAAGGCAACAGGCTGGAGTAATCATCTGTCCAAAGGCGGACCTTGGGATCCTCGGCGGGCTTGCGCATACGGATCGCAACTTCCGGCTGTGCAAAGAAACTTGAGTCGTCCGTCAGCAGCATCCATGTGGCCGTGAACTCCCCGCGTTCATGATTCTCAAAGCTCGAAACGCGGCGCGCATCCATTCCTGCGGCTTTGGCTAGAAGAGCAATCTCCGGCTCCAGATCTACATGGCTGTTTGAGATATGAAACGCAAGGATTCCTCCAGGAGCGAGGTGGCGCTTGTATAACTCAACAGCCTGTGTCGTCAGCAGATGCAGTGGTATGGCGTCGCCGGAAAAGGCATCGATGATGAGCACGTCGAATCCCATCGCAGGTTCGGCGGCCAGTGAAGTTCGAGCGTCCCCTTCCACGCTATCGACTTGAGCCGCTGAGTCGCGCATATATGTGAAGAGGTGTTGTGCGATTGGATATACAGCCGGGTTGATTTCGTAGAAGCGAATCTTATCGCCGGGACGTCCATAAGCCGCGATGGTGCCCACGCCCAGGCCGACAACGCCGATGTTGCGCGCGCCACCGTGGCAGCAGAACCGCAAGGCAACGCCCACGCCTGAATCCTCTGCGTAATAGGTCGTAGGCGTCTTGCGCAGTTCCGGTGAGAAAATCTGCGTACCATGTTGAATGGTTCCATTGGTGAGGGTGCGCATGGTGGCGCCGGGATAAGCCGAGAGCGATTGCCGCACGCGCAGGCTTGCATAGAAATTGCGCACGGCAAACGGCGTGTCGCGCTGGTAAGCCGCGTGCAGCATTAGGACCAGCCCCAGCAGAAGAATGCTGGCCGTAGACCACAGCAGGCGCTGTGCCCACCCACTCGACCAAGTAACTGCGAGCGCCAGCAGCGCCGTAACAAAGAAGGTGAGCGCCAGATCGTAATTGAAGGAAAACACAAGCGGCGATGCAATGCCGATAAGGAATGAACCAAGCGCGCCGCCGGCGGCGAACATGAGATAGAAGAGTGTGGATTCCGACGCTCTCTGCGGCCGTAGCGCGTAAGCCTCGCTATGGCAGAAGAGGCAGGCGAAAAATACCTCGACTAGAAAGAACGAGAGGCCAACGCGCAGCGGCACCGAAACGTCTATCTGCGACAGCATATATCCCAGGCCGGCAAGCATGACGACGAGAAATCGAACGATAATCCCTCGTGGCAACAAGCTGGGAAACTGAAAAGCAAGAATCAGGGTGATGAGATAGACAGCCAGAGGAAGTATCCACAGCAGCGGGATGGCCGCGACGTTTTGAGTCAGATAGCTGGTAACTGCGCTTAACTGCATGGCCGCGCCCATGGGTAACAGCACCCAGAGCAGCTTATGACCCGATGGTGCCGGAGTTATACCGGATTCACTCTCTATTTCCACGCGCGCGAGTGTCTTGGTGGCTTGCCGGGTTCGCCAAGTCAGGAATGTAGAGACGAGCGCAAATACAGCAAAGGCGCAACACCAAATGAGCCGCTGCAATCTCAAAGTCAAATAAGGCTCAATGACCGTTGGATAGAGCGCAAGGGCCAGGAGGGAAGCAAGATTGGACAACGCGAAAAGCCGATAAGGAATTCCGCGCGTCTCAATCCGCGCCAACCACACCTGCAGCAGGGGACTGGTTGCACCCAACATCAGAAAGGGCAAGCCGATGGAGATGCCCAGTGCGGCAAAGATCGAAGACACAGGATGCTGCGATGCGCGGCTGACGTCAATCGTCTGCGCCCACCAGCCGATTGCAGATGCGGTTGCGAGCATGAGCAGGGCGAAATGAAGAACCCAGTTTGAACGGCGCACCAGCCAATGCGCATAGAGGTAGCCCACCAGCAGTGCCGTTTGAAAGAACACAAGACAGGTGATCCAGACCGCGGCCGATCCGCCAAACACCGGAAGCAGTTGCTTGGCCGCAATGGGTTCGACGAGAAAGAGCAGGAATGAAGCCAGAAAAACAGCGCCACCAAAAAGGGTTCGCAACCGCGTCATGCGCAACCTCAGGCGTCCCGGCATGGGACACGGAACCAGCACTGATTCTACTTCGGCTCACTCGACTGAGGCACCATCTGTCAAACTGTCGCTGCGGCTGGAAGTATCTCGTCAACATCCACCCACTGCGTGGGATAGTTACCCGTGTAACAGGCGGTGCAGTAGCCAGTCTTCTCTTTGGTCTCGCAGGCCTTTAAAAGACCATCGAGAGATAAGTAAGCCAATGAGTCAGCCTCGATAAACTGCCGTATCTCTTCAAGAGACTTATTCGCCGCAATTAACTCGCGCTTGCTCGGCGTATCCACGCCATAGAAGCAGGGCGAAATCGTTGGCGGGCAACTGATGCGCAGATGCACTTCCTTTGCGCCTGAGCCGCGCACCATGCGGACGATTTTTCTGCTCGTCGTCCCGCGAATGATCGAGTCGTCGATCAGCACCACGCGCTTGCCCTCAAGCAGATTGTGAACTGGATTGAGCTTCAGGCGCACGCCGAAGTCGCGCACCCGCTGCTCGGGCTCAATGAAAGTGCGGCCCACGTAGTGGTTGCGGATAAGACCCATGCGAAACGGCAACCCAGCCTCTTCCGCGTAGCCAAGCGCCGCAGTCACTCCAGAGTCAGGCACGGGCACAACCACATCCGCGGGCACGCCGGATTCACGCGCCAGTTGTCGCCCCATCTGGTCGCGGCTCTCCTGCACCCACCGGCCATAAATGCGGCTATCCGGGCGCGCGAAATACACATGCTCAAAGATGCAACTGGTCTGCGGCACGCCGGTGGCATATTGCCGGCTGGTTAGCCCATCCTCGGTAACCATGACAAGCTCGCCAGGAAGCACGTCGCGAATGTACTCGGCTCGGAGCAGGTCGAATGCGCAGGTTTCGCTGGCGAATACAATCGTGTCCGGGCCGTTCGGGTTCTTGATCCGCCCAATCGAAAGCGGCCGAAACCCCCGTGGATCGCGGGCCGCGAAGATACGGTCGCGCGTCATCATGACAATCGAGAATGCGCCTTCCACGCGGCCCAGAGAGTCGGCAATGCAGTCGACAAGCGTGCCGGCCTTGGAGTGGGCAATGAGCTGAACAATGATTTCCGAGTCGGATGTGGTTTGAAAGTAAGCGCCATCGCGTTCCAGCCGGGCGCGAATGTTGCCCAGATTCACCAGGTTGCCGTTGTGGGCAATCGCGATGAGGCCCTTGGTGGATTCAACGCGGATGGGCTGTGCGTTGAGCAACGCCGAGTCTCCGGTGGTGGAGTACCGCGTGTGGCCGATAGCCATTGTTCCGGGCAACTTGGCCAATACGTCGTCCGTAAAGATTTCGCTCACCAGCCCCATGCCCTTGATGTTGGCCAGGCGCTGGCCGTCTGCCGAAGCAATGCCTGCCGACTCCTGGCCGCGATGCTGCAAGGCGTACAGCCCAAGATAGACTTGGCGCGCTGCATCGAGGTGGCCGTGAATTGCGACGACCCCGCATTCTTCGCGGAGCTTGGGGTCTTCCTCCGAACTCATACAGGAAGCTTTCCAGGTCTCAGAATCGAGACCCTTCGGCATGCTCAGGGCGGGCCCTGGGGCACCCAAGCATGTTGTATCGATCTCGCCTTGGACGCCCTGGTAAAGGCGCTGAATCATTCTGGAACCTCGTCGTGGAGGGTGGCTTGCAGAGATTCGGCCCAGGGCTTGCGGAGGGCAGTGAGCGGTGCGGAGATGAAGGGCTCGCGATCGACGGAAATTTCGAGCTTGGGTCCGCCCGTGGTTCCGATGCGGGCGACGAAGAAGCTGTATTCGCCGGCCAGTGTTTCAATATCGGAAACCTTGTCGGGATCTGCGGTAATCAGCAAGGTAGAAGCCGGTTCGGCAAACAGACCGAAGAGTGGATGCACCATGAGCGACTGGTCTTGCTCGACCGCAGCGCCAATCGACAATGGAAACGCTGCCTGGGCAAGGGCAACGGCAATCCCTCCGTCGGAAATGTCCCGCGCGGAGCGAAGCAGGTGACGGTCGGCCAGGACCGCGAGCAATGTGTGCAGATCGGCTTCCGCATCGAGATCGAGCGGCGGCGGTTGGCCCCACACACCACCCAGCACAGCCTTCGCGTATTCTGACGACCCAAGCACGCGGAGTTCAGCTGCGGCCGTAGCCGCGGTTGCTGTTTCGTCCTCGGGGACAACGATCGCATCCTCAGCCGTAATTTCGCGGATCGGAACCTGCCAATGCAAACTGCGGTTGTCGAGGGGAACGCGGAGATTGGGGTCTGGCTCCTCGCCCCGAGGGACGGGCCAAACCAGCAGAATGGCGTCGCCCGCGCGCTGAAAATGGGCCGGGACAGCATTGGCAACATCGTCGAGAATGCCGACAATCCCCAGCACAGGCGTGGGATAGATGCCTTCCCCGCGCGTCTCGTTGTAAAGTGACACATTGCCGCCCGTAATGGGAGTCGAAAGCGCAATGCAGGCCTCCGCAATCCCGTCGATGGCCGCCGAAAGCTGGGCCATGATCTCTGGCTTCTCCGGGTTGCCGAAGTTGAGGCAGTTGGTTGCCGCCACCGGCGTTGCACCCGTGCAGGCCACCTTTCGCGCCGCCTCGGCAACCGCGTGCATGGCGCCAAGCTTGGGGTCAAGATACGCCCAGCGGCCGTTGCCATCGAGCGCCATTGCCAGTCCGCGCTCATGTCCCGGCGTTCCCTTGATGCGCATCACGCCCGCTTCGCCCCCCGGCCCTTGCACGGTATTGGTCTGCACCATGGTGTCGTACTGCTCATGGACCCAGCGTTTTGAGCAGACGTTGGCCGAAGCGAGCAGCGTCTTCAGGTCGGCCGTGTAGTCGCGATCCTTGGCCAGTTCAGCCAGGACTTCTTCCGGCGGTTCAAGCGGCAGCGGGCATTTCCACGTGCCGACGGGGCGATGGTAGAGCGGCGCATCGTCAGTGAGCGATCGATTGGGAATGTCGGCGACCAGCTCGCCGTGATGACGTATGCGCAGCCGCGACTCCGGCTGCACTGTTCCCACGATTACCGCATCGAGTCCCCACTTGGCAAAGACACGGAGCACTTCGTCTTCGCGGCCCTTGGTCGCTACCAGCAGCATGCGCTCCTGGCTCTCCGACAGCATGATCTCGTAAGCGGACATGCCGGTCTCGCGCTGCGGAACGAAGTCCAGTTCCACGTCCAGTCCCACGCCGCCGCGCGCGCCCATCTCGCAGGTCGAGCATGTCAACCCTGCCGCTCCCATATCCTGGATGCCAACGATGGCCCCGGTCTGCATCGCTTCCAGGCAGGCTTCCAGCAGCAACTTCTCCATGAACGGATCGCCCACCTGCACGTTCGGCCGCTTGGCCTCAGTACCGGCGTGGAACTCCTCGCTCGCCATGGTAGCGCCGTGGATGCCGTCGCGCCCTGTTTTCGCGCCCACATAGATCACAGGATTCCCGGTGCCGGAAGCCTTGCCGTAGAAAATCTCGTCAATGCGCACCAGGCCCAGCGCGAAGGCGTTCACCAGCGGATTGCCGCTGTAACACGGCTCGAACTTCGTCTCCCCCCCCAGGTTCGGCACGCCGAAGCAATTGCCGTATCCCGCGATGCCGCTCACCACGCCTTCCACAATGGAGTGATTCTTGGCCAGCAGATCGCGCTCGGCGCCTCCGGGCTCGATGGGACCAAAGCGCAGCGAATCCATCACCGCCAGCGGCCGCGCCCCCATGGTAAAAATGTCGCGCAAAATGCCGCCAACGCCGGTGGCCGCGCCCTGAAACGGCTCAATATAGCTGGGGTGATTGTGCGATTCAATCTTGAAGGCGCATCCCCACCCATCGCCCACGTCGATGATGCCGGCGTTCTCTCCCGGCCCTTGCACAACGCGGTCGCTCCTGGTGGGCAGGCGCCTCAGATGCACGCGGCTCGATTTGTAAGAGCAGTGCTCGCTCCACATGACCGAATAAATGCCCAGTTCGGTGAGCGAGGGGACGCGGCCAAGAGCTGCCAGAATGCGGGCGTATTCCTCCGCAGTAATGCTGTGCTGAGCCAGCAACTGCGGAGTGACCGCAACCGGTGAAGGAACAACTGCAGACGAGGCGGGGTTCATCACGGTTGCCTCCATTGTCGCACGGCGCCTGCGTTGCGGCAGAAGCGCTGGGGCGCGCGGGGTCGAAAAAGGGCGGCAGCAGCCGTCACGCGACAGCGCGGAATCCCCGCAAAACCGCGCCCCGATGGAAATTCAAGCCTGGCCTCCAAGAACTCCGTCCGGTCCGCGCCTCAACGTGCTGGCGGATAAAGCAACGCCTGTGCGATACTTTTTGGAGCAGCAGCCCACCCCGAGCCGGGATGGCGGAACTGGCAGACGCAGCGGACTCAAAATCCGCCGATCGCAAGGTCGTGGGGGTTCGACCCCCCCTCCCGGCACCAACTTATTCTATTTAGAATCAATCGTTTGACTCAAAATCCGCCGATCGCAAGGTCGTGGGGGTTCGACCCCCCCTCCCGGCACCAACTTATTCTATTTAGAATCAATCGTTTACCGTCCGAGCAAATCTGGCGTGTGTACAGTGTGTGGTCCTCGTCCTACGCTCGAAATATGCTTACGCTTTTCCGCCGCCATCTGAGAACCTGCAAGCATTCCTCCAAAGGACGAAGCTACCGCTCGTGCGGCTGCCCAATTTCTGTCGAGGGAACCTTGCGTGGCGAATACGTCCGGAGGTCGCTCGATCTGCGGAATTGGGAGGCGGCTAACAAGCTCGTCAGGGAATGGGAAGTGAACGGCCCGGTGGCGGTGGTGACGGTAAAGGAGGCTACGGACCGGTTTGTAAGTGACAGAGAATCCATGAGATTGAGCGAAGCCATGATGCGGAAATACCGCCTGGTTGCAAAGGAACTCTCCGATCATTTCGGGGGCACTCCGCTCCGCTCGGTGACCACAGATTCTTTGCGGCGGTTGCGCGAGTCCTGGAAACTCGCACCGATTACCATGCAAAAGCGGCTTGAGATGGTGAGGAAATTCTTCAACTTCTGCATGGACTCGGACTGGATTGAGAAGAGTCCCGCCCGCGGCGTTGAAGCACCGCCGGCAAAATACGACCCAACACTCCCATTCACCGATGGTGAGATGGAGAAGATCGTATGGGCAGCGGACTCGATCCGGGAGGCCCATCCGAAAATCCCCAAGGGGACGGAGAAAAAGCTGAAGGCCTTGATCCTGCTCATGCGGTATTCGGGAATAAGAATTTCGGATGCGGTTATGTTCCGGCGGGATTCGCTGAAAGACGGAAAGCTGTTTCTGCGCCAGACCAAAACAAAGCATCCGGTGTGGGTACCGCTCCCCAAGGCTGTCATCGATGTAATCGCGGCCTGCGACGAGGGCAACGAGTATTTCTTCTATCGGCAGGTCGGCAAACCGAAAAGCGCGATCACAGAATGGCAACAGCGGCTTAAATTGGTGTACGAAATGGCAGGTGTTCACGATGGCCATTCACACCGGCTGCGCGATACATTCTCCGTCGATCTCTTGCAAAAGGGCGTATCCCTTGAAACGGTTTCGATGCTCCTGGGCCATACGTCAATCAAAACCACCCAGCGTCACTATGCGCCCTGGGTGAAGTCTCGACAGGATGCTCTCGAAAACGCAGTGAAACTGTCGTGGGCTTCGTAGGCGGCATTTCAAACGAGAACCTTCAAGTAGTATTTGCTGACACCGCCCGATGTTCTTTCGACATCAAGGTAGCCATACTGCTCAAGCTCTTTGATCGCCTTTATAACCGTCGGGCGGGACGAGTGTGCTTCCCTTGCAATCGTTGCCGTGGAAGGAAAGCAGAATTTTTTACCGCGAAATATATGCACCGTCAAAACCCAGAACACGACTAGGCATGAACGCGACAATCTCTCGTCCATGAGAATCTGCGTCGGGATCAACGTGAAACTCATCTTCCATTTCATTGGAGAGTTCCGGATGTATTTTTTTAGTAATCCGCTCTTATTCCATTTTTCTGATTCCATTCTTATTCTTTGTGTAAAGTTTTTTAACAGGTACCCGTAAAGTGCCTTTTCAGGTGGGTGTAAAGACTCTTTACTGGTGGGCAATTCGACCTTTAAATAAAAACCCTTTAGCCGGAGCACCTACGGATTGCGCCGTGGATGCCACCGCTAAAGGGTTCGATATGTTTCGGTGTATCCTCCGGCTATCCATTTCTGGATTCGTTAAGTATAGGACACCTACAAAACTGGTCAAGTGCGATGGAACACACCGACAATCGGTTCGACCCCTCCGCATTAATGGGCCGAGTCCCGCAGTGCGTGCTGGTAAAGAAGCGGCGAGGGTTCGCTGTCACCCTGCGCCTGGGCGCGCACCCGCGCCAGGTGCCGCGCCAGCCGATGTGCCGCACCGACCAGGAAGTGGCCGGAGCCGACGGCGGGGTCGCAGACTTTGAGGGCAAGGATGGCCTGTTCGGCTTCCGCTGCTGTCTTCCCTTCGATTGCCTGCGCCACTACAGGGTCGAGCGCGGAGTCCAAAAGGCACTGCACGAGGGAGTCGGGCGTGTAATAGCTGCCGGATGTCTTGCGTTCATTGCCTGCGAACTCGGCGAAGCTAAAGCGGGCGCCGTCGCCGGTGATTTGTGGAGTGAGCGCAAGAAGGCTCTCGTAGACTCCACCTAGCTCCTCCGCTCCGAGGTTTTTATAGTCCACCGGGCGCAACACTTTTCCCTGACGCGTGAAAGCGAGATCGCGCAACGCCTCAAGGAAGTCGTGGTTGGTGATCTCTGCATCGTTGAGTGTCGCCGTGGATGTCAACACGGCCAAGTGCGGACATGCCACGAAGCGATCACGAAGAAATAG
>JBEKFD010000101.1:0-16492 GCA_050013495.1 Occallatibacter sp. | reverse complement strand
CTCCATGTCAAAGGTGATGATCGATGCGGTGAACAGCGACGAATACGCGCAAGCGTCAGGCGCCATGCTCGACGGCGCCCTGACGCTGACCGCGCCATTTCGTCAAGCACTGGACAAGTCAATGGTGATGGCGCTGCAGCAACTATCGCTGCCCTCGCGGCAGGAGGTTGCTGCCTTGGCGCAACGCTTCGCCAACATGGAAATGCGGCTGGACGATATGGATGCCAAGCTGGATCGAATCGTCGGCCTCGCGTCCGCGGGCCAGCAGTCATCTGCCAAGGCTGACCCGGAGGTGAAGCGCCCCGCACCAGTCGCAGCCAAAGCCGCGCATCAAGCGAGCAGCAGGAAAGGCTAGAGATTCCTATGGCACAGGCTGGGGTATCGCCCGAATACTGGTCGGATCTCGACCAACGATTTCTGACATTCAACAGACTCATGACTACCAAGTTCGCCATTGGCCAGACTCCAAAAGAGGTCATCTGGACGCTCAACAAGGCCAGGCTCTATCACTACATTCCTGTGGTCCCAGCCAAGGATCGGCACCCGGTGCCGCTGCTGCTGGTTTTTGCTTTGATGAATCGCCCCACCATTCTCGATCTTCGCCCCGGCCACAGCTTTGTCGAATACATGCTCGCCCGCGGTTACGATATCTATCTTCTGGATTGGGGTGTTCCCGGCCTGGAGGACAAAGATCTCAAGTTCGACGACTACGTGCTCGACTATATGCCGAGAGCGATTCGCAAGATGAAGACGCATTCGCAGTCAAAGGAATTCAGCTTGCTGGGCTGGTGCATCGGCGCTATTCTCACCACAATCTACTCGGCAATGCGACCCGACGATGGCCTGCGGAATCTTCTCTTGCTGACAGCTCCGCTTGATTTTTCGCATCGCCAGGAGCTGACCTTTGCCCACTGGGTCGACGAGAAATATTTCGATGTCGAGAAAGTCATTTCCGCGCTGGGAAACATTCCCGGCGAGATGATCGATTATGGCGCCAAGGCCCTCAAGCCGGTCGAGAATTACATCACCAACTATTGCAGGTTGTGGGACAATCTGGACAATCCGCGCGCCGTGGAGTCATGGCACGCCATGAATACCTGGGTCACGGAACTTGTTCCCATGGCCGGCGGCGCATACCGCCAGCTCATTGTCGATCTGTATCGAAACAACCGACTGATGAACGGCGAACTCAAGATTCGCGGCGAGTTTGTCGACTTGAAAAAGCTGCGGGCGAATCTGCTCACAGTCATTGCCGAGACCGATCACATAACGCCTCCCTGCCAGTCGGAGCCGATCGTATCCAAGGTCTCCAGCACCGACACCGAGGTGTACCGCGTCAACGGAGGACACATTGGCATCATGGCCGGCAGTGGCGCGCACAAGCAGACTTGGCCGCACATCGATGAATGGCTTGGCGCCCGGTCCGCGTAGCTGGCTGCGCGCAAGCTAGCGTGACTGCAGCCAGGCAAAGATCGTCGATGGATGATGAGGGTCCTCAATTCATTGCTTCAAAGGCCGCGGCAATGCCCTGCCCACCGCCAATGCACATGGTGACCACGGCATACCGACCGCCAATCCGGTGCAGTTCGTAGATCGCCTTCACCGTCACGATTGCGCCCGTCGCCCCCAGCGGATGACCGAGAGAGATGCCGCTTCCATTGGGGTTTGTCTTCTCCGGCGGAAGATTTAATTCGCGCCGAACCGCAAGCACCTGCGCTGCGAAGGCCTCGTTGGCCTCGAATACATCGATCTGGTCGTTGCTCAGCCCGGTGCGTTGGTAGAGCCTCCTCACCGCGGAAATCGGTCCAATCCCCATCACGCCCGGCTCCACGCCCGTCACCGCATAGTCGATCAACCTTGCTATCGGCTTGAGCCCGCGCTCCTCTGCCGCATGGCGCTCCATCAACACCACCGCTGCAGCTCCATCGTTCACGCTCGATGCATTGCCTGCCGTGACGGTGCCGTCCTTGTCGAAGGCCGGTTTGAGTTTGGCCAGGTTCTCCCGCGTTGCATCGGCACGCGGCGATTCGTCCGTGTCGAACAACGTGGTCCCCGCCTTGGTCTTCAGTTCAATCGGGACAATCTGGCTTTTGAATTTTCCTGTCTGGATCGCGTCCCCTGCGCGGCGATGGCTTTCCACCGCCAATTCGTCCTGGTCTTCCCGGCTGATTCCCCATTTTCGCGCCACGTTTTCGGCGGTGATGCCCATATGAATCTCGTCGAACGGGTCGGTGACCGCGGCCACAAGCACGTCCACCGCGGTCGCGTTGTTCATCCTCGCGCCCCATCGCATTGCTTGCAGCCAATAGGGCGCCCGGCTCATCGACTCAACTGCCGCCGATTGCCGCATCGGCGTCTCCGTGCACAATGGTCTGCGCAGCCGTCACAATCGCTTGCAGCCCGCTGCCGCACAGGCGGTTGAGCGTCAGTGCCGGAGTCTCAATCGGCAATCCGCCGCGCAAGGCAACCACGCGCGCAAGATACATATCCTTCCCTTCGGTATGAATCACATTTCCGAAAACGACGTTACCGATATCGGCCGCGGACAACCCCGAGCGCCGCACACTTTCTGAAACCACCTTGGCGCCCAATTCGGTGGGCGAAATATCTTTCAAAGCGCCGCCGAACTTTCCTACCGCGGTGCGAACAGCGCTCAAAACAACTATCTCTCGATTGCTCATGACCCGAATCCTCTCTTTTCTGGATCGTGGCATTTATGAATCGTGGAATGCACTTGATTCTTCTTGCCCTGTCCATTGGCGTTAAAGATGCGAAAACCTCCATCGTGTCGGACGTTCCAGCGGTTCTGGGTGGACATCCTTGCTGACTGCGCAATGTTGGTGTTCTGATCCGATGCGGCGCGGTGCCTGGCACTTCCGGCGCATGCAAAGAAAAATACTCTGCCTGCGTCTGGACATTTGTGCATTGCAGCATTTATTATGCCGCGATGCAGCGAAGTTATCACCTTGGAGGTGAAGAAAATGGGGTCCGCAAGATTCGAAACCGAAGTTGAAAACACAACCGCTATGCCATTCACCCTGGAAGGGAAAACAGCGCTCGTTACCGGGGCCGCCCGCGGCATCGGAAGAGCGATTGTCAAGCGGCTGGTTGCTGCCGGCGCGAACGTGATGGTGAACGACCTTGACGAAAAACTGCTGATCGAGTCGGAAGCTGAGTTGGGGCGCCCGGGAAAGGTGAGCCATGTTACCGGAGACCTGACTGACCCGGCGATGCCGGAGATGATCGTGCACGCAACGCTCGCCGAGTTCGGCGCCATCGATATTATTGTGAACAACGCCGGCTACAGCTGGGACAGCGTCATCCAGAAGACCACCGATGAACAGTTTCAGGCCATGCTCGATATTCACATTGTGACGCCGTTCCGCATCCTCCGCGCCGCCGCCGGTTTCATCCGCGAGTCGGCAAAAAAGGAGATTGCCGCAAACCGGCGGGTCATGCGCAAGGTGGTGAACATCACCTCGATCGCCGGTACCGATGGCAACCCCGGCCAGGCCGGATATTCGGCGGGAAAGGCTGGAATCATCGGACTGACCAAGACGATGGCCAAAGAATGGGGCCGCTATAACGTCAACGTGAACGCGGTCGGCTTCGGCCTGATCGAGACGCGGCTGATTCAGCCCATCACCGATGCGGGTTCGAAGATGGAAATGCACGGCCACGAAATCCGCCTAGGGGTTCAACCCAGCATGTTGGATTCCGTGAAGAGCGCTTGCCCGCTGGGGCGGCTCGGTACTCCGGAAGAAGCTGCTGGGGCGGTGCTTTTCTTCTGCAGCCCGCTATCGGATTACGTGACTGGAGAGGTGTTGATATGCGGAGGGGGATTTCACTTTTAGTGAAATCCCCCCCCCGGGGTTCGTTAGTTGGAGAGGAAGAGACAGAAATCGTCGAACAAGTAACCATCCAGTTCGGGATCTTTTTTCTCAACGAGCGTGCAGGGTTCCAGCCAGTGGTTCAGTCCGTGCTGCTGGCTGGAGTCAAATGACGTGAGATGAGGGTTGCTTTCAGCTTGAGGGCGTTGAATTAGGTCGAGTACCAGGGAGTTCGGCACAGTTACCTCCCACGGGGTTCTGATTTCCAGAGGCTCATTCAGTCCCGAGGAACCAAGAACAGCACCTTGGTAATACCCCGCACGGTGATGGCCATCACGGCTCTTTGTGAAGAAGGCAACTATTCGGGCTTAATGGCCTCCCGCGGTTCCAAATGAGTCGAGAAAACCCCCATTGCGAAGAATCCGCCGTACCTTCTTCGGTGAAATGGAAAGGCTTTCAGCCACCCTCGATATCTTTTTGCCTTCCCGCAGCCAGACCTTGGGGATTACGATCTCAGCAAATTCTTCTGTGACCTGCTGAAAGGTCTTTTCTCCCACCATCCCCTCGGACCATCCGCGCAGCGTGTCGTTGATGCCGGAGGCCTGCATGATGTGCGATTTCAAGGCCGCCAGGTCATCCAGCAAATGGTCGTTTTCGCCCGCTCCGATCAGATCGGTGGCTTCACTTGCGCAGCGCTTGGCCAGGTCCCAATCCTGAAAAAACTCGTTCGCTGCAGTCATGCCGCGCGCAATATTTGCCGACGCAATCAGCCGCCGATTTTGCGTGTGTTTCGCCAAAGCCAGGGCTTCTTCGCTGAACTGCTTGGCCTGGTTCGCGTGCAGCGCTATGTCCACATCTTCGCCAAGCTGTTCTTCTACCCTTGCGTTCTCCGTTGCCGTTTGCAAAACACGCGCCCGCGCCATGAGGATGAAATCGTTCTTCTCCTGTCCAATCCGGTACGCCTCCAGGGCCTCGCCGCCGGCACGGTCAATATCGCCGCCATCCAGGTGCAGATATCCTGAGTTGACAATCACCGCGCCCAGCCCGCTTGAGTGGCCATGGAGCAGGTAAATCTCCCGCGCCTGCCGCAATTGCTGCATTGCTTCCTGGCACAATTGCTGATATCGGGCACGCGGGCTTGCCGGCGTGTTCGCTGTCGTCGTCAGCCGATTCTCGCTGCGAGGCGTCTTCGGACTTCGTGCGCGCGCATCGATCCTCTTGCGCAATTGCAGCGCCAGCAGCCGCTTCACGTGGGCGGCATTCACCAGCGTCCTGGCCAGGTTACGGTGGTTGGGGTTCCCCTCGGAATAAATTGCGATAGCGCGATCGAAATGCTCAAGCGACTTGGCGTACTCGCCCGCTCGGCGCACAATGCGTCCACGTGCCGACTCGATATTCCCCAACGCAAGACTGTGATCTGAAGCTTTGAGCGTCGTCTCAGCTTCTGTCAGCAACCGCAGAGCCTCTTTCTTCATGCCCTTTTGGAAGAGAAGCCAGGCCTCGTGAATATGAATCACCGCCGTGAACATCGCATTCTTGCTTGACCGCTGGGCAAGCTCCCGCGCGGCCACGATCTCAGAAAATGCTGCCTCGTACTCGCCCTTTTTCCTGAGCGCTCTTCCCTTCCAGAAATGAGCGAGGGTACACAGCTCCTTTCCGGCAGCTTCCGGCTCCGCCCTCAACACAAAGTCGAATATCTCGATGGCCCTGTCGACCTCTTCAGCCGACAGGGCACGAAATCCCTCCACCAGCCGCAATCGCAGGTAGCCATCGAGCCGCAATTCCCGCCGGCTCTCCATTGGAAATTGCTTGAGCAACGGATCGAGGATTGGATAGTCTCGATAGCCAACATCCACCCATTGAGTGATCAGGAGAAGCAATTCCGTCGCCTGTGCCGGGCTCGGGACGAGCCTGGACCAGGTCTCTTCCGTCCGATCGAGCAAGTCGACGCCTTCGGAGACATGCCGCAGGTTGAGCGCCCGATTCAGTTCTTTCGCCAGTTGCGGTCCGGTCGTCATAATTCGCCTGTCCCCAAACGGCCATCCAATTCGGTCGAAGGTCCGGAATGGGAATGCCTGCCCTGGGTGCGGCCTCGGACATTCCAACGCCGCCATTCTCAACTAAGTTGAACTTCCAGAGGGCTTCTCCCTCCGCGGCGGTACCGATTATCACTCTGCCTGGGTGTCCTTGTCCACTCGTCCGAATCGGACTGGCTGCCCTTGTGCTGCAAGAATTGCTGCGCTCTAATCAATCATGTTGAGCGAGTGATTCAGGTCGCCGCGCAACTGCCGACAAGTAACCAAGGAGAAGAAGATGAGCAGGAACGCTTCAATAGAAGTCAGTTGGGAATCACCCCGCTGGGAAGGAATCACTCGCGCATACCAGGCCAAAGACGTGGAGCGTCTGCGCGGAACAACCAGGGTGGAGCATTCGCTCGCCCGCGCGGGGGCAGAAAAACTCTGGCGTCTTCTTCAACAGGAGCAATACATCCCCGCGCTGGGCGCCCTGACCGGTAACCAGGCCGTAGAGATGGCCAAAGCAGGTCTGAAGGCGATTTACCTGAGCGGCTGGCAGGTTGCGGCGGACGCCAACCTCAGCGGTCAGATGTATCCAGACCAGAGCCTTTATCCCGTCAACAGCGTTCCGAACGTGGTGCGTTCCATCAACAATGCGTTGATGCGCGCGGACCAGATTGCCCATGCTGACGGCCATGACTCGATCGACTGGATGCTGCCCATTGTCGCCGATGCAGAAGCCGGATTCGGCGGAGTTCTCAACGCGTTCGAGCTGACCAAAAGCATGATCGAAGCGGGTGCGGCCGCAGTCCACTTTGAAGACCAGTTATCCTCCGCGAAGAAGTGCGGGCACATGGGCGGAAAAGTGCTGGTGCCGACCCGTGAAGCGATTCACAAGCTCATCGCCGCCCGTCTTGCAGCCGACATCCTCGATGTTCCCACCGTCCTGATTGCCCGCACCGACGCCAACGGCGCTCACCTCATCACCAGCGACTGCGATCCGGACGATATGCCCTTTCTCACGGGCGAGCGCACCATCGAGGGATTCTTCGCCATGCGCGGCGGCATCGACGCTGCCATTGCCCGCGGCCTGTCCTACGCGCCTTATGCCGACATGCTGTGGTGCGAAACGTCGGAGCCCAATCTTGCCGAGGCAAGAAAGTTTGCCAAGGCTATTCATGCGCAATTTCCAGGCAAGCTTCTCGCCTACAATTGCTCTCCGTCGTTCCATTGGAAGTCCAAGCTGAACGACTGGGAAATCTCCGAGTTTCAGCGCGAGCTTGCAGCCATGGGTTACCGTTTCCAGTTCGTTACGCTGGCCGGGTTCCATGCCTTGAATCTCTCCGCTTTCGAACTCGCTCATGAGTACGCTCGTTCCGGCATGACAGCCTATTCGCAACTGCAGCAGCGTGAATTCGAGCTGGCCGAGACGCTCGGTTATGGCGCTGTAAAACACCAGAAATTTGTCGGCACCGGCTATTTCGACGACGTGGCAAACACCATCGCTGCCGGCCAAACATCGATTCGCGCGCTCCCCGGCTCCACGGAGGAAGAGCAGTTCGATGCGTACGCAAATCCCTCCGGAGTCGAATTGGATTACGTGATACCCGTATCGGGCGACTAAGGAACCTCTGATTGAGTCAATCGTATGTTGCTTTGAAAGGGCACGGCTTCAGCCATGCCGCCTGTTGCCACTCAATTCATTGGGCTAAACAGACTGCTGAAAAACTCGCTCATGTGGTAGGCCGGGGATTTATCCCCGGCGCAGAGGCAATGGGATTAACGCGGGCTTCAGCCCCTGGGGTATGCTTCTCGGGGATTTCGCCCCGAATGCGGCCTTTTTCCGCAACCTGCTAGGCGAAGGCGACCCGAGATATCAACAACTACAAGCTCGTTCGAAAGGAAAATCAATCCGTGTCTGCAACAGTACAGCTAGCCGAAATCTCAACGTTGAGCTTCAGCGCAGAAAGCGAAATCCTCACCCCCGAAGCAGTGGAGTTTCTGCAATACCTCGACCGGCGCTTCGAGTCCAGAAGAATCGATCTGCTCAGCGAGCGAAAGCAACGTCAACGCCAGTATGACCTTGGAAAGATGCCGCGGTTTCCCCAAGAGACGCTGCCCATTCGCCAGGCGCAGTGGACGGTGGCGCCCATTCCGCACGATCTGGTCGACCGCCGAGTCGAGATAACCGGCCCGGCGGAAAGAAAGATGGTCATCAACGCGCTGAATTCCGGCGCCAACGTCTTCATGGCCGACCTCGAAGACTCCAACGCGCCAACCTGGAGCAACTGCATTGAAGGCCAGCGCAATCTCCGCGACGCCAACCTGCGCACCATCGAATACTGCTCGCCGGAAGGCAAGCTCTACCGGTTGGGAGCAAACCCCGCCGTGCTCTTTGTGCGCCCGCGCGGATGGCACATGGAAGAAAAGCATTTCCCCATCCACGGGGACCCGATATCGGCATCGCTCTTCGATTTCGGGCTCTATTTCTTTCACAACTTCCGAACGCTTCTCGACCGTGGCACGGCTCCCTATTTCTATCTGCCCAAGATGGAGAGCTACCACGAGGCGCGGCTGTGGAACGACGTCTTCGTCTTTGCCCAGGAGTATGTTGGGATTCCCGAAGGAACCATTCGCGCCACAGTGCTGATTGAAACCATCTCCGCCGCGTTTGAAATGGACGAAATCCTCTACCAGTTGCGCGATCACTCCGCCGGCCTGAACTGCGGCCGCTGGGATTACATCTTCAGCTTCATCAAAAAGTTCAGAAATAACAAAATGTACGTGCTGCCGGAACGCGGTTGCGTCACCATGGATCAGCCGTTTCTTCGTTCCTATGTGGAGTTGTTGATCCACACCTGTCACAAGCGCGGCATACACGCCATGGGCGGCATGGCTGCCCAGATTCCCATCCGCGACAACCCAAAGGCCAACGAGGAAGCCATGCAGCGCGTTCGTCAGGACAAGCTGCGCGAAGTGCGCGCCGGCCACGACGGAACATGGGTCGCGCATCCTGGCCTGGTTCCGGTTGCCAAGGCGGTATTCGACGAGCACATGAAGAGCCCCAACCAGATTCAACCGCCCGCCAGGCAATTTTCGTCCATCTCGGAACGCGACCTTGTGGAAATTCCGCGCGGCCAGCTTACGGAAGAGGGGTTCGCGCGCAATGTCGATGTAGCCTTGCAGTATATCGAGTCGTGGTTGCGCGGCAACGGCTGCGTGCCCATCTATAACCTGATGGAAGACGCCGCCACGGCAGAGATTTCGCGCGCCCAGCTCTGGCAATGGATTCAGTACGGAGCTCGTCTCAATAATGGCAAGACGATTGATCGTCACCGCTTCGTGAGCGCGCTCAGAGACATCTTGAATCGCACCAGGCACTTCCTCGGCAGCGAGCGGTTCGCCTCATCCAAATTCGAGCGCGCGGCCGAGTTGCTCATTACGTTTTCGACCGGCGAGTTTCAGGATTTCCTGACCACGGCCGCCTATGCCGAGTTTGATTGAACTTCAGAACGGCGTTACTTCCCAGGCTGCGGCACGACTTTCTCCAGTTGCGCAACCTGTTGCTTCATCAGGTCAGCATTGGGTCCAGGCGGGGTGTAAGTGAGGCAATGGCGCAAATGATCCAGTGCGTCTTTGTATTGCCCTCGCCCCGCTTCGATCACGGCCAAAAGCTGTTCCGTGTTGGGCGCCACATGGCTTGGGTCCATGCCCAGTGACGTCTCCGCGCTGGTCTCGGCAACATCCGCGTGACCAATGTTCAAGTTGCCCACGGCATTGAAATACCATATCTGTGGAGTGCCCGCCGGATTCAGTTTGAGCGATTGGTCGGTCGCATCCACCACGTCCTGCCATTTCTTCTGATTCGCAGCCAACGAGGCGATTCGCTCATAGGGCGGCGTGTAATTCGGGTCAGCGGCCGCCGACTTTTGATACGCACTCATGGCGTCCTGCGGTTTATCTGTTTCCTCAAGCTTGCCAAGCTGATACCAGGCCTCGGCAAATTGCGGGTCGAGGCCGACAGCCTTCTGCAGGTGTTTCCGTGCGCTATCAAGGTGCTTTTCGATCTCGTCAGAGAAGGCCCTGTCAAACTCCTTCTGCGCTTCAGCCGGCGCCGATACAGACGTAGTGCTCAACACCGATCCCTTCGCGGCTTCGCTCGGTCGCAAGGTGATTGTGCCCAGATCGGGGCTGTCTGTGATGGAGCCATTGGCAATGATCACTGTGGTCGACTCGAACCCGTCCAGAATCGCCCGCACCTTGCAGCCCACAAACTCCGCCGGAGACACGCGCTTCGGATCGCGCTTGGTCGCAACTGCCTCACTTTCACGATAAGAAGCCTGGATGTTGAACTCGCCCTTCCGGTCTGTAACGGTGTTGAAGCGCGTTTTACCGTCGCAGATCACCGAAACCGGAATCGGGTCCCAGGGCAGTTTTCCGCCTGCCATAACCACCCGCCCCACAAACCGCATGCTCCCTACCTGTTGATTCAAGGCCTGGTTAAAATTTGCGTCCGAGCCAAACCCGCTGGTCGCCGCCGGGTTGTTGTCCGCGGTTTGGGCCTTGCCGTGAATATTGGCCAACACAACACACACGAAAATCAAGAGTCCGGAAAGATAGAGAATGCGTTTCATACACCGCCTCCAATTACGGGACAAATTATACTCACCCCGGTCACGGCCTGAAACCTGACCGGTCGCAGAAAGCGTTCTGCATCATTGCAACTGGGGTGCCGCGGGGCCATTCGAGGGTGCCGTGCTTGCGCCATCTTCGGGCTCGCGCGCCCCCGCGCCGACGGGTGGAACTTGGCTGCCGGGCCGTCTTTCTTCCTCCGCACTCAATCGCGAAAAAATCTCCCGCTCGTGTTCCGCTTTCTCCGTCATCTTGGCCCGCGCGTAGGCCTTGGCCAGGTTGAAGTGAACCTCCGGGCTGGCCGGACTCAGCTTGGCCGCAATCTCCAGTTCGCGGATTGCCGTGGGTAGATCACCTGCCTCAAGAGACGCTCGCCCAAGCAAATAATGAGCATCGAGCGTGTTGGGGGCCAGTTGCAGCGCCTGCTGAGCCCAGCTAATTGCAGCGGCAGAGTCGTGCTGGCGCAGCGCGATGGATGCCAGGCGAACGCAAGGCAGTTCGCTCGCCGGGGAGATGGCCCTCTCCGCCTTCATCTGGGCGGCGGCCTCGTCGAAATGCGACAGCGCAATCAAGCCAGTTCCATAAGCGTAATGAAGGAAAGGAGTGGCCGGGTATCGATCAAGCAGAAGCTTGAGTTGCGGGAACGCCTCATCGTAATTGCTTTGTTGCAGAAGCGATTCAATGTGCCCTGCCGCGATGGCCAGGGCTGTTTCGGACGCGCTCTCATCTTCAGGGAATTCCGCTCGCCGCAGCAGCGCAAGTCCAAGCGCATTCTCGACCCTCTGAGCCAGAGGCCCCGTTGCCTTGCTTGCCGACGACAGGACGTCGGCCGCGCGATCAAACTGGCCCGCATGCACCAAAAGTATTCCGTACGTGTACCTTGCCAGGTAAACGGAGTCGGAACTGGCGCTCAAGCCGAGTTTCGCGCCGCGGTCCAGGTGAAGGAGCGCGTTGTCGAAATCCTTCAATGCAAATTCGCAAAGCCCAAGCATCGCCCATCCGGTGCCGCTCTGCGGAGTGGCCGCCAGCCATGCTTTCAGATCGGGTATCGCAGCCGCATACTGGCTGGCTGCATATTCCGTCAGAGCCCGGTTCCAGCGCTGTTCAGGAGCCTCCGGACCAGTCTTTGTCTTTGCCGCGGTATTGGCATAGAGAAGAACCATCCTCTGCTCGACAACTGGCCTGCCGCCTGTGGCCGGCGCAACAAATTGCCGCTCGGCTGCTGCCTGCTGCGCATTTCCCGCGGCCTCCAATGCCCGCGCCAGCGCCTGGTGCGCATCCTGATCTTCGGGCGCAATACGGACGGCTTCTTGCGCCGCTTTGACCGATTCACTCACCGCGCCGAGACTTGGTTCCAGGCGACTAAGTTCCACCCAGGGCAGCGGGCTGAGCGGAGAGGTCCTGGTCTCCGCCAGCAACTGCTCCTGCGCCTCTTTCTCTCTTCCCGCGCCAGCAAGCGCGAGTCCATACGCGTAGTGGAGATACGGCACATCGGGATGATCGCGCAGCAATGCCGCCAGGCGGGCGGGCTGCTCCGTTCCTGCAATTGCGGCCTCACCCGCAGCCAGCACCAGAGCCTCCCGCGACGGATCAAGCTGCTCGGGCAGCAGTGGAACGCGCAGCAAGGCCAGTCCCAAAGCAATCTTCGCCTGCGGCGACACGTTGCCCGCGCCGAACGTCGACAGCAGCAGAGCGGTGGCGCGCTCGAATTCGCCCGAGCGAATCCACAGGAGCCCCAGGTGATAGCTCGAGACGCGCGCAATCTCCTCATCGTCCTTGACGCCCAGAAGCTGAGCTTTCTCAAGATGCGTGAGCGAGCCGTCCAAGTCGCCGGTCTCGAACTCGCACAACCCGAGCAGGCTCCAGGCGATGCCCAGGTTGGGCGCGAACCCGGCCACCTCTTGAAATGTATTCTTGGCCTCGGCGAACCGGTTGCCACCATACTGCAGGATCCCAAGATTCCACAGGCCCTCTTTCCACCCGGGATCAAGTTGCAATGCGCGCTGGTAGTCGCGGATGGCGTCGTCCGTCTTGCCCGCCTGCCCCTCATCGAGCGCCTGTTTTCGCAAGCTATCGAGATCGACCGGCGTTCCCGCCGCGGCCTGGGCCATCGGAGCCGCTTTCCCTGACGCCCATGCCATTCCGGCCAACGACGAGAGGGCAAGCGCCAGCCAAATCGATCGAAACCCCTTCATTGGCATAGACTGTATCCGTCAGGAAGTATACTTCGATCTCGTTCCTTGCGTATGCGGCGGCATCTCGCTGTCGCATCCTGTCGCCGGCGAACTCGGTTTGGCAACAATGCCAACCCGGACCTGGACAGACCGGACGCCAAAAGAAGCATTTGCAGGAAACGATTGCGCTCCCCTTGGCGTCCAATAGAGAAGACCTCCATTCTCCAGCGGAGTCTGTTTCTCGATATTGGTTGCGAGGCTGGAAAAGGATGCACATGAGCGCCTCCGCATTGGCGAGTCTCACCATGAATTCCAAAGCCGCATCCCGGACGCTATGCCTCGCTCTCCTTCTCGTCCCTGGGGCCGGCGGGCAAGCCCATCCCGGTACGCCCAGTCTGCCTACCTTGCCCAGCGGCGTCCCGGCAAACAGCCGCGAGGACTACGACATTCCCAGCAACGATCCCGCCGAACAGGCAAGGCGCCTGCGCGCCCTCAATGTCGAACGCCAGAAGCGCGTAGTCGCCGACGCCAACAAGCTCCTCAAGCTGACCGCTGAATTCAATACGGAGATCGCAAGGGCCAACCCTGAGTCGCTTACCCCGGCCCAGCTTCGAAAGCTCGCCGAGATTGAAAAAGTCGCCAAGGATCTGAAAGAGAACATGACTGCCAGCGTAATGCCATCCACCGATCCCCGATCTCTGATCGATCCAAGGCTCCGCTAGACGGCGGTCGCCCAGCCCTGTCAGGGCAATCGCATGAATGTTATTTGTTGACGAAACAGGTTCATTCTCGCGGATTCATCGAGTTGCGTGGCCCCGTCGTCCCGGAGGGACGAGTCGAAAATAGCCCAGAATAACCCTGAGCGAAGAGAAGGGGCAGTCCTGGGAGAGCGAGACGAAGAGATGAGACTGCCCCGTAGGGGCAGCACGAGGTTGTTGCGTGGATCAGTTTTTCATTCATGCGATTGCCCTGACAGCCCGGTCTCCCCGAACTTTTATTGCGCCCAGCGTTGTTAGAATGAGGGCGGCCTGTCGAAAGAGCAGGTCCCTAGAGGAATAACCGGAATGAACCTGGTGGTTTCCCACGCGGTGGGCTGGAGGCCGGGATGCTCAATACCGCTTCCAATGGCCGGCATCCGGCCGTCTTCGTCGCGTAACGCAACGGCAACGCCATCGGCGTGCCAATCAAGGTGAATACTCCGCCCGATAATCTCTCTCGCCGCCGCCTTTTGCGCAGCCTGGTGGCCATGGCCGCGGCCTCGCCTGCTTACAGGACTCTGCTTGCCCGCGCCGCTGCTGCGCCCGCGCCGTATGCTTTCGAGGAAGTGCCGGCAGCGAAGAGCGGCATTCGCTGGGTACACGATGCGGGCAGGTCCCAGGAAAAATATCTGCCCGAAAGCAGCGGCGCGGGATGTGCCTTTTTCGACTATGACAACGATGGCTGGATGGATATTTACCTGGTCAACAGCGGCAAATCAAACTTCTACAATCCGCCCCATCCCCTGCGGAATGCGCTTTATCGCAACAATCGCGACGGAACCTTTACTGACGTTACGGCCAAGGCCGGCGTGCCGGGCGGAGGCTACGGCATGGGCGTCGCTGTTGGCGATTACAACGGCGACGGTTATCCCGATATCTACGTCACGCAATGCGGGCAGAACATTCTCTATCGCAACAACGGCGACGGCACCTTCACCGATGTCACCGCGAAGGCCGGCGTAGCGGCGGGCGGCTGGAGTTCGAGCGCCGTCTGGTTCGACTACGACAACGACGGCAGGCTTGACCTGTTCGTCTGCCAGTTCGCCGAATTCGATCTGATGCACGGCTGCGGCAAGGATTCCAACGGCGTGCGCCACTACTGCATTCCAAGAATATTCAATCCCATGCCGAGTTGGCTTTTCCATAACAACGGCAACGGCACCTTCACCGACGTAAGCAAAGCCGCCGGAATTACCGAACACCTGGGTAAGGCCTGGGGAGTGGTGGCGACGGACGTGAATAACGACGGCAGGATGGACCTCTTCGTCTCCAACGACACCGTGCCCAACTTCCTCTACATCAATCGCGGAAGCGTTTTCGAAGAGAGTGGCTTGGCTGCCGAAGTCGCCTACAGCGCGGACGGCCGGGCCCGCTCCGGCATGGGCGTCGATTCCGCCGACTTCGACGAAGACGGCCTGATGGATCTGTTCGTGGCCAACATCGATGAGGAGTTTTTTTCGTTGTACAGGAACAACGGCGACGGAACCTTCGACGATGTTGCCATACCGGCCGGCATCGGCATGTCGACGCGGTGGATGAGCGGCTGGGGCCTGAAGTTCCTCGACTACGACAACGACGGCAATCTCGACCTGATCGCGGCCAGCGGCTTTCCCGACAACCTGTTCGACGAAGCTTCCTCTGCCATTCAGTGGCGGCAGCCTCTGTTGCTCTTCCACAATGAAGGCAAGACGTTCCACAACGTCAGCGCGGACAGCGGTCCGGTGTTCGCCAAAAAGTTCCCGGCGCGCGGCCTCGCCATCGGCGACTTCATGAACGACGGCGGCGTCGATGTGCTGATCAACAACAATAACGAGGCGCCTCTGCTGCTGCGCAATAACGTGGGCAGGCTGAATAACTGGCTTGGCGTTCACCTGGTGGGGCGCAAGTCGAACCCCGACGCCATCGGCGCCCGCGTCAGCTACCAGGCCGGGGATCTGAAGCGCTCGCGCATGAAGGTGGGCGGAGGAAGCTTTCTTTCCTCGCACGATCCGAGGATGGTCCTGGGCATCGGCCAGCGAGCCAAGATCGACAGCCTGGAGGTCAAGTGGCCATTGCCCAGCGGCGCCGTCGAGCAATTCACAGATTTGCCGCTCAACCGTTACATCACCATCGTGGAAGGCGCAGGCAAGTGGAAGTAGGCGCTACTCCGGAAAAGCCTCGCCAGGATGCACGATGCGGATACGATGGTCGGTGAAGTTGGCGTGCATCTCCGGCACGTAGACCTTTTCCATATGACAGTCCGTACAGTTCTTCACAGCCTTGGGGCACGCCACCCCCGGATGACTGGCCGTCGTCTTTTCTCCCCGCTTGTTCACGTGGCAACTTCGGCAGATTGCGTCATACGCCGACGCTTCATTATCAAGCTGTTTGTGCGGGTCGTGGCACGCGGTGCAGGTTAGCCGAGCGTCTCCCGTTCCCCAGCATTTGCTGGTCACCAGCCGGTACGGAGCCGACCTGGTAGTGGAATCGCCTTTGCCGCCGGAGAGCTTCACGTCCCAAAAGGAGCTGTGGCACGCGCCGCAGAAATCCACCGCGTCCGCCGGCAACAGGTCGCCTGGGTTGAAGATGCCTGGCTTGGCGGTTGCAGATTCATTCCCGGCGCGCTGATCCATTGCACTCGCATGGCTTGCTCCGGGACCATGACACGCCTCGCAGGTGACCCCGGGGATCAGATGCTTCTCGTCGAATTGGCCGTCGATGTTGGCCGCTGTAGCGTGGCAGGCGAAACAGCGTTGCACTTCCGCCTGGCCCACCGGCCGGTACATTGCCTCTGCAATCCCGGTGGGGGAAGTTAGCGCGCGCCCCGGAGTAAAATCAAGGGTCTTGAGGTTGGTGAAGAAGCTCGCCCGAGCCTCGTAAAAGCCCCCGTCCTCCTTCTTGAACAGGTAGGACTGAGCGACGCGTCCGGTTCCAAACGCCCACAGGAGCGGATACGACAACTTCTGGCCTCCACCCGCAACCAAATACACTGCCGCCTTCGCACCCGTGTCGATGCGGTAGTCGAATTTATTCGCTGAGAACGAGAGCGCCGGGTGGGTGTGGAGGATGTCGGCCGACGCCGCCGGAATCATGTTCTGAGCCAT
>JBEKFD010000100.1:0-19599 GCA_050013495.1 Occallatibacter sp. | reverse complement strand
GAGCCGTTGGCCACGGCGGCAAAGGCGTCGGCGGAGAGCGCGAAGGGGACGATAACGGCATCGGAGACAAGGTTCATGGCAGCCTCATGGCTGAATGAGCCGGGTTCTCCCTGAATGGCAATCTTCATTCCTAAGCCTTGTTCTCCGCTGGGTTGATGCTGGACAGCCACGGCGCCGCTTTCCTCGATTGTGTGCTTTCTGGCACCATACCACAGCTCCATCGGTGTTTTATCCGGGAATGCGCCGGAAGGCGTTTCAGCAGGCATAAATGTCAGAACCGGAGCCAGATATCGGCGGCCACGAAGGCCAGGAAAACGGTGGCGATGACGCCGTTCATGGTGAAGAAAGCGGCGTTCAGGCGGCGCAGGTCGCGGGG
This sequence comes from Occallatibacter sp., assembly GCA_050013495.1. Classification (GTDB taxonomy): domain Bacteria; phylum Acidobacteriota; class Terriglobia; order Terriglobales; family Acidobacteriaceae; genus Telmatobacter. The sequence goes on along the minus strand of JBEKFD010000100.1, from coordinate 19,223 downwards.
CGACACTAGGGAGTGTTCGTAGGCCAGCAGCAGGGCCACAGCGGCAATGCCCAGCCAGCCGATGACTCCGAACTTGAAGAGCACTCCGAACCAGACCAGCAAAGCCAGCATAGCCAGGTGCATGGCGCGGGCGGCAAAGAACGCCGCCGGAATGCCGATGGACTGGGGCAGGCTGTAGAGGCCGGCGGCGCGGTCGTGCTCGAAGTCCTGGCAGGCGTAGAGCACGTCAAAGCCGCCCGCCCACAGGGTGACGGCGGCGGTAAGCACCAGGATGCGCGGGTCAAGCGTGCCGCGCACAGCGACCCAGGCCGCCGAGGGCGCCAGGCCGAGAGCCAGCCCGAGGCCGAGGTGGGACCACCGGGTGACTCGCTTCAGGTAGCTGTAGCCGAGCAGCACCACCAGCACAATTGGCGAGAGATACAGCGTGAGCGGGTTGAGCTCGTCGGCGGCCAGCACAAAGATCAAGGCGGCGGCGCAGGTAAATCCAAAGACGAACTGGCGCGACAGCAGGCCTGCGGGAATGGCGCGCGAGCGGGTGCGGGGATTGGCGGCGTCGAGTTCCGCATCGGCCCAGCGGTTAAAGGCCATGGCGCAGGAGCGGGCGGCGACCATGGCGATGAGAATCCACAGCAGCGTGCGCCCGGCGGGCAGGCCGTGGGGCAACCCGCGCGCCGCGAGCAGGACGGCGGTGAGGGCGAAGGGGAGCGCAAAGATGGAGTGCTCCCACTTGATCATCTCGAGAGTGGTGCGGGTTTTGAACCAGACGCCGGGCATGTGCTTGGATTCAGTTTACTTGAGGGCGAAGGCTTGTTGAAGATGCCGGAAAACCCCATCATGGAAATCGGAGTGTTGGAATTTGCTCGTGCCAGGGGCGTTTCTGAATTTGCGCGGTTTCCTTTTGAGAGATCGATTCGTAGCAAGCAGCTCCCAAAAACACCCTGAAGCAACTGCTTTCTGGTGAAGAATGCGCTTGCTTTACTTCTTCGGCGCCTTCATTTCGTGGCCACCTTGATGAAGGACGAGGTGAGTCACTTTGCCTTGATCGTCCTTGAAGAATTCGATTTCGGCGTCGATGAGGGTGGGAAAGAACTTGGACTCGGATTCGGCGAACAGAGGAATTTTGCCCTGGCCGGTGGCCTGTGTCATGAGTTGACCGTTTTCGACGGTGACGACCAGGTCAAAGTTGGGTGCGAGCGCGTAGGTCCCGGCGTATTGCGGCAGAATTTTGGGATCGACCGTCACCGCGGCGCGCACAGTGGGGCGCCAGTCGGGCCAGTTATACTCGGCGGCAATCGCGTGCATGATCTCGTTGCCGATGATGCCTCCGGCTTCGGAGTTGGTCATGACCACAGCGCCCTCGCCGGCCTTTTCGTACGCTGCGAAGATATTGACAAAGCCCGCGTTGACGCCACCGTGCGAAAAGTATGGATTGGAGGCGTCGCCGCCAATCTGCAGACCCAGGCCCCAACTGCCCATGCCGGGAGTAACCATCTGGCGGGTCATGTCGGCGGAGAGCACGTGGTTGGCCTTGTCGGCAAGCGAGTTTTCCACCTCGATGGCGTAACGAGCGATGTCCGCAGGTGTGGTCCAAAGGCCGGCAGCGGCCATCTCAGGATAAGTGTGCGCGCCGCCTTCTATGGGTTTGCCGTCACCCTTGAAGGGGGCCGCGGCATTGGACTGAAACTCCCTGGGCAAGGGCTGCTCGTAGGTGCTGTGGGTCATGCCGATAGGCGCAAGAACCGTATCGTGCAGCAGCTTTGGAAACGGCTCGGCGGTGACGTCGATCATGGCTTGCTGCACGATGGTGAAGCCACCGCCGGAGTAGTTCCATCGGCTCGCGGGCGCAGCTTCGCTGCGGATGGCGGGCGTGTTGGCGGGCTTCTCGCCGTTCAATACCTGCACCAGCGTGGGAACAGGCTCGTTGGATGCATAGCCGGGAAAACCGTGGACTGTGGTGCCGCCGGTGTGAGTGAGCAATTCGCGCAGGGTTACGGGTTTGCCGCCTTGAACCGGGTCGCTGGGCAGCTTCCAACTCTTGAGTTCGCTGTCGATGTCCGCGTCGAGCGAGAGCTTGCCTTGTTCGACAAGGCGGAGCGCGGCCATAGCCGCCAGCGGCTTGCTGATGGAGCCGGCCTGGAACATGGTGTCTGCATTCACGGGCGCGCCGCCGATGCCGGTGACGCCAAAGCCGCGCGCCCACTGGAGGTTGCCGTTGCGAATCACGGCAATGCTCACGCCGGGGATGTTGAGTTCCTTCATGCGGTCGAGAAGGTTGTGGGTCGCGTTGGAATCGCCTTTGATGACGATGTCTCCAACCAGGCCATTCTCGACATGCTGAATGTGCTGGGCGATCTCTGCAGAGACCACCGGCTGTGGCGATGCGTTAACCGCATTCTGGGCAGCGGAGAACGGTGAAGTGCAACACGCGATGGCAAGGATTGCCGCAAACTGACTGGAAGGGGAGTTAATAACTATCTTCATGTCGAGAGGCTCCGCGGGATCACTCTATCACGGAGCAGCCAGTGTGCTGGTTGGCGTGGCCGCGCCGGACGGGGAAGGTACCGCAATCTCCAGCGTTCCCGCTTTGTGCGCTGTGAGGTCGTAGACGCCGGTCGAGAGCGAGAGGTCGGCCTGGGGCAGGTCGATTTGTAAATGGACGGGAATGCCGTCGCGTTGCACCTGCGCGTAGGAAGCGGGGTTGAGCGTCAGTCCCAGCGTTTCGCCGGTCCAGTTGGCGGCTTTGCCGGCCTGGTCGTAGGCCACCAGCGCGACTTCGATCTTGCCGTTGTGCGTGCCATCGGCAGCCAGGTCGAGCGCGAGGGTGGCGGGGTTGATCACGAGGTCTACTTTGTAGCGTGCGAACACGCCGCTGAGCTTGGCGTTGCCGCCGGCGCGCGGGGAGTCCGCAGCGGGTTGCGGCGACGCGGACACGACGCGGGCCTGATAGAGAATCTGCGTGGAGGCAGGCAGGCCGTTGGCCAGCAGCGGCGGAAGCGGGTCGGCCGCGGGCTTTGTGCCGGTGGGGCTGTCGGCGTAATAGCCGCGACGGTAGGAGAGCTTCATTTTGCCCGCGGTCAGCTTGACCTCGATGTGGTGGAAGCGGCCGTCGAGCTTGGTGCTGGGTGGGGTGTAGACCAGGGTGTAGTAGTGGGAGCCGTCCTGGATGGCCTGGGCCATGGCTTCATTGAGATTGTTGGTGGTGTAGTTGGCTTTGCCGCCGGTGTCGGCGGCCAGTTGCTCCATGGCGCCGGTGTTGGAGAGGTTCGCGAGCGATTGCTGGTTGGGCGATTTCTCAAAATCGTCGCCCAGAGGCTGACCTGCGGAATCGGCGTTGGTGGTGTGATCCACCATGATGCCCTGCGCGGAGACGGGGTAGACGGCGACCTTGGCCTGGGTGAGCAGATCGGCGGTCTTGCGCACCGCGGCCTCAAGCTCCTGACCGTTGGGCAGCGTTCTGCGGCTCAATCCGTCGGGGAAGATGGAAACCGGAAACGTGGTGGCGAACCAGATGAGATTTTTGCGGCCCGGAATGGCTGCCATGGAGCGGGCCAGTTGTTGCAGAGCGGCCAGGGTGAGGGCGGTTTGCCGGCTGCCTTGCGAATCTGCCTGGTCGGCGAGAGTGCGGGCGTGGGCCTGGGCGGCCGCCGCGCCAGCCGCGTTGGAATTGTCCGACATTTCGCCGGTAATCTCCACTTCTTCCTTGTCGCGCAGGTCGTCGTCGCGGGTGCGGGAGGCAACGTTTGAACCCGGTGCTGCGGCTTTGCGATCCAGCGCGGCCCGCAGCAGCGCAGGGTCGGCGGTGAAGCCTTGCAGCAGGCGCAGCCTCGTGTTCAGCGTGAAGATGGCGATGCGCGTGCCGGGCTGGATGTTCTGGAGAAGACTGAGGATCTGCTTGTGGACGTAGGCCTGGTCCGCCATGGGGGTATTCAGGCTGTCGAGCAGCAGCACGTTCACGGAGTCGCTTTGCGGAGCGGCGGGCTGGTTGGTGTAGACGTGCGGCGGCAATTGGTGCGGCGCGGCCGCGGGTGCGTTGGCCGGGGCGGAGTGCTCTTCAAACAGATCGATGGTCTGCGGTTTGCCGTCTTCAAACACCTGAAAATCCTGCCGGTGCAGGGCGAGAACGGGCTCATCGTTGCCTTTGCTGACGACCACATCGATGGAGACGGCCTGGGTGTTGGTCCTCAGCATGGGAGGCGGAGCGTTTTGAGCCGTGTTTTGCTCCGCCAGGGGAAACGCGGCTGACAGGGCGAGTCCAGGAGCGGCGAGTAGGAGCAAAGCAACACGAAAGGAATCCAGACGCAAAGGGCTCTCCCTGAGGGGCCAGTATACGCGTGCGGGGCTGACGCTGGCCGCTCGGCGATGGCCGCGATGAGGCATCGCTTTGGCTGTCGAGGATGACGGGGGAGTTAGTCAGGGCAAGCGCGTCTAAATTGTCCCTCAAACTTCAGTCGGAACGAGGCGTTTGCATTGACTTGGCTTGCCTCTTCGGAGGGAGTAGGGGCATTTATGCCCCTGAAACCCTGCCAGAAGCGACAAGGCTTTAGCCTCGGGCCTTCTGTTCTCGGTCAAAGCAAGGCCCGGGCCTAAAGGCCAATCTCTCCGCCGTTCTAGTCAGGGGCATAAATGCCCCTGCTCCCTCCAGGACAAAGGTCCGCACGAGAATGTCAGCCTGGAATGCCATCGCTGCGAAAACTAAATGCGTTTGCCCTGGCGGGTCACACCGGAATGCGGCAATTCGCGATGAGTCGCGCGGTCAGAGCCTGGCTTCGGCTTCTTCCACGGTGGGGGCGAAGGCGATCACCGTATCTACGCGGGTCATCTTGAACAACTCCATCACCCGGCTGCTGACGCCGGCCAGGACCAGCTTGACGCCCTTGCCCTGGCAGTGGGTGTAGTAGTTCATGATTGCGCCCATGCCTGCTGAATCCATGTAGGGCACGCCGCTCATGTCGAGAATCGAGGCGCGGGGCAGGTCGCCGGAGCGTAGCTGCGATTGCAGGTCGAAGATGTTGCGCAATGTCACGGGACCGGTGAGCTGATAAATCGCGATTCCTGCCGTTTTGCCTTCCTTGCGTGAGAGGACGAGTGGGTCGTCGAGGGCCATGGTGGGATAAGTGTAAGGAAGAGAAGGGCTGGTTGTTGTTACAAATGTGTGAATGTGTGGGAAGGTGGGTGAGAGCCTAGATTTTGGATCCCCAGAGAAGGAAAAGGCCTCGCGGGAGATGGCTCCTGCGAGGCCGGTTGAGGTTATTTGAGAGCGATCGCCGTTATTGAACCGATGCCTGCTTCTGGGGTTCTGAGGGCTGGTTGGCCACTTGCAGATAATTCTTCACGCTGAAGACTCCGGGGACCCCGTTGGCGCGCATGAACGCAACTTCCTTGTCGGACTGGCTGTCGACAACGCCGTAGAGCTCGACGTGGCCGTTCTGCACCGAGATGCGGATGGTCTTGGCCGGATCGATCGCGTACTTCTGCAGCATCGGGTAGCCATAGACGGCGCGGGCCACGGCCATGCGCGTCTGGTCGTCCATGATGGAAACGGGATCGACTTCAATCTCGTTGACCACTTCCTTAACGCCCGGATAGGTACTGACCAGCGCAAGGGCGGAATCCTTGTCAACATCGGTGCGGGCGTGGCCGCCGAGCGTGACCGCGCCGTTCTGTACGCTCAGGCTAATGGAGTTGAATGCGTTGCCGTAGCCTACCCGGTCATAAGTGAGCTTTTCGAGCAGCTTGGCCTGTAGTTCAGCGTCGGAGACGTTGGGGCCGGCCACTTCAATGTCGTTGCGGACGGCGGTAACTCCCTTGACCTTGTGGATGCGCTTGTCGGCGTCGACCTTGTACTCGTACAGATCTACCGTGCCGGTCATTGTGGCCACGCTGTCCTGCACACTTACTTTCACGTTCTTGAACTGCGCTTTGTTGAGCTTGGCTTGCGCTTCGCTCGTTGCGCTGTTGTCGTCGGCTGCAAACGCCTTTGCGCCCTCGCCTGAAACTGCCGCCCCCGAAACTGCAGCCAGGGAGAGTTGGGGAAGGCTCAGCAGGGCTGCGGCGAGCGCTGCGGCAAGCAGGGTTGTGCGGTGGGTGCGATTGGTGCTTGTCATGGGAAGATTCCTCCTCTTTCCTATCACTAATACGTGTCCTGCACGGAAACAGATGCAGGAACCGGCAAAGAGTTGCATAGCCGGCCTTGCATGCCCTTGAATAGACACGCATCCTCGTGAAAAGTTACGCTTTTGAGAGCGGATGGAAGTAAGTAAAAATCCTTAGTTATTTATCCATACGAATGTAACCCAAGCCAATCTATTGGCGTCTAACATGGGATAAAACTCAATAACTTCAAGATATCGGCAAGCTCCGCCAATCGCAGGTTTCGGGGCTATTCAATCAGGCGATACGCTAACTTATTCATTTCCAATCAACGATAGCGCCGCGTTGCTTTTACAACCATGGAGAACACCCCGGATTCGTCGCGGGCCACCAGCAATGAGACGTGGCGGTTGATGGCGATTTCAGCCTGCAGTAACTGCTCGCCGGTGGTGTCCACATTGGTGGCATAGGTGAGGGTGATGTTCCTCCCCAACTGCTCTTCGACGGTGATGCGCGAGGTGGAGTTGCCCAGCGTCCCAATATAGTTGGGGTCCACCTTCACGCTTCCCGCGCCGAAGAGCTTTTGCACGCGGCTGCTCACGGTGGCGTTGAGCGCGCCGCCGAGCAGCGCATCGGTGGTGGGGTTGGCGACGGACTGCTCCTGCTGCTGGGTGTAGATGCGCTGTTGGTTCTCGGTGCGTCCCAGGGCCAGCAGAGCCACCACGTCGGCTTCGGGCAGCGGCGGGTCGCTGCGCCAGGTAACGGTTGGCTTCTGCGGCGTGCCGTGCAGGCCGAGCGTAATGTCGTAGTCCTCCACGCGGGCCGTGGCGTTGAGGTCGATGGTTGGCTCGATGCGAACGGGGTTGGTGAAGGTGACGTCGCCGCGCTGCAGGTCGTAGCGCGTGCCGGCAATGATGGCCGAGCCCTCGGTGATGGAGACGCTGCCCAGCAGCGAGGGCGAGGCGACGGTGCCGCGCAGACGCAGGTCCACATTGCCGGCAAGCTTGGCGTAGGCGTTCTGGAAGTTCAGCTGCGGCGAAGACTCGACGTGCACGTCGAGGCGTATGTGGTTGGCAGGCGCGTCAGGCGGCGCGATGGTCTGCGCGGAGTTGGCTTGCGCGGCCAGCGCGGCAATGTCCAGGTCGGGGCTGACTGAGAACCGGGTGATGAGCACATTTCCAGAGAGAAACAGGTTGTTTTGCGCACCCTGCAAGTGCAGCGTGGTATCCGCCAGCGAACTCACGCCCTGGGGGTAGCGGATGCGCACGCCCTTGCCGGTAACCGAGAGGTCGGCGTAGATGCCGTGCTGATAAGCCAGGTAGCCGCCCACGCTGAGCAGGCCGCCTCCGCTCATGGCGGTAAGCGATTTCACCTCCAGCCGGTCCTGGTTAAATTCCAAAGTCCCGTGCAACTGGCTCAGGCCGTTGGGTATGTCTTCGAGCGTAAGCGACCCGTTCTGGAAGTCAACGCGGCCCTTCAGGCCGGGGTCCTTCAGAGTTCCATGCGCCTCCACCTGAAAGGTGGTGATGCCGCTGGTGGTCAGGTCGGGATCGAGAGTCTCGGCCAGTTTTAAATTGACGGAGCCGCTGGCGGCAAAGTCGAGTTTTTGGTTTTCCTTGAGCGCCAGGCTGCCCTGGGCGTGCAGGTCGGTGTCTTCGCCGGTGACGTGGAGCGGGTCGAGATTGATGCGCCCATTGGCCAGGGTGGCATGAACGCCGCCCTGGCTTTCCAGGTGCACGCCGGCAATGGTGGCCGCCAACTGCTGCAGGCTGGCGTCGCCGCGAATCTCGACGGGATGGGCCAGCGGTCCCTCCAGCGTGACCACGCCGGCCAGTGCCGATTGCCCCGTAAGCCCCTGCACATGGGCTGCCTTGAGCAGGCCGGCAATATCGAAGTGGGAGAACGTGAGCCTGGCCTTGGTGGTGTAATCGCCGCTGAGCGCAGTTTGGCCGTTGAGGTCGACTTCCGCGCCTTCGAGGCGCGTGGTTGCCGTGTAGGTTGCGGAGCGGTTGGCGGTGTGGGCCAGAAACGTCAACGCGCCCAGCGGTTCCCCGGCCAGGGTCAGCCCGTTGAGCGTGGCGTGGGCCTCGATGCGCGGGTCTTCCAGCGTGCCGGAGCCCGCGACGGAAAAGCCCAGGGTGCCGGCCGCGGCAGAATCCTGACGGCGCAGGCTCTCAATCTTGGCCACATCGATGCCGGCGCCTTTGGCGTCGATCTGGAATCGCTTGGAATTCAGGTCGTAGCTGCCTGCAGCGGACAAGCTGCCGGCCGGCGCGCCCACATTCAAGGAGCTGAACTTGAGCTGATCGTTGCCGAGCGTTCCCTGGGCGCGGAGATGGGTGATGGGTTCTCCCCAGGCGGTTGCGCCGTTCAACTCCACCCACCCTGAACCGTCGGGGGCATGAACTGGGCCGCTGGCCTGCAACTCGGCGTCGAGCGTGCCGGTAATGGGCAGGCGCTGGCCCAGCAGCGGCAGCAGATCGTCGAGGGCCACTTTGGCGGCGCGCAGATGCGTATGGATCTGGGAGTTCGCGCTGTACTCAAAGCCCCACGGACGTGGGGTCGGCGTCGCGTCCAGCGTTCCGTCGACGGCGATCTCCGCGTTGCCGCGCTTCAACAGGCCGTGTTGGATGGCGATGCGCTCGGGAGCATAGCTGCCGGTGGCTTCAACCGAATCCCAGTGGACGAATTGCGGCTGTGCGCTTTGTGCCTGGCCGGTCTGCGGCTTCTCACTTGCGGCCTGCCGCGGGGGCAGCATCTCCAGCGACAGTTCCGTCGCCTTCAGGGTTCCCGCAATGCGCGGCGCGACCAGCGAGCCGGTCCACGCGCCGTGAAGGAAGTCCATCTGCCCGGACAGGATCATTGGCAGCGCGGCGGCTCCGGTTTTTCCGTAGCGGTTCAGGCCCAGGTCTCGGAGCACCGAGTCGAACTCGTTCAGGTTCCGCGAATGAAAATCGATGTCGATGGCCGAGGGGCTGGTCAGCGGATAGGCGCCCAGGTGCCCGCTCGCCTCCAGGTCGCTGGCGGGTGTCTGCAGGTCGAACCGGCGCATATCGACGGCGCCGTTCTTCTGCGTGTATGTGGCGTCGATCGATCCGGTTGCCGGAACTTCGCCGGCAACGCCCTGTGCGGAGGGAGTCAGTGCGAGCTGGGTGCTCACCACGATTGTCTGCTGGTCGCCTTTCACCCAGTCGGCGTGTGCAATGCCGCTCATGCGCGTATTCAGTCCGAGGCGCTGAAAGGGCGGCTGGCCCACCATGTCCAGCAGCGCATCGAGAGAGATGTCTTTGAACTGCGCGGTTACCTTGCCGTTGACCGGGATGCTGATGACGTCGGGATTGAAGGCCGGCGGACGCTTTGGCTGCGGCGTTGAGCCAGTGGCGCGGATGCTGTTCATTCCCGCCCGCTCAACGACCGTGGTTGCGGTGCTGGGGGGCAGCCATGGCGTGAGCACAACCTCGCCTTCGAGCTGGCCTCCCTGGCGCAGCCTGGCAACGATGTTACTGACGATCAATTGCCGCGGATCGGCGTGGACGTGCGCATCGAGCCGGACGCCGAGGGCAACGACGCCGGGTCCGATAAAGGCAGTGTCGTCGGAATGAACCGTGCCGTCGAAGCGGAATTCGCCCCCTTCCCCGGCAGAGTCGAGGTCAAGGTGGGCAATGCCCTGGGGGTCGAGGTTGTAGCCGAGGGTTGGCTCCAGCAGCCGCAAGTCCAGTTCGCCCCCGATCTGCGCTTGCCAGCGGGCATGAGCAAAATCCTGGAGCAGGCCGGACACAACCAGCGTATGGTCCTCTTCCGTGTGCTTCTTGCTTCCGGGAAACTTCGAGGTGAGGCGCAGAGAACGCAGGGTCGCGGTGTTGCGGGTCAGGTCCAGCGTGGCCTGCACCGAGCCCAGGGCCGGCTTCTCCTTGCCGCGGTACAGGCTGAGCTCGGTGGCTCCTGCCTCGATGCGGTAGGTCTCCGGGTCGCCCGCGGCCGGCGGCAGGTAGTGCATCAATACTGAAACGTCGTGCGCGTCGAATGCCAAGAACGTAAAGCGGTTCTGGAAGTCGAACTCGGAGGCGCGATTTTCGAAGTCGAGCTCGCCTTCGGTTACCGAGACGTGCCCCGCCTCAAGATCGAAGAGCGAATCGATCCCGGATTTGGACGGCTTGCTGGGCTTGCTCGGCTTGGGCAGGTTGGTGGTTCCGTCGGCGTAGACGATCAGGTGAAATGCTGGGCGGGTGACTTCAAGGTCGCGCAGCAGCAGGCGCGGGCTCAGAAGACCCAGCAGGGTGAAACGCGCGTTGAGATTCTCAATGCGCGCGCAGGGCGCTTCGCCGGGGGCCTCGCGACCGTGCAGGACAACTCCTTCCGCGTCCGCCTGAAGGTCGAGCAGATGCCAGTGGAAGGCGGCGATTTCGACGCGGCCGCCGGACCCCTGCTCAAGCCGGTCCACCATCTGTTTGCGCACCAGGTTTTGCGCCTGATTGGAACTGGCCAGGAAGTAGAAGGCCACGGGCAAGGCAATGAGGACGCAGAGGACGAAGGCGGCGAGGACCAGGAAGCGGCGCAAGCGGCGGCGCGGCGGACGCGGCGGAGGGGTCGGCGTCTCGGCGGGAACCGGAAGCGTGGATTCTGGCTCGCTCATTGGTTGTCTTCCTCGTCGCTGCTAAGTTCGTTGCTGCCGGGGAGAGCGCTTCGCGCTGCATCGGGATTGGACGCCGCAGGCGCTGCCGGGGCTTCAAGCGAGGGATCGAGCACTTCCACGTCGCCTTGTTTGCGCAGGTTGTTGAGCCAGTCGTCGAACATCGCATTCACCCGCTGCTGCAGAAGAATCTCCTGAATGCGCGCGGAGACTTTGTCCAGTGTGGGGATGGTTTCGCCCTTGGCGTACTGCGGCAGCAGGGTGTCGTGGTAATAGGCCGCAATCTCTTCAGGTGAAATGCTGACGCCTTGGCGGAAGCGCTGCTCGATGAAGCGGAGAATCTCGAGCCGGTAGCGGAGATAAGTCTCGACACCCTCCTCGGTAAGCCCGTGAGCGGCCAGAAACGCCTTCCACCCGGCATCCGAAGCGCAATTCTGGCGGACGCAGGCGGGAAGCTCCCGGCGGATTTCCCCCAGCCGCGCGTTGACCTCGGCCTGCGGGGGATCGGCGGCCTGCTGGTCTTCCTGACGGATCTGCTGTTGAATCAGGGCCCGTCCGATCAACTGATCGAGGGCGCGCGCGGGAGTGAGAACGCCCAATCCGCCGCGGCCTGGATCGAGCACCGAGAGGCGGATTTCGTGGTCGATGTCGCTGCCCAGGATGGCCTGGTTGTTGACCACGGCCACCACGCGGTCGAGGACCACCGGGGCTTCGGAAGAAGGCGTTTGCGCGAATGCCTGGATAGTGGTGAGACAGAAAAACAAGACGCAGAAAAGGATGGCTTGCGGATGGAATGAGGTTTGTGGTTTCCCACCCTTGCCGCTGAAGCACGCGTCAAGGAAGGGGCAGCAAGAGTTTGTCGAGCATTCGGCTGGACTCCCAGGTCTCAAACGCGAGACCTGGGGCACCCGGCGGATTGTGGGGTAGTCGCGCATCAGAAGCTTTGCCCTAGGCTGAAGAAGAAGTTGAAGTGGCTGGCCTCGCCAACCGTCGGCGGCGCCGTCGAATTGGAGTAGTTGTAGACCACCGGGAAGATGGGCGGATTCAGGTTATAGCTGAAGTCCAGGCGGATGGGACCGGCGGGAGTATGGTAGCGCAAACCTGTTCCCAGCGCGTGCGAGAAGTAGTTGAAGCTGCACGGGCTCTCCAGCCCGGTGGAGTTCGAGGCAGTGCCGACTGGCAAAACCGCCGGTTTTTTGCAAGTGTCTCGATCCGGCTGGCGGAAGCGCAGAGCGCTGGGCCAGGCATCGGATGCATTTGAGAAGACATTGCCCATGTCATGAAAGACCACCAGGCTGAGCGCATTGCCAAAGAAGGGAATGGTAGGCGGGGGCAGGCGCATTTCGGTGCTGTTGATCAGTGCGCCGGCTCCGCCCGTGGGGTAGCCCGTCTCCGGATCGCGCGGTCCCGCGGCATTCACTGAAAAGCCGCGCAGGGAAGTGGCTCCGCCGGCGTACAGACGCTCGGGCAGCGGGATCAGTTCGGTTCCGGGAGTGCCGAAGGCGCGCTCCTGGCCGTAGCGGGTGTTGCGAGCCAGCACGAATTGTTTCTTGTCGAAGCTCCAGTAGCTGGAGTTCGAGACGTCGAGGCGGTTGAACACCGCCTGCGCGCCGAAAACCTTGTCGGAGAGAAACTCCTGAAAGCTGGTATAGGTGCCGCGGTGGGCGTCGAGAGGCGAGTCGCGGGTATCGCGAATCCAAGTAAGCGCGGGACCGCCAACGCGCACCGCCGTGGACAGCAACGCAATCTCGGTGGGCGCTACCTGAAGACTGTTTGCCTGCACCTTGACGCGGCGGAAGTTGAACTCGTAGACAAAGGTGTTGGCCTTGGACAGCAGCGACTGCGGCGGATTGAAGTGCTGCGTCCAGCGCATGCCGCCTTCCAGCTTGGACGCCACATACGTGGTCACATCCAGGCTGTTGGCGTAGCCGCCAGAGAGGTTGAAACCGAAGTTTCGGTCGGCATGAAGATGAGGCACCTGAAAGATGAGGTCGATCTTCTGTTCCAGCAGGCCGTACGTGAGTTGCAGCGAAGCCGACTGCTCGCGGCCCCAGAGGTTGTTGCGCGTAATGTCGGCAATTACACGCGGGCTGACGCCGGTCTTGCCTTCGGAATTGCAAACTGCGCCGCTGACGATAATCAGGCCGCAGTTGTAATGCGGGGTCCCAGTCTGCGCCTCGAACCCGAAGCCGTAAGTGATTGCCCAGCGGCGCGCTTCCACCGCCTGAACCAGCACTGTCTTTCTGGTATCGCCTCCGGCGGCGTTTTCCACCGCTGTATTGACCTCGTTGAACAGAGCGAACTCGTACAGGTTGCGTTGCGTGTCGGCAAGTGCGGACTGGTCAAGGGGATCGCCGGGATGGATGGTGATGGCGCGCGCCACCGTATCCTGACGGGTGAAATGGAGGCCGGTAAGCAGCACCTTGCGCACAAACACTTGCGGGCCCTCTGTGACGTGGAAGACCACATCCATTTTGTTTTGATCCGCAGGGTCGGCCTTCTCGGTTACGTCCACCTGCGGGCGCTCGAAGCCCCGGCTCAGGTAATTGGTCACCAGCGCATCCCGGTCTCCAGCCAGGTTGCGCGGAGAGAGCAACTGGCCTGGCGCGGTATTGAGCAGCGTTGTAAGCTGGGTTGCGTCTATGTGGTCGGCGCCTTCAATGTGAACCGATCCCACTTTCATTTGTTCGCCCTCGACAATGCGATAGGTCACGGTGAGCGGAGCCGTTTGCCGGCCCTCGGAAGCGGTTCTGGCGGGGGAGTTGGACGGAGGGGTTGCGGCTGAGTTGTTATCGGCCACGCTGGTTTCCGGCGTGCTGGTTTCGGGCGCGATCTTCACCTTGGAGAATCCGTTGTTCTGATAGACGGCCTGGAGCGCGCTTATATCGGCGGAGACCAGGGCCTGGCTGTATGCGCCGTGGCGGTCGAGCGTGTCGGCGGCATGAACGCTGAGCAACTCCTTCAAAGTTGCCGAGTCGAAGTAATGGTTCCCCGCCACATCCACCCGTTGCACGCGGCGGCGCGGCCCCAGGGCCACGTTGAAGACGATCTGGACTTGATTGGACGCGGCGCCTGATCCGGTAGCCGGCCCGCTCGATTGCTGCTGGTGGTCGACTTTGACGTCGAAGTAGCCCAGGCGCTGATAGTAGTCGCGCAGGCGGCGATTGCCTTCGTTGAGCAGGTCCTCGTCCACCGTGCCCTCTTCGTAGATGGGGATCACGTGCTTTACCCGGTCCTGGGACAGGCTGACGCCCTGCACCTGCACCTTCACGCGGGGACCCTGGGTGGCGGTGAAGCGGAAGTTGGTTCGCTTGGTTGCCGGGTCGTACAGCTGGGATTCAAGCTTGATCTCCGCTTCCAGACGTTCCTGGTTGCGGTAGTGCTTCAAAACGCCTGCCAGCGCACGGTTGGCGGTGTCGTGATCCACGTGCGCGCCGGTTCTCAGGTGGGCATAGTGGCGGAACTCCTCCGCGCTCATCCCCGCCTCCCCGGTTACCTCGACGGCGCCGATGCGCGCTTGCGGTCCACTTGCAATGGTAAACGCGATGTCGATGAGCTGCTCTTCCGCGTGAGGCGTCAGGGCCTGCTTGATCTGCGGTTCATGGAACCCGTTGTCCGCCAGCGTGGCGCGCATCTCGTTCAGCGCGCGTGCAAGCTTGGCCGCCGTGTAGCGGGTACCGGGCGTGAGCTGGCCGGCGCGGTCGAGCTGGGCGTTGATGGTCGCGCCCCTGGCCCCGTCCACGCTGATGCTCCCGATGAAAGTGCGCGGCGTTCCCCTGAAGACCAGCGCCACGCCATCGCCCGCGCGCGACGCCTCCACGTCAATGGTCTCGTAAAGGCCGGTGGAAAAAAGCTGGCGCAGGCTCTTCCGCGTGTCCTCGGGATTGAGCGGCGCACCCTCAGTCTGCGCCAGATGGCCGGGGAGCGGATCAAGCCGCGCGGCCGGAACGCCCTCAAACGAGATGCTCCTCACGGGAAGTCCCTGCCACTGATCGACTGCGCCGGCCTGAGGCTCGCCCGGCCCGGCGTCGACATTAGCGGGGACGCTGACAGCGGCGCCAGCAGGAGCGGTTGTCTGGCACGCGCCCGGAACCGCGGCCTGGAGAACCAAGACGGCTGCCGCCAGAACCCCGGGTCGCCGGAGACCTATCCATCTGCCGCAAAACCGTGACGGCCGTGTCCTCAAAATCATCCATCTCCCAGAAACTCAGGGAACCAGCCCCGTTGCACCGCTGAATGCCCCAAGCATAAAAGGCCCGCCACGCGCACGCCTCGCCTGATTTCGGCCGCCGTTTCGTCCACCCGGCAGGCTCCCTTTATACTAACGAGGAAACCAGCCTTGCGCAGCATAGCCCGGATTGTCGAGCCAGAAGTGAATGCCCCGGTCAAAGTTCCCCCTCAATCCGTCCGATCCAGCATCCGGCTCACCTGCGCAGAGTGCACCCCGGCTGTTTCCTGGGTATGATGCAAAACCCGCGCCGGCCGCGGGCTCCTCCGGTTCCGTTGAAGCCGAAACGCTGGCCCGCGCCCAGGCCGGCGACCACCGCGCCTTCGCGCAGATTTACTCCGCGCACAAAAGGCGCATCTATTCTTTATGTCTGCGCATGGTGGGCAGCGTCTCAGAGGCCGAGGACCTGACCCAGGAGGCTTTTCTTCAATTGCACCGCAAGATTGCCACCTTTCGCGGCGATTCGGCCTTTTCCACATGGCTGCATCGGTTGGCCATCAATGTGGTTCTGATGCAGTTGCGCAAGAAGGGGCTTTCCCTGATCTCGCTGGACGAGGCCATGGAACCGGCCCCCGAGGAAAGGCCGGGACGCAGCTTCGGCCAGCCGGATTTGAATCTTTCCGGCGCCATTGACCGGCTGGCATTGCAACGGGCCATCGAGAATTTACCAGCCGGTTACCGTTTGATTTTTGTCCTGCACGACATTGAAGGATTCGAGCATAATGAAATCGCTGCCATGCTCGATTGCTCGGTCGGAAACAGCAAGTCCCAGTTGCACAAGGCGCGGCTGAAACTGCGCGATGAACTGCGTATCCAATCGCAGCAGGAGGGCCGGCGATGAGCGACGACGCCAACAATCTGACCTGCGCCGCTTTTCAGGCGCAGTTGTCGGATCTGATTGCTTCCGGCGAGGATGTGAACAGCCACCCCCATCTCAGAAGCTGCGGGCTTTGCAGGGCACTGCTGGCGGATTTGGAAACGATTGCAGAAGCTGCCCGGCAGTTGTTCCCAATTGTCGAACGGGCATGTTCCCGGAGACTGTTTAGCCACCCTCCGGCAGCACTGCGCAAGCTGGCTGCCTTAGCAACCTGAATTGCCGGTTCAGGACAGACTCGCCATCAAGCGGTCGAAATGGCTTTCCACGGCCACCCCACTTCTAAACCGAGCCTCATTTTTTACTCAGCTTCTGCGAGAATTTGCCGATACACCGCTCGTGGGACAGTTGAGAACCGTCACGCTGCGCGAGGCCGATCTGGCGGAGTTGTGCATCGTATCCAACAGCCTATGGCAGAAGTCCGGCTTTGAAAGGGCACGACTTTAGTCGTGCCGCAAGTGCAGCAAAATCAACCGGGCTTTAGCCCCCGAGGAATGTATTTTCTGATTTCCCGACTTTTGCCGCAGGCTCCCAAAGTACCGTCCAGTTTTCTGGAATTGACGCCCGGCAAGCTTGGAGCAGGTCGACATGGGCCCGAATCGGGGAAACGTGTTCTTAACAGGGAACTTGGCAAACCCTCGAACCGTATCTGCAATCGCAGCCTGAAGCGACAAGGTGCGGCGGGATCGAAAGGCCGTTGAGAATCTGAAACTTTTGAAAGTCTGCGCTGTCTAATTAAGGAAAGTTGATACGAGGACACTCAATGCCGAACCAGCCTACCACACTTACCCCCTCCAAAGAACCCAAGAAAACCAGCTCCGGCGTGCGCAGAATTGCTGTCCTGCCGGTTCGGGATACCGTGTTGTTTCCCCACGCTGTGCTGCCGTTGACCGTAGGCCGGGAAAGCTCTATCAACCTGATTGAATCGCTTGGTGAAGAGCGCACCATTATCGTTGTGGCGCAGATTGACCCCCGCCTGGATTCTCCCAAGCCGGCGGATATGCACGCGGTGGGCACTCTGGCCACGGTGCACAAAGTTGTGCGCATGCCCAACCAGAGCCGGTTCGTCTTTACCGAGGGCGTGGAGAGGGTGCGGTTGCTTCGCTATGTCCAAACTGAGCCCTTTATGGTGGCGGAAGTGGAGACACTCGAAGACACGGTGCCCGCGGCCAGTTCCGGCATTGAAGCGCTGGTGCGCAATGTCATTGGCCAGTTCCAGCAGATTGTGGCCGAGTCGCAGACCCTTTCCGATGAGTTGCGGACCATTGCCGCGAATATTGAAGAGCCCAGCCGGCTGGTGGATTTCGTTTCCTCCTCGCTACCCTTTCTGACCACCGACGACAAGCAGCAGTTGCTGGAGACGGCCTCGATCGAGGAGCGCTTGGAGAAGCTCAACAAGCACCTGGTCAAGGAGATCGAGGTGCAGCAGTTGCGCACCAAGATCCAGACCGAGGTGCAGGACCAGGTGCAGCAGTCGCAGCGCGACTACTACCTGCGCGAGCAGATGAAGGCCATCCAGAAGGAGTTGGGCGAGCAGGACGAGGGGCAGCGCGAGGTGGAAGACCTACGCAAGAAGATCGACGACGCCAACATGCCCGAGGACGTGAAGAAGGAAGCGCTGAAGGAGCTTTCGCGCCTGGGCCGCATGTCTCCCATGGCGGCCGACTACTCGCTCACGCGCAACTACATCGAGTGGCTGGCGGTGCTGCCGTGGAGCCGGAGTTCAGGCGAAAAGATCGACATCGGCAAGGCCAAGGAGATTCTGGACGAGGATCACTACGAGCTGAAAAAGGTGAAGGACCGCATTCTGGATTATTTGTCGGTGCTGGAGTTGAAGCCGGACATGAAGGGGCCGATTCTTTGCTTTGTGGGGCCTCCCGGAGTGGGCAAAACCAGCCTGGGCCGGTCCATTGCGCGCTCGCTGGGCCGCAAGTTCCAGCGCATCTCGCTGGGCGGAATGCACGACGAGGCGGAGATTCGCGGCCATCGCCGCACCTATATTGGAGCATTGCCTGGGCAGATCATTCAGAGCATTCGCCGCGCCGACTGCAACGATCCGGTGATCATGCTGGACGAGATCGACAAGTTGGGCAGGGACTTCCGCGGCGATCCGGCCTCGGCGCTGCTCGAAACGCTGGACCCGGAGCAGAACAACACGTTCCGCGACAACTATCTGGACGTGCCGTTCGACTTGTCCAAGGTGCTGTTCATCTGCACCGCCAACATGCTCGATCCGGTTCCTCCGCCGCTGCTCGACAGGATGGAATTGATCTTCCTGCAGGGCTACAGCGAAGAAGAGAAGCTGCACATCGCCAAGCGCTATTTGATTCCGCGCCAGATCAAGGAGAACGGCATCACGACGGAACAGATCGAGTTTCCCGACGAGGCCGTGCGCTGGCTGGTGCGCCACTACACGCGCGAAGCCGGCGTGCGCAAACTGGAGCAGGTGCTGGGGACCGTTTGCAGAAAGCAGGCCCGGCGCGTGGTCGAAAGCAGAGCGGCCGATGGCAACGCGGAAAAGCTGGTGGTGACGCGCGATGTGCTGAAGGAGTTCCTGGGCGGCATCCAGGTGCGCGTGGAGACCGAAGTCGAAGAGCGCGTGAAGCGGCCGGGCGTTGCAGTCGGGCTTGCTTGGACGCCGGCTGGCGGCGACATTCTCTTCATCGAGGCCAACAAGATGAAGGGCAAGGGCGGCTTTACCATGACCGGGCAGATCGGCGAGGTGATGCAGGAGTCGATGCAGGCGGCGCTGACCTGGGTGCGGTCGAATGCAGGCAGCCTGGGGCTGCCGGAAGACTTCACCAAGGAGATCGACCTGCACATTCACGTGCCCGCGGGAGCGATTCCCAAGGACGGACCGTCGGCTGGAGTAACCATGACGGCGGTTCTGGTTTCTCTGCTCACCGATACGCCGGTGCGCCCGCTGACCGCCATGACCGGCGAGATCACCCTCAGCGGCAATGTGCTGCCGGTGGGCGGCATTAAGGAGAAGTTCCTGGCCGCGCGCCGGGCTGGAGTGACAACCATCATCCTGCCCGCCGAAAATCGCCAGGACGTGGAAGAGGACCTGACGCCTGAGGTGATGGAGGGCGTTACGGTCCACTACGCCAGCCGCATTGAAGATGTGCTGGCCGTGGCTTTGCCGCTGTTGAAGGCGCGGCCGGAAGTCCAGTCCATCGAGCAGGGAAAGCCGGTCAGCGCAGCCGCTTAGGCAGGTTGCATCGAGACTGCGGGTTGCGGCGGAACGGGCGCTGGATTCACCTCCAGCGCCCTTTTCCTTGTGTGCCGAGCATGTTTAACAGCTTTGGGGTGCAAGTCCCCTTCACATCCTGATGGAGGAGAAGTGATAGCGAAGCGCCAGGGCGTCGTCGCGAGGCGGGGTCTGAAAGCAGCGTGGAGCA
>JBEKFD010000099.1:0-16669 GCA_050013495.1 Occallatibacter sp. | reverse complement strand
TATCGCTGCCGATCTTGAACTCTATCTGAATGCGAACCCGTAAGCGTATCCCCACTATGCCTATCGCGCCGAAGTGTGAGGCCCACTCTGTCAGGGCCTGGTCGCTACATTCTTACACTGAAATCGGAACGCTAGAACGTCAGATTTTTTCAAATACATTCTCACGCTGAACCGCTTATGGCTCTATGGTGTGAATTATGGTGTTGCGCTGAAACCCGCATGGATAAAGGGGAAACACCACTTTCCGTGCCACTGTAATTATTGCTCTTGACTCTCTACGATTCGTTTTGGCTCTTTAGCGTTCCTGTAAGCTGTTGAAAACAATAGCATTATCCATTTTGGGAAGCTGACGTTCTGCCACTGAACTACTCCCGCACCTGTATTCCTTCGCGCCCACGGATTCGTGTGGGGCGGTCCGCTACCATTATACGGACCCTTGCGGGCAGCGCAAAATCGAGGTTCATGCCCTCCATGCGGCGCTCCACCTGCGTCCATTGAGGGACTCCACTGGCTAGTCCCAGCTAACTCGAAATGAGAACCCCATGAAATCCCAAACTCGATTCGCCCAATATTTCGCATATGCGTTGCTTCTTGCCGCGGTGCTGCCTTTTCCTTTCCGTGCCCAGGACACCCATTTTCCTCCGTCGGGCGAGCAGATTCCTCCGCTCGAGTGCTTGACCCTGAACAACGCATATCAAACAGCTCTGGCCGGTGCGTTCACTCCGTGCTCGCGCGTGGCCCACGAGGCTTGGCTGAGAGATGTAGAGCACTGGCGCGCGGAGAGACTTATCCGCATCGGTTACGACGGTTCGCGCTACGATCTTCCGGCTCTCAAGTGGACGCAATCAAGCTTCATCCAGCCGCAGATGATGGTCCAGGACCGGCATTTCTACGATCCAGTTGCCGGCAAGTACACGGTCGATCGCTATCTCGACGATCTGGAGAAGCGCTATGGCGGAATCGATGCGGTACTTATCTGGCCGACCTATCCAAACATGGGCATGGACGACCGCAATCAACAGGACATGGTTCGCACAATGCCGGGCGGGGCCGCGGGCGTCAAGCAGATGATCGCAGACTTTCATCGCCGCGGCGTTCGAGTGCTCTTTCCGATGATGATGTGGGACCAGGGAACTCGTGATCCCGGCGCGCCGTGGTCGACAGCGACTGCAGACTTCATGAAGGAGTTGGATGCCGACGGGATCAACGGGGACACGCAAGATGGTGTGCCGCTGGCGTTTGCTCTCGCCAGCGAGTCTACGGGCCATCCGCTGGGGTTCGAGCCGGAAGGGGCGCCAGCTGACGAAGCGGTTGCATGGGACGTGATGACCTGGGGCCAGTACTCATTTAATTTCGCTCCGCAGGTCGATCGCTACAAGTGGCTTGAAAGCCGGCATATGGTCAACATCTCCGATCGCTGGAATCGCAACAAGACAGACGATCTGCAGTTTGCATTTTTCAACGGCATCGGGTGGGAAAGCTGGGAGAATATCTGGGGCATTTGGAATGGCATTACGCCGCGGGATGCGGAAGCTACCAGGCGAATGGCTACCATCGAACGCGGAGTTGCACCCTTTCTGATAAGCAAGGAATGGGAGCCGTATTACCCGACCCACTCCTTCGGAATCTTCGCCAGCCGCTGGCCCCTGCATGACGAGACTGTCTGGACAATCGTGAATCGCAATGAATACGACGTGTCCGGTCCGCAATTGACGGTCCCGGCAAAGGAAGGCATGCGCTACTTTGACTTGTATCATGGGTCCGAATTGAAGCCGGAACGCGAAGGAGATAACTCGATGCTATCGTTCCTCATCGAGGCGCATGGCTTCGGCGCCGTTTTGGCCACTAGGGGCGACCCGGGTCCTGCAATGCGGGAGTTAATGACTCGTATGCAGTCCCTGACCGTAACTTCTCTGGCGAGTTACTCGCACCAATGGACAGCTCTTCCTCAGCAACTCGTCGAGATTCCTTCGACCGCGCCATCGGCCGCCACGCCGAAAGGAATGATCAGGATTCCGGAGGGCGAGTTCCTTTTCAAAGTGAACGGTATTGAAATTGAAGGAAGTGACGATGTTGGACTCGATGTCCAATATCCAT
Source organism: Occallatibacter sp. (assembly GCA_050013495.1). GTDB lineage: Bacteria > Acidobacteriota > Terriglobia > Terriglobales > Acidobacteriaceae > Telmatobacter. Next base: position 14,572 of record JBEKFD010000099.1, on the reverse strand, counting down.
GGGAAGATTCGGCGCGGCGCTATCACGAGCACAGAATGCACATCGAACCGTTCTACATCGATGAGTATCCAGTTACCAATGCCGGGTTCAAGGAATTCCTCGATGCTTCGCATTATCATCCCAAAGACGATCTCAATTTTCTCCGCGACTGGAAGAATGGGAGTTATCCAGATGGGTGGGCGAACAAGCCAGTTACATGGGTTTCAATCGAAGATGCCAGGGCCTATGCCAAGTGGGCCGGCAAGCGGCTTCCGCACGAATGGGAATGGCAATACGCAGCCCAAGGACAAGGCGATCTCGCGTACCCATGGGGAAATACCTATCAACCGAGCGATGTGCCAACTCCGGATCGGGATCGCACTCTGCGGGCGGCCGACGATGTTGACACGCATCCCGCAGGCGCGAGTCCATTTGGAGTGATGGATATGGTTGGGAATGTTTGGCAATGGACCGATGAGTATTTTGACGAGCACACCCGTGCCGGCATTGTGCGCGGCGGAAGCTATTATCAGCCCCAGGGATCTATCTGGTACTTCCCGCAGGCGTATCGCAACGACCAGCATGGAAAGCTCTTGCTCATGGCTCCAAGTTATGACCGATCCGGCACGCTTGGCTTTCGCTGTGTTGTGGATTCCAGGGAATGAGTCATTGCTTTAACATCGGCAACCCGACATGCGAGAGCTATGCTAACTTGGAGAATCAGGATTCGAGCAATTCCATGTCAACAGCGACAGTAAGTGCGTGAGCTCCGCCGCCTAAGATCAAGCCGTGAAGGGGACTTACGTCGCCGTAGTCCCGGCCCCATGCTAGGGTGACGTGCCCATTCGAGGGGACAACGTTGTTAGTGGGGTCCAGGTCAAGCCAGCCGGTACCCGGGCAATAAGAAGACACCCAGGCGTGGGATGCATCCGCGCCCACCAGCCTCGGCTGGCCTTTAGGCGGGTAAGTCCGCAGATATCCGCTGACATACCGGGCAGCCAAACCCAAGGAACGCAGACAGGCAATTTGTAAATGCGCAAAATCCTGGCAAACTCCGCGCTTCTTCCGAAATACTTCTTCGACAGGAGTGCGGACATTTGTACTTTTGGAATCAAAACGGAAGTCTTTGTGGATACGGGCCGTCAAGTCAAGGAGAGCCGCTCGAAGCGTTCGCTTCGGGGTAAACGACTTGAGTGCATAGGCCGCAAACTCCGGCCGCAGGCGGATCCGCGGCGATTCGAATCGAAACTGGGATGCATCGAGGCCAGCCTGACTGCAATCGCCATCCAGTAATTTCAGCGCATCCTTCCAGAGAAGATCCGGCTCCGCTGCCAGTGTGGAGCATTCTTCAATCTCTACTTTGCTACGTGCTTCAACTACGAGTTCCCGGTGCGGTTCCTGAATCGTGAAGAAGCAAAGGAGGTTTCCGAAGTAATCCACTCTCTGCGTCAAGGTCGCGGGTGTTGGCTTTATTTCGATTTCGTTTTCCACCAACTGATGGTGCGGGAACGAACGCGGTTTGAGACACGCTACGTGGTTTCCAGCCGAGACCGGGTATTTGTACTTATAAGTGGTTCGATGAGTGATCTTATAAGTCATAGGCCAACGGTGATCGGCAAGGTGCGAGCGTGGCTGAAGTATTTGCTCGACAGATTATTTGACCATGAAGGCAGTAACTCCTCCAAACCAATTAAGAAGCGGGCAAGACGCGCCAGGCCTTCAGCCCCCTTCGGCACCGTCGCGGCGCCCGGCAGCGGGTACACAAGCGTGCTCAGATCGAAGCCGCGCAGCACGGCCAGCGCATCTCGCATTGCCTGCAAGTCTTCCGGCACGGGTCGCGGCAACTTTCCATAAAGGTCCGCGAGGTGGGAGAGTTGAAAATCCAACGACCGCGGATTAGTCTCATCGGCCATCAGCACGTCCAGCACAGCTAACGGCTGCAGCGTGGTGTAATAGCGCGTCCGGTAAGTCATGGTGCTGTCGGCGATTTCGAGGAACCGCTCCAGCAGCGGCCAATCCCGTTCTGCGAGTGGTGGACTGGTAATCTCGCGCAGTTGACGGGTGAGATAGATTGCGCGCTCCAGGCGCCGGCCCAGACTCAGGAACAACCACCCCAATCCGCGATTGATGTTTTCGCGTTCCATCCCCGAGAATGCGGAAAGCAGTTCCAGGCAGCCGGTAAGCATTGCGGGATATTCTGGAAACTGCGTGGAAGCGTCGGCCTGAATCGAATCGCGCAACTGGCCGATGAGAAACGTCATATCCGCGGACAACCGCTCGCGAACGCTGCCGCCCACGCGATAGACCTCTTGCAGCGTGGAGGCCAGGCTGTCGGCACGTTTGTCGTCGCTAATCAGCGAGATCAGTTCCTGTTCCAATGCAGTTGAAGTGGGATGCCGTTTCGCGGCCCTGGTCAACTTGCTATGCCGTGACTCCAGGCAGGCATGCAACCGAATCAGGCTTCCGAGTTCCGGCAGATCGGCGCGCCGCACGCGAGGAATCATGGAACGCGCAATGCGCGCCGTGTTTTCCGCCCGCTCCACGTAGCGGCCCAGCCAAAACACATTGTCGGCTACGCTGCTCGGAACAACAGGCGAGTCGCGGCGCAACTCGACCGGTTCATTGCGCGGGTGCAGCATGCTGAAGGTATCCACGGGGCTGTCCCACAGCACCCAGGCGTCTTTGCTGTGCCCGCCGCGCTGCATGGAAACGACCGACCCTTCCGTCTCCGCCACGCGCACCAGCCCTCCCGGAATCGCGGTCCAGCCATTTCCTGTGTTAAGCACATACGCGCGCAGCACCACGCCGCGAGAATGCAGATGGCCGTTGTCCCAAACGGGCGCATTGGAAAGCGCCACCCGCTCCTGCGCAACATATTCATGCGGATGGGCGCGCAGTTGTTTGGCAAACTTGTCCTTCTGTTCAGGTTCGAGTTCGGCGCCGAATACCGGCTCATGTCCGCGCGATGGGAACGCCGGCTTCACTACAACGGAATCAAGATGATTGAGCACCCAATCGAGCGCGTAGGGCTGACCGCACCACCAGGTTGCGACCGATGGAAGCTTCAAGTTCTCGCCCAACAATTGCCTGGAAAGGCCGGGAAGAAAGGGCATGATCGCAGCAGTCTCAATCAGGCCGCTGCCCAATGCATTGGCGACTCGAACGTTTCCGGCAACGATCGCATCCACAAGTCCTGGCACGCCGAGAAGGGAATCGCTTCGTAACTCCAGGGGATCGCAAAAACTGTCATCCACGCGGCGCAGGATAACATCGACCTTTTCCAATCCATCCACTGTCTTGAGATACACGCGGCGGTCGCGCACTGTCAGGTCCGCACCGACCACCAGCGTGAATCCCAGGTAGCGCGCAATGTAGGAGTGTTCGAAGTAAGTCTCGTTGAGCGGGCCGGGAGTGAGCAGGACGATGCGCGGATTGCTGGCTGTGGAAAGGCTGGCAAGCGCTTCGCGCTGCGCGCGGAAAAAAGGCGCGAGGCGCAACACGTTGGAAGTGCGAAAAACATTGGGCAAAACATCCGACACAATGGTGCGGTTCTCCAACGCATAGCCGCTGCCTGAAGGCGCCTGCGTGCGATCGGAGAGCACCCACCACTGCCCGTCGGGCGAACGCGCAAGGTCGACGGCCAGCATGTGAAGGTAACTGTGCGACGGCACCGGCACCCCCACCAGCGGCCGCAAAAATGCCGGGTTGGCGAAGAGAAGGGGTGCGGGAAAATCTCCGTTCAGGAGAAGGCGCTGCGCACCGTAAAGATCTTCAAGGATCAAGCTCAGCAATTGCGCTCGCTGGATGATTCCGGCTTCGATAAAGCGCCATTCGTCCGCTGCAATCAGCAAAGGAACAATATCGATCTTCCACGGCCGGTTTGCTCCGAGCGGGTCACTATAAATGTTGTAAGTGATTCCGTTTTCGCGAATGCGGCGCTCGGCGCGTCCCCAACGCCGGCCTAACTCCTCAGGACCTATGGCTTGCAGCGACTCCATCAAGTATGCCCAGTGCGGGCGCGGAGTTACTCCGTCCGCCGATAACTCGTCGTAGACCGCTCCATAGCGAAGGGGAATCTGATAGAGGTCGACGTTCATAAATCGATCCCCGCGATCTCGCCTTGAGACTGAGCGCTGGGGGGCGGCAGGCGAAGGTCCAGTGTCATAGGAAAGAGCGGGTTGCTTTCATCCATGGGCGGGGCCATCGGAACGGCCGTATTCGCTGCCTGAAAGCGCTCCATGCGCCGCTGTTCAGCTTCAGCGGCGTTGGCAGGGCGAGCCGAGTACAAGCGGCCGTCGGGCGGCCCGACGTGGTAAGTGCATTGCGCGATGGAGCGCCCGGTCAGGCGGTCGATCAGATTGAAGACCAGGGGCCCATGCACTGGAATAGTAGGGTGCAAGGTCGCCGACAAACGCCGGGCGCGATAACGCACTCCTGCCACTGCAACACCGGGTTCGCTGGTAAGTTGCAGCGGTACCTTTCGGCCGTTGCAAGTTACAACGTAGCGCGATAGCCCTGTGACTCCGGATAGCTTCACCTGCAAGCGCTCCAGCGATGAATCCACCGAGCGCACCGTCCCGCCGGAGACGGTCTCTTCTGCCAGCACGTTCCAGGGCTCAAGCGCCTGACGCAATTCGAGTTCCATCCCTTCCGCGGCGACCGAACCGAGCTTCGGGAAGCGAAACTCGAGATGCGCGGCGAACCATGCTTCGTCGAAGTTGAAGCCGGGCTTTCGCAACTGGGCCAACACCTCGTAAAGATCGTGGTTCACGAAATGGGGCAGCATAAAGCGGTCGTGGAGCGCCGTGCCCCAGCGCGTCAGACCGCCATTGAAAGGAGTTTTCCAGAGCATGCAAACCAATGCGCGGATGAGCAGCATCTGGAGAAGATTCATTCTTACGTGCGGCGCCATTTCGAATGCGCGCAGTTCGAGCAAGCCGAGTTGCAATCCGTGGCCCGGCGGCGGAAAGAGCTTATCAACGCAAAACTCCGCGCGGTGCGAGTTCCCTGTAACATCCACAAGCAAGTTACGAAACAATCCATCGACGATATAGGCTGGGCAATTATCCGCGGGCAGATTGCTGAAGGCAACCTCTAACTCATACAGGGCGTCCATGCGCGCCTCGTCCACGCGCGGATACTGGCTGGTGGGGCCGACATACATGCCTGAAAACAGGTAGGACAGCGAGGGATGATTCTGCCAGAAGGCTACCATGCTGCGCAGCAGATCAGGACGGCGCAGAAACGGGCTGTCCAGCACGGTTACTCCGCCGACAACGATGTGGCTGCCCCCGCCGGTAGCCTGATGGCGGCCGTCGTATGCGAATTTTTCCGCCGTCAATCGATTGCGGCGGGCTTCTTCGTCGAGCAGGGTATTCACATGTTCGAGCTCGTCCCAATTGCTGGTAGGCGGCAGGTTGATTTCAAGCACCCCAGGGTCGGGGGTGACGCTGAACGAGCGCAATCGAGGATCGGCCGAGGGAGCGTAGCCCTCCACCCAAACCGGAATATTCAGATAACTGCACGTATCCTCGACCGCGCTGACCAAGTCTAGATAGTCCGCAAGCTGGGGCGCATAGGGCAGAAACACATGTAAGCGGCCTTCGCGGGCCTGCACGCACAGCGATGGCCGGATGAGCTCCGGGGCCGTTTCCGGTGCGCGCGAGACAGCGGGCAGCGGGTCGGGGGCGGGGTCCGCCTGGAACAAATCCATGCGGCGCGAACATCGTGCCGGCAGCTTCGCTCGATCCGCAAACGGCGCGTCGTCAAATTCGTAGGCTAACTCGTCCGGCGCCACCCAGGGCACGGCATCGGTGGGTATCCGAAAGCCGATGGGCGAGTCGCCCGCCGAAAGAGTCAGACGTTGCGGGCGAGGGAACCACAACTGACTGGACCAGCGCAAATGGCCATCCGGCTGGCGGCGGCGAATGGGAAGGACATAGCCAACCGGCTCGGTCATGGCTTCCGCGTCATAGGCAGGCAACGCGTTTTCGCTGGTCACTTGAAGGCGGCGCGTGAGAGCTTGCATGAACCTGAACGCATCGGCCGCGCCATAGCCGTAGTCGCCGTCTTCTTTTGCGATCAGGTCCTTCGCTTCCCACACTGGGACACCGTTGGCTCGCCAATAACAGCTCAACGCCCACCGAGGCAGCGGCTCGCCCGGATACCATTTGCCTTGCCCGTAATGAAGCAGCGCGCCGGGCGCCATTCTCGCGCGGAGGGCCTGGATGAGGGCGATTCCGCGTGTCCGCTTGATCGAGCCCAAAGCATCAATGTTCCACTGCGGGCTTTCGGGATCGTCGATGCCGACGTAGGTGGGCTCGCCGCCCATGGTCAGCCGCACATCCTGCGCCTTCAATTCGGCGTCTACACCATGAGCGAGTTGTCGAACGCGGAGCCAATCTGCGTCGGTAAATGGCTTGGAGGTCCGCGGCGTTTCATTCAAGCGGCGAACGGAGATGAAATGGCTGAAATCGACTTTGGCCGGCTCCGCGGTGCCGCTGATGGGCGCGGCCTGCGCGGCATTTGGAGTGCAGACCAGGGGGATGTGGCCCTCCCCGGCGAGCAGGCCCGAGGTCGGGTCCAAACCAATCCAACCAGCGCCCGGCAGAAAGGCCTCTGCCCAGGCATGCAAATCCGCGGAATCGGTTTTCGGACCATCCGGCGCTCCTTCTTCCGCGGCCAGTTGAATCAGGTACCCCGAGACAAAGCGCGCGGCGATGCCCAGATTTCTAAGACACTGCACCAGCAGCCAGGCCGAGTCGCGACACGAGCCTGAGCGCTTCTCCAGAGTCTCTGCGCAGGTCTGGACGCCTGGCTCCAGCCTCGTCCCATAGGCAATCTCGCCGCGCACCTTTCGATTCAAATCGATGAGCAGAGCGATCGTGCCACTGGTCCGGCCCACGAAGTCCGCGAGAAATGCCTGGAGCAGCGGTCCTGGTGCTTCCAACTGCCGGTACGGCTCAAGATCTCTGGCCAGCGCGGGTTCGTAAGCGAACGGGAAATTCTCCACTCCAGGTTCCAGGAAGAAATCGAAGGGATTGATGGGAAACAAATCGGCGACCAGATCCACCTCGACCACAAATTCGCTTGTCTTTCCCGAGAAGAGAACGCGCGCCAGACGGTTGGCGTGGGGATCCAGTTGCCAGTTGATGAGGTGTTGCTGGGGGGTTATATTCAGCGAATAGTCGAGGATAGGGGTCCTCGAGTGGAATGCGGGGCGCAATTGTATGACCTGTGGACCGAGGGTTATCGCCTTGTCGTACCGATACACTGTCCGGTGATGCAGCGCAACCTGTATTCCCATCCGCCCTCATGCTGCCCGCGCCAGGAATCCGGGGCTCGCCGTCCTTTGGCAACCCAGCCCCGTGGACTTGCCAGACACTTCGCAGACGCTGGGGTGTAAGGATACGTTAGCATATCGGCCCTGGGGACGAAATCGGATCCGGCGGCCGGTGAGGGCGAGCCGGACTTCCGTTCTTCAACCGCTCAAAGCCGTTGCAGGCGACGTCTTTGGAACATCGAAGAACCTGTCCTGAAGCCGAGTTCAAAAGGGGCTGGCCAGGGTTTGTGGTCTCCCACCCACTCGCGAAAAGCGCGAATGGATGGGCACGGAGCATTTGTGCCGGGTTGGAACTGGGCACGTTCCAGTTCGTGGACAGGTTCTCTAGAAGATGTGGTACTGGACCCCCACGTTGACGCCGAGCGATGCCATAGAGCCGTAGGTAAACTGCGGCCACATCTGGTATTCGAAATCGGCCAGGCGGAAGCTGATCTTGCGCTTCCACCGATAGTCCACTCCGGCGCCAGGCGCAACCACCAGGTAGTTTCCCTGCGCGTAGTTGTAGGGAAAGGTGAACTGGCCGATGCCAATCAGCCCTTTGCCGTAGATCTGGAATTTTCCTCTTGAGAAGTGGTAGCGGGCTCCGCCCATCCAGGTCTTGACCTGCGTTTGATCGGGACTGTTATAAAACAGCCAGCGGCCCTCGGCTTCGATCCCGAGGCGGCGCCGTGTGTCCAGATCGACCACACCGCCGAAGCCGGCAAGCTTCTGCTGGCCATATTGCACCTGGTAGCCTGAGGCCGTGGCGCCGACGGTGAGAGAGTAGCCGCCTTTGTCCCCGGTGAATACCACCTGGGCAGAAGCGGTGCGCGCCAGGCCAAGGACAGCGGCCAGAAGAACGGCCATGAAGAGTGCATGGCGCACTTGTGCGATACCCAGCTTCTCGCGGGACACTTTTTCGAATTGATTTGAGCTTTTCATCTGTTCCTTGCCCGTGCCTCAGGAGTGGGTTCTTACTGGGTGATAGTGAGTTTTACGTTCTGGTATTCGGTCACGTTGCTGTTGGCGCCTACACCGACTACTTGAATGGTGTAAGTGCCGGCCGCCGCGCTGCTCTGGGTGAAGCCGATGCAACCGGTGGCCAGCATGGCTGCGCCAGAGAGAACCAGCAGCAGCACCGTGCCCAGGATGCTGGCATGACGCTTGCGGAAACGCCACAGGATCCAACCTAGGAACAGGCTGAAGGGGAGGAACAAGCCGGCCATTTCCACGTTCCGCCGCCCCGGTTGCTTGTTCATGGCCGACGCGCCCCCGCCGAGCGGATTGTTGGTGTCGATGACCAGTTGGGCGGTGGAGGTGCCGTTCGCCGCCAGCGCGAGTGAAATGTTGGAGAAGTGGCAGTTCACGCCTGCGGGAAGCGATCCGCAACCCAGGCCGATGGTATCCGTGAAGCCGCTCACCGATGTCAGGGTTACGGTAACGGTTGCGTTCTGAGATGTGGCGACGCTCACGGTTGCCGGAGTGACGGTCAGCGTAAACGATGTGCCCAGGCTGGTTACGGTGATGGGCGCCGATTGGGATGGGCCATGCAAGGTGTCGCCGGGGTAGGACGCGATGATGTTGTACGTGCCGGCGCCCAGGTTGGGAGTCAGAGTGGCGACTCCGTCCGCATTCAACGGGGCGGTTCCGATGACGTTGGTGCCGCTGGTGAACGTTACCGACCCGGTCGGCGCCGGTCCCACGCTGCCGCTGTTCTGAACGGTAGCTACGAGAATCGTCTGCGAATTGGCGCCGGTGGTCGACGCGCTGCTCAGGTCCGTGGTGGTTGGAAGCAATCCCACCACCTCGGTGATGGCGGGGGATGTGCTGCCCGCATCGTTGGCATCCCCGTTATAGACAGCCGTGATCTGATAGCTGCCGGCAGTAAGAGCGGAGTAGGTGACCGAGGTCTTGCCGCTTCCGTCAAGAGTGCCGGTGCCCAGCGCGATGCTTCCGTTGGCGAGGAAGTTGACCGTGCCCGTGGGAGTTGCGCCGTTGCCTGTTACGGTTGCCGAGAAGGTGATGGTGCCTTGCACGGTGGCCGGGCTTGGCGTGGCAGTTACGGTGGTTGTCGTCGTGGCCTGAACCACAATCAGCGAGAGTGTTGCAGTGCTGCCCGCGTCGTCCGTATCTCCCGAATAGGTGGCCAGGATGGAATGCGTCCCAGGCGCCAGGGCCGCGGGATTGATGGTCGCAGTCCCGGTCTTGGTCAGGGCGATTGCCGCTCCCAGCGTGACCGTGGTTCCGTTGAAGGTATCTGTGAACGTCACAGTTCCGGTTGGTGTGACCGTGCCCGAAGCGGCCGTCACGGTTGCGGTAATGGCCACGGGTTTGCCCGCGATGCCCTGCGCGGGCGTGGCGGCCAGCGCGGTTGTGGTGGCCACCTGGTTCACCACCTGGGGAGCGGCCAGAGTGGCCGTAGCAGAGGTGAAGTTGCTGTCTCCAACGTAGGTGGCTGTTGCGTTATAGGAGCCCACCGGCAGCGTGGAGATGGTGGCCGTGCCGGTCGCCGGATTTCCCGAAAGCGTCAGGGTCAACGGGTAGGTCGGCGAGCTTTGGCCCACCGGGACGATGACAATGTTCACCTTCCCCGTGGCGGCAAGGCTTCCGGAGTCCGGCACTGTGACTGTGAAGGTCACCGCTCCTCCATAGATGGATGGATTGGGCGCCGACGTTAGAGTTATGGTCGCGGAGGTGACGACATCCTGTTTGAGAGTGCCCACGCTGCCTTGAATCAGATTGGTTGTCGCTGGCGTGTAGGTGGCAGTGATCACATTCACGCCTTCCACCAGCGCATTGGTGGTAAAGGTGGCCACGCCACCGGTGATATTGACGGTGTTCCCGCTCAGAACAGCCAGGCTGTCAGTGAATGTGACGGTTCCATCCAGCGGCACTGTGCCGCCATCCGTGACCGATACCGTCGCTGTGAAGGTTACGCTTGCGCCCAATTGCGAGGGGCTGGCGGGAACGGCCGTGACCACCACCTTGGTGACTTCGTAGATGGTTTCGGTCCAAGTTGCCGGGACGGTTGAGGCAAAGTGGGTGCTGTCGCCGTTATACGAGGCGGAGATGACGTGCACACCCACGGCCAGATTGCCGGTAGCGAAGACGGCAACGCCGGATGCGTTTACCGCGATAGGCAATCCAAAGGGGGTGGTGACGCCATTGAATGTATCAGTCAGGCTGACAGTTCCCGTGAGAATGCCGGTGTTGGCGCCGGTGCTTACGGTGGCCGTGAAGGTCACAACTTGTATTGCCGGGGCGGGGTCGGGGGCGGCCGTGAGCGCGATGGTGGTGGAGTTGACTGCGGTCGCATCGCCCGCGAGCACGATATCCAGTGGTGTGTTGATGGTGTTATCGGCCACATCGATGTTGCCGAGCAGCGGATTGCCTGCGGCGGAAGGCGCAAAGATGCCGCCGATAACACAATCGGCATCTTCCCCCAGGCCAAACGGATACGGCGGCACACAGGTTGTGCTCTTGGCATCGACCGCGGCATTCTTGTCGGGCGTGACCGAGGTCAGCTCCGACGATGCGTTTCCATCGTTTTCCACGGTTTGGGGTAAAGCCGTGGATTGATCTCCCTGCCGGACTGGCGTTGCGATGAAATTGAGAACTGCTTTGTTACTCTGTATCTCATCCACAATCATGTCGTAAAAGTCGGCATAAAACACATTACCGAGACCATCGACGCCGATGCCAACGGGAGCATACGCCTGCGCCGAGTCCAATGTGCCGGCGAGGTTGACGGCGGTGGCGCCGTTGATGGCGATCGTCGTCATTTGCCCATCGGTGACATTTGCCTTGCGAATGCAGGAGTCCTGGGTATCGGATATATATAGATTCCCGGCGGGATCGAGCGCGATGCCGGAGGGATCGTTCAGGTTCTGCAAATTTGTCGGTCCGTTGACGCATGCCGCATTGCCCGCGCCGCCCGTACCCGCGACGGTGGTGATCACGCTTGCCGGGGTGATGGCTCCGCTGACTGCCTTCACTACGCGGATACGATTGTTGGCCGAGTCGGGGATGAACATGTTGCCGAAGAGGTCGAACGCAACCGCATTGGGCAGGCTGAGGCCGGCGTCGATTGCCGGCCCACTGTCGCCCGAATAGGTCCCTTTCCCGTCGCCGGCTCCACTCAGTTTTCCGTTGCCTGCCGCTGTGGTGACGATGTTGGAAACAGCATCGATCCTTCGAATGCGCTGGTTGGCGAGGTCGGCGATATAAAGGTTCCCTTGAGAGTCTGCGGTCACGCCCACAGGCCCGTTGAACTCCACCGCCCCGGCTGTCGCGACAAGGCCGTCCCCTCCGAACCCTGGAGTGCCGTTCCCGGCAAAAGTGCTGATGATTCCCGTGGACGCGGCAATCTTGCGGATGACGTTGTTGCCGGTGTCTGCGATGTACATGTTGCCCGCGCCATCCAGCGCGATGCCGTTGGGCGAACTCAGGGTGCAGTCCTTTGCCGGTCCCGGATAGCCCACGTTGCCCGCGTCACCCGTTCCGGCGACGGTGGTGATGATTCCGGCGCCTGGGCAGGTGGTACCGGCGATGGTCACAGTGCCGGTGGAGCAGACCATGCGAATCTTGTTGTGGGCGCTGTCTGCAATGTACAGGTTGCCGGCCCCGTCAAAAGCGAAACTCGACGGCTGATCCAGATCTGCTTTCGTTGCCGGGATTCCGTCCTGGGTTGAAGTAAAGGTTCGGTATGTGCCGGCTACTGTAATCACGTTGCCGGGAGTGAGAACGTCAAGCCCGCCCACGCCAACACCGGAGAGATAGGCCGTGCCCAGAACATTGCTGCTCGAATCGAGAAGCACAATTGCGCCGAGGCGCAGGCCGGGATATGCAGGAGTGAAGGTTACCGTCTCAGTGCACTGGCTGCCGGCAGAGACCGTTGCGGTGTCGCAGAGGCCCGCGCCCTTGGTGAACTCCGGCCCGCTGAATCCACTGGTAAGCACTTCCACCTTGCTCACGCTGGTAGACCCGACAAGCGAGGCGCTGCCCGTGACCGTAACGGTCTGCGTGACCGCGACGCCCAGGTTCTCGTTGGGGAAGACGGACTGTGCCTGCATTCCGGTAGCCGCCAGGAGCAGAGCCGCCAAAGCCAGAATGCCGCGCCGCTTGCGCGCCGGCGCCTGCTGAACAGTCGCAGCAGGCCAGGGGTAGACACCCCGTGGAGTCTTGAAGTTGGTGGCTCGTGGCGTGGTGTGGCTGGCGCGCAAAATCATCTGATTCTCCAACATATTTATCCTCGGCATTGGCATGAAAACCCACTTTTCCTCAGGCTCGCTAACTTGGCCCAACAAGGTACTTATCGGCAATTTTCCGGTTCCTTGTACGCAGAGTATATCTATTACGTAAGTTTGAACAGATGGCACTTTATGGTCATTTTGGAGTGACTAAAGTGACGGGTTCCCGAATAAGAACTGCTTGACGGATACGGGCAGAGTCACTTTCATTCCAGGGATTCCGCCCGCACTGGTCCCATCCAAGCGAGCGGGAGTAAGCTGGTGAAACCATGAGTCCATCCGCGCAACAACAGCCCCAACTGAATACTGCCCAGACCTCTGACTACCGCGAGTCCTATGCCAACAGCGTGCAAGTTCGCGTGAGCGTGTGGGATTTCCAGCTTGTTTTCGGCCTGGCCTCGAGCGACAGCCCGGAGCAGGTGAACATCCGCAATCACCAGGGAATCTTCCTGAGTCCGCAACAGGCCAAGGCGCTGTGGAATGTGCTGGGACAGAACCTGGCCCAGTACGAGCAGGCCTTCGGCGTCCTAAACCTGGAGCCGCACGGGCACAATTTCCCGCAAGGGCCGGTGAACTGAAAACAGGGAACAGGGATTAGGGATCGGGGACTGGGGCTCTTTCTGCCCCAGCCTTTCAAGACTTGGCCAGGGAGCGATGCGTTGCGCTGGAAGAGACTGATGCAGCCAAGGCTGGATGAACCACTGCCTCTCTGGATGATCTTTCCGGTGGTGTTTGCAGCGCTCTACGCCGCGCACTTCACGCTGTTGCGCTTGCCTTATTACTGGGATGAAGCCGGCTATTATATCCCCGCCGCCTGGGATTTCTTTCGCACCGGATCGCTGATCCCGTTCACGACACTGACCAACGCGCATCCGCCCCTCGCCAGCATCTACCTGGCACTGTGGTGGAAGTTCTCCGGATTCTATCCCGAGGTAACGCGCGAAGCGGTTCTAATGGTCGCGGCGGTGGGCCTGCTGGCGGTGGGCCGGTTGGCCATGCGTCTGGTCGGTGTCGGGCTCGTGGCTTTTTGGACCGTGGTGCTTACGGGCATTTATCCCATCTGGTTTGCGCAGAGCATGCTGGCGCACGCCGACATCTTCGCGGCAGCCTGCACGCTGTGGGGACTGGTCTACGCGCTTCCTGACCGGGACCGCAAGCCGTGGGCGGCGGCGTTGTGGTTTGCGGCTGCAGCCCTGTGCAAGGAGACGGCGATTGCAGTTCCATTGACGCTGGCCGCGGTGTGCATATGGGATGGATTTCGCGCCAGGCCGCCTTTGCGGTTGCGCTTGTGGCGAGAGGCGGCTTGGCTCTCAAGCTGCGTGCTGCCCTTGACGTGCTGGTATGCATACCACTACACCAAGACCGGATTCGTCTTCGGCAATCCCGAGTTTGTGCGCTACAACGCGCAGGCTAACCTTGAGCCGGTGCGGATTCTTGCGGCCTTTGGCCATCGCATTCTGCACCTGACTGCGCACATGAACCTTTTCGTGCCGGTGCTCATGACTTTCGCCGCGCTGCTCCTGGCTCCGCGTCCGGACGCGGATGGACATGAGCGGGCCGCGATCGGTAAGCCGGCGCTGCGGCGGATCTTTCTGCTGTTGCTGGTTAACGCATTGCTGTTCAGCGTGCTGGGCGGGGCGCTGCTCACGCGCTATCTTCTGCCCATGTATCCGCTGGTGCTGCTGGTTGCGGTGGCAACGTTTTACCGGCGCGTTCCATATTGGCAAGGTCTGGCCCTGTTTTCAGCAGCGGCATTCCTGGTGGGGTTGTTCTTCAATCCGCCGTATGGATTTGCGCCCGAGGACAACCTGGCCTTTGTCCACGTTGTGCGATTGCATGAGACGGCAATCGCGCAGCTCAACAAGCGCTACCCTGGGGCGACGGTGCTCTCTGCCTGGCCCATGACCGACGAGCTGACGAAGCCGGAACTCGGCTACCTGAAGCAGCCCTACGACGTTTACCGCGTGGAGGACTTTACCGCACCGCAAATCGACCGCGCAGCCGAAGAGCCCTGGAAGTTTTC